>JAFUMG010000033.1 GCA_017473225.1 Oscillospiraceae bacterium | reverse complement strand
GGTACCGTGATTCTACTTCGCAAGTTGGTGGAGGCCGGATACTGCACAAAAAATGAAGCAACCAGGATTGCCGCACTGATTGCAAGGCAGACTGGTGTGAATATAAAATTGCCAATTACTTGACCAATTCATTGTCCATTAGTGTGAATAGCTTTGCAGGAGTAAGTGTGATATCCTTGCGTTGCTAATCCAGGAGGTGGCAACATTGGCAACGGCTCGGGACAATCTCGCAAGGAAACAAATCTACATTCCTGCTTTACAATCGGAGGCGGTTGTTCTGCGAGTTGCCGCTTATTGCCGTGTCAGTACCGACTCGGAGGATCAGATCAACAGCTTCGCTGCCCAGCAGAGCTATTACAATGACTACATCCGCAAGCACGATAACTGGCAGCTTGCGGAGATATATGCGGACGAGGGCGTCACAGGCACTTCAGCAGCCAAGCGGGATGACTTCCAGAGAATGCTGTCTGACTGCCGTAAAGGACGGATCGATAAGATCCTCGTAAAGTCCATATCCCGGTTCGCCCGAAATACGAAAGAGTGTTTGGAGTATATCCGGGAACTGAAAGACCTGGGTATCAGCGTATTCTTCGAAGAACACAACATCGACACCCGGACGGTGACCAGCGAGATGCTGACTGCTGTCCTTGCATCCTGCGCCCAGGCAGAGAGTGAGTCCATATCCAAGAACATGGTATGGAGTGTCCAGAGGCGGATGCAGAAAGGAACATTCAATACTTGCAGAGCGGGAACTGGCTTTCTGCTGAGCAAAGATGGGCTGGCAATCCGGCCAGAGGCGGTCCCGGTGATCCAGAGCATCTACATGGACTATGTCAACGGAAAGAATTCCAGAGAAATCTCAGTCCGGCTTACTGCGGAAAAGGCGCTTGGGAGAGTGTGGAATCGAAAGCTGGTGGACTATATTCTGACCAATGAGCGTTATGCAGGAAATGCCCTGCTGCAGAAGAAGTACCGCACGGATACATTCCCAAGAGTAAAAAAGCCCAATAGGGGCGAAAGGCCGATGTACTATGTGGAGGGCAGCAATCCTGCCATGATCGAGCAGGAACTGTTTGATCAGGCGGCAGAACTGCGAAAAAGCCGCAGACGTGATGCGGCAAAGGGACAAGCCAGACCCTTTGCGAAGAAACTGTACTGCCAGTGCTGTGGCAGTTTGCTCCGATCAAAGAAAATTAATGGTACATGGTATTGGGTATGCAGAACCCATGAGGAATCTGCTGAGAAATGCCCGTTGCCTCCAATCCCTGAAGATGAAATTATCAGAGCGTTTTTACGCCTTTACTATAACCTGAAAACTCATCAGGAAATCCTCACCTTCCTGCTTCAGCAAGAGAGGAAGATCCGCACCCGGCAGATGCTGTGGGGCGAAGACATCATTGCGATTAACAAGAGAATATCAGACATCATCAGTCAGAGTCATAAATTGACCGCTATGCAAAAGAGCGGCAATGTTGACCCTGACATTTTTATAGCGAAATCCAATCAACTGGCAGAGCAGCTTCGCAAAGCCAAGCAGCAGAAAGAAAGACTCCAGACACAGGAGGATAACGATCTCATCGAAAGCACCAGCCAAATGCTTGAAGTCATATCCGCAGGTCCGGATATGCTGGAGGCGTTCGATGCGGAACTGTTCTGCGAATTGATTGAGATAGTCACAATACAAAGCAACATAAAGATTCGATTCCGGCTAAAGAACGGTCTGGAACTGCCGGAATCCATAGAGAGGACGGTCAGATAGATGGGACGGAACAGAAAGCAGCCCTTCGGATATGGAATGGAAAGGGGCAAGGTGGTGATCCAAACAGGAGAAAGCACATGGGTAAAACACCTCTACCGAGAGTACAACGCGGGAGTTCCAATGAGAGCGCTTGCAGAATACATGCAAGGAACAGGTGTGTCCTATGAGGAAGGCAACTCATGGCTGAAAAGAGAGCATTGTCCCGACACCAATTTGCAGAATCGGGCTTTGATACATCCGGGTACGCATTCAATGAAATACCGGGCTTGCACACGGCCATCATCGATTGCAAACGATGGGGCAAACACAAACTGGTTACTTACTTCACTTTAGACGATGGCCGGAAGGTGGTTGCTCCTACCTGGCCCAACAGCAACTACCTCGGATTGGCGGAATTACCGATTGGTAGTAAAGTGGAGCTGGACTTCCAACACACCCGAACCGGTAAGCTAAATTTGAAAGGTGTTACGGTAATACACATCCCCGTTCAACAGGCAGGACAGATGTTAATGGGCTGACAGTTGACAGGTAGACTAGGTATCAGTAAAATGGGATATCATAAGATTCGAGGTGGTACCCATGTGCGGAAGATTCTATGTCCCAGAAGATGATAGCGTTCAGATGATCCGAACGGTTATGGAAGCGCTGGAACATCGGAATGTCAGTGCAAAATCTGGTGAGGTGTTCCCTGGGGATACCGCGGCAGTGATTGCCAGCAATAGAAGATTGGAACCGCAGCCCTTTGCTATGGAATGGGGCTACCACCTGCCGGATGGAAAGCGAATCATCAATGCCAGAAGCGAGACCGCAGCTCAAAAAGCTATGTTCAAGGATGGGAGGCGGCAGCGAAGATGCCTGATTCCTGCAGCGCATTATTATGAATGGGAAAACGCAGAAGGAAAGAAAGTTAAATATGCTATAGAGCCAAAGAATTCCGATGGCTTCTATCTGGCAGGTATCTACAGGATCGAAGCAGGCAAACCTGTGTTTACGATCCTGACCAGTGCTGCGGCAGCATCTCGTTCATTCATGAGCGGATGCCGGTGATATTACCAAGTGAAGCAAAAACAGATTGGCTGAATCTTCGCTATCACGGTAACGATATTTTGAGGGCAGCATTAACCGATATGGAATATAAGGCTTGCTAAGCCAACAGCGCATGACCAGAATAAAGGTCATGCGCTGTTGTTTTACCAAGGCGAATCTAAAAATGAATGGAGGGAACACAATGAACATCCGAAAGAATATTGACTACAGTGAAATGTACGAAGAACTTGATCTGCTGATGGAAAAGGAACTGTCTCAGATGGAACTCTACTGTGGGATCGGCAAGGCTGTGTGCCGAAGAACAGAAAAAGGGGCGGCTGTAATGGCGTCCGAATATCTGAACAAGCAGTACCCGGATGTGAAAGGTTTCTCTCCCCGGAGTCTTCGCAGAATGCGGGACTTTTATCGTACTTACGAAAATCATTCTGCTCTGCTGTCCCGTGCTATGAAGCTGGGATGGATTCAGAATGTGGTTATTATGGAAGCAGATCTGACCATGGATCTGCGGGAATGGTATATGAAGGCGGTGGAGCAGTTTGGCTGGTCCAAGACTGAGCTGATTGCCAATATCGCAGCCAATGCACATGCAAACATTGTTCTCGCTATTGAGGAAGAAGTGTGCTATATTGTGGAGCAAGAAGAAAAGCAGACTGATTTCAATAAGAATCTGTCTGCTGATATTATGAAAAAAATCCACCAGTCTGTTCAGCGAATCAGAAAGTGGTGGATAATCTGGAAAGGTGGTGGGCGACGATGGCGCACTATGTTATGGGTGATATCCATGGAGAAGCGGACCGCTTTCATGCGATGTTAGAGAGAATTCACTTATCAGAAGAAGATACGCTGATCCTGCTTGGTGATGTGATAGACAGAGGGCCGGATGGGATCGCCCTGCTTCTGGAAATCATGGAGATGCCCAATGTAATTATGCTGTTGGGTAATCACGAATATATGATGCTGCAGTATCTCAGCCCAGAAGCAACCAGTACGGAAATCCGCAGATGGAACCGGAATGGCAATGCTCCGACACTAGCTGCCTACCTGAAGCAGAAAGCAAAGGTGCAGCAGCGGATAAAAACATATCTGCGTACAAGACCCACGCACTTGGAACTAGAAGTCAATGGCAACCGGTTCTACATGGTGCATGGCTTCCCAGGTAACAATGTCCACGATGAGGTGTGGACAAGACCGACTATGGAGTCTAAAAACCCTATCCCGGATTGCAGATTGATCATCGGGCATACGAAAGTTCTGAGCATGATCCAACTGGAAGAAAAGCGCATTGCCTATGCGATGGATCTGGAAGATAAGGGAGAACACCTGAAGATCCTGCATGCCCCAGGATTTATCAACCTCGATTGTGGCTGCGGTTATGATATGCCGATCAAAGTATTGGCTTGTATTCGACTGGAGGATATGGTAGAATTTTATTGTTAAATAGCATACAGTTGTTGTTCGGGAGAGAAATAATTATGAAGCACCAATACTGTAATGCTAAAACCAATTGGGATAGTAAAAATGCGGAGGTCTACTTATGGATGAAATTACCAAGGTCGAATTACCTGTATCCGCGACTCCGGAAATAATGGAATTACTAATCAAAGCAAAACACTTTTTTGAACATGCAACACTTCATGCTCAAACAGGAAATAGCTTTGATACGATGATAGCAATACACAGTTTGGATAACTCGATTGAATATCTTTTGAAAATTGTAATTAAACATCTTGAGATTGAAGAAAAGTTATCAAAAACTATTAATACACCGGAGTTAATGGCAATTTTCAGTGAAGTTGATAGGTTCCTAAAGGAATACACGCTGCTGGATGGAAGAGGTACCGGCCTCCCATATGAAAATGAAATACGCCAGCTTAGAACGTTGAGGAACAATGTTCAGCATGGAATGATTCTTCCTGTTAGCGAATTGAGAAGTTTCATAAAGTATGGCGATAGATTTTTTGAAAAAATCTTAAAGAAAGTATTTGGTTTGACCATCCAAGAAATTTCCTACTCAACCTTAATTGATACCTCTGAAATCAAAAATCATCTCATCCAGGCAGAAACAAGAATCTCGGAAGGCAAGTATTTAGAAGCTGTTGTTGCATGTCGCGATGCATTTGAATTGGGCGAATTTTTGCTTCGCAATCATTCTCATCATATAAACAAAGTGGCGGCACTTCCACATATTAAGAAAGAATCAATGGAACTGTACTACTATATACAAAGCCTGGATGAAGAGATATCGATACTAGGAACCAATGTAAGTATGTCCGATTATCGGCAGTTCATAAAATATCTTGATCATATTCCGAGTCAATATAGAGCGAGCAGAAGTGGGTATTCTGTGATGCAGAGAGAATGGGAAAAAAGAGATGCGGAATTTTGCTATGCGTTCGCAGCGCAAGCAATTTTACATTGGCAGTTAACGCAGGAGAAACCGCTCTATGAAGTAGATATGTCAGGATATCCTAGTCATAAACGTGATCTATGGATCAACGGTGTTATGCTACCAGAAATATATGAAGAAAAATCATGCATATATCTTAATGACACGGGTATGGGAGAGCTTCGACTCATTACCGGAGAAACAAAATCCCTACTCGCTGGAATAAAGGCTGGAGATATATGTAAGCTAACAACAAGAAATACTGTTGAAAAAACAGGAGTTATACTAAATGAGTTTAGCGAGTATATTGTAGTTGATGCTATTGAATTCAATTTAGTGCTTAATAATGGTCCGTTGTGGGAGTTAATGATATATTATCGCATAGTACCGTTCACAACGAGATGCAACTTTGATGTTGAAATCGACATAGATAAGATTGCTGAATACACACCATCGAGCGAAACAGATATGAAGGCAAAAGAACTCATTACCGAATTTGGGCCGATCAATTCTATTGATAGAGCTTTTGAGTTGGAAAGAATCCTCGTATCAAATGAAATTGATTCTCCCTTGCGTGTAAGTTCTTATTCATCTGCATTAATATTGAAGTTAACGGAATAAAGTATTTAGGTTTATTTGTTGTCGAAACTTGCGAACGAAATATTTAGATTTTTCCTCTTCTTACACCCAGAAAACTAGACTGTAAAGTGATATCTAAATTGGGTATTAACTACAAAAATCCCGAATGCGAAAGCGTTCGGGATTTTTACTTATTACCTTTTCACTCTTCACTATTCACTGATTTGCGCATTCGGAATTTTTGGAAAGTAATAAGTAATAGTGAATAGTGAAGAGGTAGGACGTGAAGGGGAGTATACAGGTGAGTTTTATGAGGAGCATAACAAAGCAATATATTTTCCCTGAAAGTGAGCGGAAGATGTTCACGAAAGTTGGACGTCTTCTTGCGTTTTTGGAATTATTGGTTCACAGCTTGCTGATCGGTTGGTCGATTAAGAATGGAAATATGAACTGTGTGTGGGTATCTCTTTTTTTGGCAGTTGTTTTTGGCTTGATCCATTATCAAAACTTGAAAGCCCGCAAATTCTGCCTGGCGCAATGGTCTTTTGATGGAAGATCGTTTTGCGTATATATCAAAGATGTGATCCGGACAGTAGAAGTGGACCGGCCTTTTTGTGTGTCAAAAACGATGCTGGCATTCAATCGCCGGTATTCCTTTGAAAAGCATCCGTTTATTTTGATTTGGAAACCGGGCCAAAGCGCACCCTACGAGGATATGAACGGTTACGGTGCTTTGGCAAAAAGAGATGCTTTGATCATTCCCTGTAATGATAAAACTCTGAAGCTCCTTAGAGATGAATTAAATATTTGCGACATTGCTGTGTGGCCCAAATCACAGGTTTACGAACGTATTACGCAATTCAAAGGAGGCCAATGAATGCAAGAAACCCGGATGCGGCAGCATTCGGGTTTTTTGGAGCAAAAGGTAATATAGAAGAAATAAAATGTGAGAACAGAATATAATACGCCAAATCTGGAAGGGATATCCTCGGATGGGATTTGAGAATAGAAATATTATTTTATAATTCCAGAACCAAGGCATCTTTTTTACGGGATATATAGTAAAGGAAACAGGGAGGAGGTGCGCGGATGCGGGACCGGCAGATCGTGGAGCTTTACTGGGAGCGCAGAGAGGAAGCCATCCACCAGACAGAACGAAAGTATGGAGCATATCTTTCCAAGGTCGCCTACAACATCCTTGGGGATTTTGAGGACAGCCAAGAATGCGTCAATGATACATATCTTGCGGCCTGGAATTCCATACCGCCCAACCGCCCCGGCAGTCTTCTGACCTATTTGAGCAAAATCACACGGCAGATATCCATTGATGTATTCCGAAAGAGACATGCCGTCAAGCGGTATCCGTCGGAATACGCCCTGTGCCTGGAGGAACTGGGAGACAGCTTCACGGATGGCGTAACGCCGGAACAGGCATTGGAAGCAAAGCTGCTGGATGACGCCATCAATCGTTTCGTTCGCGCGCTTCCCGCTGACGCGCGGAAAGCGTTCGTCGGAAGATACTATTTCTTCGATCCACTCCGGGATATCGCCGCTTACTGCGGCATGACGGAGAGTGGGGTGAAGAGCCTGCTGTACCGCACTAGACAGCGGCTGAAAGCATATCTCGCAAAGGAGGGTTATGATTTATGAGCAAGGACCAGATCATCGATGCTCTTGGCAGGATCGACGGGGACATCATTCGTGAAGTCGCGAAGGAACGGGCCCGCGGAAAACCGAAGAGGATTTTGCGCGGATGGATTTCAATTGCTGCCTGTGTTGTCTTGATATGCAGCGCTGCCCTGACTGCTGAAGCGGCGTCCGGCTCCGTAAGCAATCTTCTTGCTCCGCTGTTCGGAGGCGCGCAGACGCAGATCGTTGACCAAATAGGCATTCCGGTGGAAGCGGCGGTATCCGTGGATGGGTATACCCTGACTGCCGACGCCATTATTGGAGACCGGTACAATGTGGCCATCGTTTATACGCTTTCAAGAGACGATGGCCAGCCTGTTCCGGAGAATGTCCGCTTCCTGGATTGGAATACAAATATCCTGGGCGGCGGCTCCGGGGGCGGTTCTCTGGCGACTGTTCGGGATGAGGAGGATCCCAATGTGGTCCATTTCATCGAATCCTGGAGCCGCCAGGCGCCCCTGATCGGACGCATCGTCGAGGCATCGTTCTCAAAATTGGCGATCTTCAATAAAGACGCGGAAGATACAGTCCTTTCTGAGGGCACCTGGGAACTGACCTATACGCTCCGCTACCGGGATTCTTCAGAGAAGATCCCGGTCAAGGATCTTTATGTTACCGATGAAGGCGGAAGCCGCTATCAAGTAAAGAAGATCCTGCTTTCCCCAGTGGGGATCCATCTGGATCTGATCCTCTATGACCCTGTATTTGGGGAGCCGCCCTTGATCGACTTTGAAGTGTCGCTCCTCCTGACAGATGGGACGGAGCGGCTGCTGGAAGGCGGCGGTGGGGGCGGTATGAAGGAAGGGGATAAGCGCATGGAGGTCAGTTATTCCGCCATGTTTGATACGCCGGTCCCCCGGGAGGACATTGCCGCGATCATCATCTGCGGCACACATTACACGCTGGGCGCCGCGGAATAAGCACGATATCGAAAAGGACATCCGTTCGGATGTCCTTTTTGTTGTTGCAAGGCCTTGCGGTCCTGTGATATAGTAATCCTAACCAATTATGACGAGGTGAATGGTATATGAAGGGCACAATTGTTACAGACGGTCAGATCCTCTTTTCCAGGAACGGTGAGCTGGTGCGGATCACACCCTGCGGGGCCAACGCGATCCGCTTTCAGGGCTTTCCCGGGGGAAGTGTTGTGGAGGAGAACTATACGCTGATGCCCCAAAGGGCCACGGCCAGTGTGGAAGAGGGGGAGGGTTCCGTTTCCATGACCTGCGGCGACCTGACGGTGACGCTGGAGGAAAACGGTAAGGTCACCTTTACCCGGGGCGGAAAGAAGATCCTGGAAGAAAAGTATGAGCTGACCTTTGAGCGGGGCGTCCGGCGCTATCAGAGCATCGGCAGCGGCCTGTGGAGCGCCCGGGCCACGTTCTGCCCCAATGAGGACGAGCATTTCTTCGGCCTGGGACACAGCTGGGATCATGAATTCGACCAGAAGGGCTGCTGCGTGGATCTGCGGAACCTGAACGCAAAGTGCGCTATTCCCTATGTTTACTCGTCTCTGGGCTATGGCTTCCTGTGGAATATGCCCTCCACGGGCCGGGCGGAGCTGACGAAAAACCGCACCCTCTGGCACAGCGACTGCTGCCATGGGATCGACTATGTGGTGATCGGCGGCTCCCCCAAGGAGACGGCATCCGCTCTGGCGGACCTGACCGGCCACGCCCCCATGATGCCCCGGTGGGCTACGGGCTTCTGGCAGAGCCGCCTGCGCTATGAGACTCAGGAGGAGCTGCTGGCGGTGGCCCGGCGGTATCATGAGCTGGGTATCCCGGTCAGCGTCATGGTCGCGGACTTTTTCCACTGGACGGAGCAGGGCGATTACCGATTCGACCCCCGGTATTGGCCCGATGTGAAGGCCATGACCGACGAGCTCCACGCCATGGGCATGAAGCTCGTGGTGTCCGTCTGGCCGACGATTAACGACAAGAGCGAAAACTACGAGTATATGTCGGAGCATAATATGCTCATGCGCACGGCCTATGGCTCGGACCGGGTCTTCTATTACTATGGCTGGCAGGCGGAGATCGACGTGACGAATCCTGAGGCCCGGGAATATGTGTGGAGCAAGTTGAAGCGCAATTATATCGACAACGGCGTGGATGCCCTGTGGTTTGATCAGTCGGAGCCGGAGGTGCACCCGGAGCAGTTTGACAATCTGATCTGGCACGCGGGCCGGGCGGACAAGGTGGCGCTGCTCTATCCCTATTACGATTCCCAGATGGCCTACGACGGCTTCCGGTCCATGGGCCGGGAGGATATCGTTACCCTGACCCGCTGCGCCTATCTGGGCAGTCAGAAATTCGGCTCGCTGGTCTGGTCCGGGGATGTGCCCTCCACCTTTGATAGCCTGGCCCATCAGGTGAAGGGCGGGCTGAATATGGCCATGTGCGGCATTCCCTGGTGGAATACGGACATCGGCGGCTTCTACGGCGGCGATACCCGAAGCGAGGAATTCCGGGAGCTGATCGTGCGCTGGTTCCAGTTCGGCGCGTTTAGCCCGGTGATGCGGCTCCATGGCAACCGGGACCGCCATGGCCAGCCCAGCGGCATCCTGGAGCCCAGCGGCGATCCCAATGAGCTGTGGAGCTTCGGGGAGCGGAATTTTGAGATCCTGAAGGAGCTGGTGCTCCTGCGGGAGCGGCTGAGACCCTACATTGAGGACCAGATGGCCACGGCTTCGGAAAAGGGCTACCCGGTGATGCGGCCCATGTTTTTCGAATACCCGGAGAACGAGGTCTGCTATACCCTTGATGAGCAGTACATGTTCGGCGATGGCATCATCTTCGCCCCCATCGTCCGCCGGGGACAGACGGAAAAGCGGGTCTACATCCCGGAAGGCGAATGGATCCTGACAAAGGACCGCACCCGCTATACCAAGGGATGGCACACAATGACGGCCCGGATCGATGAATTCATCGCGCTGGTCCGGGCGGATGCTAAAGTGTTGGAATGCTTTTGATTGCAGTATTCAAAGCTTTTAGCTGTGCTTTTCTTGACGTGTCCAAACACCTGCGATATACTAAAAATGTAGAAATAAACTGTTTTAAAATCCCAAAGGAGGATCAGCCAATGAAGAAAAAATGGAGCCGTATGATGTGTGTGATACTGTGTGCTGTCATGATCTGTGGCATGATGCCGATGACGGCAAATGCGGCAATCGGGGAAATTCTGTTCGGTTTCTCATTTACGACCTTCGCGGAATTAAAGGAGCTGTGTGCCAATGATTATGGTCAATGGACGATCCTTTCATATACCGGCACAGAGCCGCTTGTTATTCAGGAGAGTCTGACGCTACCTGCAAATGTTGAGCTGGATGTTCACGGAAGATCAGAACAATATGGCAAATTGATAATCCCGGAAGGCGTTACGCTGTCTGATACCATTAATACAGAGCTTTTGGCGGGTACGTCAATCTGGTGCGACGAGTTGGTAGTTGAAGGTACGCTTGTTGCAAATAAAATGATCAATATTACTAGCGGCAGGCTTTCTATTAGTGGTGAACTCGATTTATATAACATGCTTTCTTTGGATATTACTGCAGATTGCGCGATAATTGGTGCGGATCATATCATCTTCGGTTATTCGGGGGATATGTATGAACATTCCGGCCACATACGTGTAGAGGGCATTTCGGTTGATTTATCAGGTGTAAAGAAAGCTATTGCTTTGGCTGAACAATATGGTACCTACCGTTGGTCGTATGATATCACGCTTCTTCCGAATGAGGAGTTAGTAATTGATGAGCCACTGTGCATACCACAAGGAGTCGGGGTCCAGATTGGTGATGGGACAAATGACTATCCAGATGTTGTTATCGCAGAGAATTGTGTGTTAACTGGTGGATTTACCCTGAGGGATGATTTGATCATCAAGGGAACACTGATTAGCGATTCCCGTAATATTCATATTTACTATCCAGCTAAGCTTCTTTTTTCCAAAGGCGCTGTATTTGATTCCGTGCTGAACATATACATTCATAATTCTGATGAAAATGGCATATCGGATTGTGTTCCGAATCTGAATTTGTCGGAATTTTATGTGAATTATCATGATGAATACGGTATGACATATTGGACGCTATCTCCGAAAAACTCTTGGATACCAATCACGCTTTACAGCTTTACGGATGTAAAATCCGGCGCTTACTACTACGACGCTGTCCTCTGGGCCGCGGAGAATGAGATCACCGCGGGCTATGGCTCCGATACGACCTTCTGCCCGGACCTGGCCTGCACCCGTGCGCAGGTTGTGACCTTCCTGTGGCGGGCTGCTGGTGAGCCCGCGCCGGAGTCCAGCGCCAATCCCTTCACCGATATCCAGAAGGGCTGGTACTATGACGCGGTCCTTTGGGCCGCGGAGAAGGGCATCACCGCCGGTTACGGCAGTGATACCACCTTCTGCCCGAACCAGGAGTGCACCCGTGCTGAGATCGTGACCTTCCTGCACCGCTACGCCGGCCTGCCCGCGCCCGCTTCCACCAGCAATCCCTTCGTGGACGTGGGGGCAAACAAGTGGTACACCACCGCGGTCCTCTGGGCCGTCGGAGAGGGCATCACCAACGGCCTCGGCAGCGCGGTCACCTTCTGTCCCGACACGGTCTGCAACCGGGCCCAGGTCGTGACCTTCCTCTACCGCAGCGTTGAAAATTGAGCATAAAAAATACCGCTCCTTCGGGAGCGGTATTTTTTTATTGTCGAGTTAATCCATATCCACGTAATCCAGGCAGATCCAGCCCTTGGCGATCCTGCCCCAGTTGCCGCTGACTTCCAGGATCTCCACGGTGTCACCCTCGTAGACCTTGTCTACGGACTTATAGCTGGTGCCGGCGCCCTCACGGACGTACAGCGCGCTGGCGGTGACCTTGCCGGTACCGGTCTTGTAGGTGGCGGAGGAGCCGGAGGAGGAAGCGTCCTTGACGTAGCTCAGGCTGATCCAGCCTTCCTTGATCCGGACCCAGTTGCCGCTCTTCTGGTAGTATGTAACGGTTTCATCCTCGTAGACCTTATCAGCCACGGCGTACTTGGTGCCGGGACCGTAGCGGACGTACAGGGCGCTGGTGTCGATGACCACCTTGCCCAGGGCGGTGGTGCTGCCGTCGGTGACCAGGGTCTTGATGCCCTCGTCCTCGGTCTTCTTGCTGTCATCGGTCTTGGCGGTGTCGGAGGAGCCGTCCAGCTTGACGTACTTCAGGCTGATCCAGCCCTCGCTGGTCTTGCCCCAGTTGCCGTCGGTCTCCAGGATCTCCACCCGGTCGCCCTTCTTGACCTTGCCAACGGAGTCGTACTTGGTGCCGGGGCCCTTGCGGACATGCAGGCTGTCAGCGGTGACGGTGCCCATGGTGCCGCTGCCGGTGGAGGGAGTGGTGGTCTCCTCAGGGGTGGTCTCGTCGGGAGTGGGCTCGGTGGTGCCGGGATCCTCCACAACACCGCCGGTCTCGCCGGTCTC
Source organism: Oscillospiraceae bacterium (assembly GCA_017473225.1). GTDB lineage: Bacteria > Bacillota > Clostridia > Oscillospirales > Oscillospiraceae > Faecousia. The sequence goes on along the minus strand of JAFUMG010000033.1, from coordinate 27,434 downwards.
ACCATCCAATGTGACGTACTTCATGTTGACCCAGCCTTCCGCGATGCGGCCCCAGGTCACATCCTCAACGGTCAGCTGCTCCAGGATCTCCAGCCGGGTGCCGATGGCCAGCTTGTTGACGGAGGGGCTGTTGGAGTTGGCCTTGGTGCGGACATTCAGCTTGTCGGTGTTGACGGTGCCCATCACGGCCTCAGGCTCCGTGGCGGGGGGATCGGTGGGCTCAGTCCCGGTGGGGTCAGTGGCGTCGGTGCCCTCGGTGGCATCAGTGCCGTCGGTCGCGGACTGGCTGTCGGAAGGCTCCGTCGGGTCGGTGTTCGAGAAGCAACCGGCGAAGGTGGAGATCATCAGGACGAGGACCAATACCAGCGCCAGAAGTCTGCTGAACTGCTTACAGGGTAATCGTTTCATGGCGATACCTCCATTTCTCTATATTCTGCTGATCCTATTATACTATTTTGGGGAAGAGCTTGTCAATGCCATACAAATTAAGATATGGTTAATTTCGGCAGATCCTGTCGGATACGCTTATGATACCTCGAAAGCCGGCGAATATACATTTGTCGCTGAAATGAAAAATTTTTAAACAAAATTGAAATAAATGTTGGTAGATGGAAAATGTTATGCTACAATATAGGGGAATCTGTCACATTAACGCCAAGGGAAAGGAAAGAATCCGATGAATCCACAGAAGCAATGGCTTCGTCCGCGGCATGGAGTCGTTCGAAATATCGCCTACGCACTGCTGTATCCCTATACCAGGTGGAAATACGGCATCACCGTGGAGAAATTCAGGGAGCAGAAGGGGCGGCAGTATCTGATCGTCATGAACCATCAGACGGCTTTTGACCAGTTCTTTGTGGGCATGGCCTTCTGGGGGCCGGTCTATTATCTGGCCACGGAGGATATTTTCTCCATCGGGTGGGTGTCGTCCCTGCTGCGCTGGGCCGTGGCGCCCATCCCCATCCGAAAGCAGACCACCGATATCCAGGCGGTGAAGAACTGCATCAAGGTGGCCCGGGAGGGCGGCACCATTGCCCTGGCGCCGGAGGGGAACCGTACCTACAGCGGCAGAACTTTGTACATGAATCCCAGCATCGCGTCCCTGGCAAAAAAGCTGGGTCTGCCGGTGGCAATTTTCCGGATCGAAGGCGGCTACGGCGTCCAGCCCCGGTGGAGTGATGTGGTCCGCAGGGGCAAGATGCGGGCCTATGTGTCCCAGGTCATCGAGCCGGAGGAATACGCCCAGATGACCAACGCGGAGCTGTTCCGCCGCATCGAAGAGGGACTGTGGGTGGACGAGGCCTGCGTCAGCGGCACCTTCGTCCACAAGAAGACGGCGGAATATCTGGAGCGGGCCATGTATGTCTGCCCCTTCTGCGGCCTTTCGGAATTTGAAAGCCACGAGGACATCATCCGCTGCAAAAAATGCGGCAGGCAGATCCGCTATCTGCCCACCAAGGAGCTGGAGGGCGTGGGCTTTGAATTCCCCCACCGGTTCGTGGCTCAGTGGTACGACGCACAGTGTGATTTTGTCAATGGGCTGGATGTGACGGCGCTGGTGAGCGAGCCCGTCTACCGGGACAGGGCCGACCTCTCAGAGGTCATCGTCTACAAGCGCAAAAACCTCCTGAAGAAGGACGCGGATATCGCGCTGTACGGCGACCGGGTGACCATCGACGGCCAGGAGTACCCCTTCAGCGAGCTGTCGGCGGTGACGGTCCTGGGCAAAAACAAGCTGAACCTCTATGTGGGCCAGAAGGTCTACCAGCTGAAGGGCGGCAAGCGCTTCAACGCGCTGAAATACGTCAATTTCTATTTCAGATACAAAAATATAATAATGGGGAACGAAAATGGAAAATTTTTGGGAATTTAGTGCCTGGGGCACCTATAATCTGATCGCCGTCCTGCTGCTGAGCCTGCTGGCGGCCACCATGCTGCGCAAGAACATCAAATGGCTCAATGAGTCGCTGATCCCCACCTCCGTGCTGGGCGGCGGCATCCTGATCGTCATCGCGGGTATCTACAAGCTGATCACCGGCGATACCATGTTCGACACCGCCTTCTTCGGCGGCAACGGTACGGCTAATCTGGAGCTGATCACCTATCACACCCTGGCCATGGGCTTCATCGCCTCCACCTTCAAGACCTCCGACAAGAAGCTGGATAAGAAGCGTCTGACCGAGATCTTCAATACCGGCGTTACCACCGTGGCTACCTATCTGCTTCAGGGCGTTGTGGGTCTGGCCATCACCATCATCGCGGCGAAGGTGATCTCCGGCTTCTTCCCGGCGGCGGGTCTGCTGCTGCCCTTCGGCTATGGCCAGGGTACCGGCCAGGCCATGAACTACGGCAATATCTATGAGATGGACTATGGCTTCGAGGGCGGCAAGAGCTTCGGCCTGGCGGTGGCAGCTCTGGGCTTCCTCAGCGCCAGCATCGGCGGCGTCGTCCATCTGAACATCCGCAAGAAGCACCTGCGCGCCAAGGGAAGCAAGGCCACGGAGGGTCAGCTGCGGGCAGAGGAGATCCAGGCGGAGAATGAGATCCCCATGCAGGACAGCGTCGACAAAATGACCATCCAGGTGGCCCTGGTGGCCGCGGCCTATCTGCTGGCTTATCTGCTGATGTACATTCTGGGCCAGCTGCTGCCCGGCATGAAGTCCGTGATCTTCGGCTTCAATTTCCTGCTGGGCGTCCTGGCGGCGACGCTGATCAAGTCGGTCCTGGGTATGCTGAAGCGGATGAATATTATCAAAAAGGAATATACCAACAATTTCCTCATGACCCGGGTCAGCAATTTCTTCTTCGACATCATGGTGGTGGCGGGCATCGCGGCCATCCGGCTGAGCGTGCTGCAGGATTACTGGGGCATCCTGCTGATCCTGGGCGTTGTGGGCCTGGTCATCACCTACTGGTATAACCGCCTGGTAGCGAAGACCCTGTTCAAAGAATACCAGGAAGAGCAGTTTTTGACCATGTACGGTATGCTGACCGGCACCGCCAGCACCGGTATCATCCTCCTGCGGGAGATCGACGGTGATTTCAAGACCCCCGCGGCGGACAATATGGTCTATCAGAATTTCCCTGCCATCGTCTTCGGCTTCCCGCTGATGCTGCTGGCGACTTTGGCCCCGGTGCAGCCGATACTGACCCTGTTGATCCTGATTGGATTCTTTGTGGTGATGAATATCATCCTGTTCCGCAGCGTCATTTTCAGAAAGAAGAGATAACACCGCAATGCGTATGAAGAAAATTCTGGCGCTGCTTCTGGCACTGGCGCTGGCGGCGTCCCTGGCTGCCTGCGCCAGCCGGGAGCAGACTTCGGAAACAGTCCTGCCCGAGCAGAGCGCCGGGCCTGACTGGGACGGGGAGACATTGCTGCTGGCCCTGCTGACCAACAACGGCACTACTGCCGGCGACCGGGTCCCCACCCCCTGGCAGCGCCATACCCTGGCCACCAGCCTGATGTGGCGGGGATTGCTGGCCGCGGACAGTACTCTGACCAGGACGGAGCCGGATCTGGCGGAATCCGTCGAGATCAGCGGCGATGGCCTGACCTATACCATTACCCTGAAGGATGGGCTCAAATGGTCCGACGGCGTGGACCTGACCGCGGCGGATGTGATCTGGTCCATTCAGGCCGTTCAGCAGACGCCTGTCAAAAATTCCGTGTATTCCAACGCCTTTGGCAGAATTACGGAATTGACGGCGGAGGGCAATGTGATCACCATGGAGCTGAGCGCCCCCTATGGGGCCATGCGCGATGTGCTGGCACAGTTCTATATCCTGCCGGAGCACTGCCTTGCTGACGCGGACCTGACCACGCTGGACACCCATGACTTCTGGAAGGAGCCTGTCACCTCCGGCTATTATCGGCTTGACGAGCTGTATGCCGGGGACTGCTTCACCCTGGTGCCCAATGAATACTACGAAGGTACCGCCCCCAAAATCAAGAAGGTCAAGGTCTCCTTTGTGGAGGATTTTCTGACCGCGGCACAGGCGGGGGAGGCTCATTACATCTATGGCAATACCACCGAACTGTACAGCGCCATGGACGCCCTGGAGGGCTTCACCACGAGAAATGTGGGCGTGCTGTTTTACAAGTACTTCCTGTTCAATGTGCGGGGGTCGGACGGAAATGTGAATGAAGCCATGGCGGATGTCAACGTCCGCAGGGCCATCATTTCCGCCATCGACCGGGAGTCGCTGGCGGCGCTGTACCCAAGCGCGGAAGTCCTGAATTCGGGCGTTCCCGCGTCCTATGCTGCCTGCGAGGATTTCGCTTACAGCTATGACCCGGAGGAAGCGAAGCGGCTGCTGGAAGAATCTGAATATGACCTGGCCCGCCCCCTGCGGATCTGCTGCTACAACAATGACCGGACCTCTTTGGACCTGATCGGCGCGGTGGCGGAAGATCTGGAAGCGGTGGGCTTTACGGTGGAAACGGTGCTCTCCGATGACGCGGCTTCGGACCTGTTCCAGGTCCGGGAATATGACATCGGCTTCAAGGGAAAGACGGCCTTCTCCGTGGAGGAGTGGTACGCCGAATACCGGAGCACCGACCGGCAGTTTTCCCAGGTCTTCGGCGGCGATACCGCCTTTGATGAAGCGGTGACGGCGCTGAATGCCGCCACCACGGCGGAGGAAAGGAACGCCGCGCTGGAAGCGCTCCAGGCTCTGGAGCGGGAGATGGTGTACAAGCTCCCCATCTGCGCTGTGGGCAACGCGGTATATCTGTCCGACGCGCTGGTGATCCCGGAGGGTGTCAGCTTCTGCGATCCCCGGTACGCCTGCGACGTGGATTTTGAAAACTGGACCTTTGGGTAAATTGAGAAAGCCGGCAGGTTTCCGACCTGCCGGCTTTTCTTTTGCCCGGGGATATGCTATAATGATTTCCAACGCAACAAAGGAGAAATGATATGAAAAGAATGATAAAGCGTTTCAGCGCGCTGCTGCTGGCGGCGGTGCTGATCTGTTCCATGGGCCTGACGGCCTTGGCCGGCGCGCCCACGACGCCGGTCACCATCCTGTTTACCCATGACCTCCATTCCCATCTGCTGCCCTCTGCCGGTGAGGATGGGGGCGAGTACGGCGGCTATGCCCGGCTGATGACGGTGATCCGGGAGCAGAAGGAGAAATATCCCGATGCCCTGCTGGTGGACGGCGGCGACTTTTCCATGGGCTCCCTGTTCCAGACGGCCTATGCCACCTCCGCTCTGGAGCTGCGGATGATGGGCGCCATGGGCTATGACGCCACCACCTTCGGCAACCATGAATTTGACTACCTGCCCGCCGGTCTTGCAAGTATGCTGAATGTGGCCGCGGACTGCGGCGAGCCGGTTCCCGCCATTGTGGACGCCAACTACCTGCCCCCCAAGGAAGGGGAGGCGGGCTATGGCCCCGATGCCCAGGCTGTCTGGGACGCGCTGGAAAACTATGGCGTGAAGGATTACATGATTCTGGAGCGGGGCGGCGTGTACTACGCGCTCTTCGGTCTGACCGGCGTCAATTCTGACGAGTGCGCCCCCAACTCCGGCATGATCCTGGAGGACCCCGCGCAGACCGCCCAGCGGATCGTGGATGAAGCCCGGGCAGAATGCTGGGATACCTATGGCTGCCAGCCCCTGGTCATTGCCCTGTCCCACAGCGGCACCTCCAATGGGGAGGGCGAGGACTACGAGCTGGCCCAGAAAGTGGAGGGCATCGATCTGATCGTCTCCGCCCATACCCACACCACCCTGACCGAGCCCATTCAGGTGAACGATACCTGGATCGTCTCCGCCGGCGAGTATGGCAAATACCTGGGCGTGGTTCAGATGGACTACAAGCCCAACGGCGAGATGCTGCTCACCGGCTATGAGCTGATCCCCATCGACGAAAATGTGGAGGAGGACCCGGAGATCGCCGCCTTGGTGGAAAGCTACAAGACCGAGGTGGAGGAGAACTATCTTGCCGACTACGGCATGTCCTTTGACCAGGTGCTGACCTCCAATTCCTACGAATTCGACGATGTGGACGCGGTATACGGCTATGCTCACGAGTCCACCCTGGGCAATGTGTTCTCCGACGCCTATCTGTGGGCGGTGGAGCAGGCCACCGGCGAGACGGTGGATGTGGCGCTGACCGCTTCCGGCGTCATCCGGGAATCCATTCCCGTGGGTGATGTGACGGTATCCGATATCTTCAACGCCGCGTCTCTGGGCGTCGGCACCGAGGGCGAGCTGATCGCCATTTACCTCACCGGCGCGGACCTGAAAAACGCCCTGGAAGTGGACGCGTCGGTGTATCCCCTGATGCATTCCGCACAGCTGTTCTTCTCCGGCGTGGAGTATTCCTACAACACCAACCGGATGATCTTCAACAAGGTGGACTATGCCATGCTCCGCCGTGGAGAGGGTAAGTTGGAAGCCATCGAGGACAAGCGGATGTACCGGGTGGTCTGCGGTATGTACATGGGCCAGATGCTGGGCAGCGTGGAGTCCACCTCCATGGGCCTGCTGACCATCACGCCCCGGGATGTCTACGGTGACCCCATCGCCGTTTCGGATCTGGGCAATTATGTGGTCCGGGACGCGGATGGCGTTCCTGTGAAGGAGTGGTACGCCATTGCTTCCTATCTGGATCAGATGGGCGGCGAAATGGATGAGCGGTATGCGGAAGCGGACGGCCGCAAGGACGTCTATTCCAGCTGGAATCCCATTACGCTGCTGCGGAGCGCCAACAGATTCACCTATATCCTGCTGGCTGTGATCCTGGCGCTGATGGCGCTGGTGGTCCTGATCGTCCGGGCGGCAGTCCGCCGGGCCCGGAAACGCCGCGGTGCATAATACGGAAGAATATATGAATATTCATTCAAAAACGCACAAAAAACTTGACAGATGAATGAAATTCTGATAACATAACTGCATAATTTGATAAGCAGAAATGCGTTTGAGCGGAAAGAGTAGTCGGGGATCAGGCTTTCAGAGAGCTGCCGGTGGGTGCGAGGCAGCAGCGAGGCCCGGATGAAGTTCATTCCACGAGCAGTGTGTTGAATTCTCAGTAGGCACAACGGGCGCGACCGTTATATCGCTTAGACTTTTCAGCCTAATGAGGCATGGACCGCAAGGCCCGTGCAAAAGCAGAGTGGTACCGCGATTTATTGATCGTCCCTGTTTTACAGCAGGGACGATTTTTTTGATACCGCTTTCGGCCTGAAAGTCTTTGAGGCAGGAGCCGCGAGGCCCCCGCGAAGCAGAGTGGTACCGCGTAGCTATTACGCCCCTGTTATTCATACAGGGGCGTTTTGTTTTGTATTTAATTGCCCGTCAAAGGGATTAAATAAAAGAAAGTATGTAATTTGGAGGAAAACAAAATGAAAAAGATGATCTCAATCGTTCTCGTCATCGCGCTGGTTGCCGCCATGTGCTGCTTCGCTGGCTGCGGTGATAAGTCCGAGTACAGTGTTGGCATCTGCCAGCTGATGGTCCATGATTCTCTGGACCAGGCCACCCAGGGCTTCATCGACGCCCTGACTGAGGAAATGGCCGCTGCCGGCAAGACCGTCAACTTTGACACCCAGGTGGCTGGTGAGGCGAACCTCTGCAACACCGTCATCAACACCTTCACCGCCAAGAAGGTCGACCTGATCATGGCCAACGCCACTCCCGCTCTGCTGGCTGCCGCCAACGCTACCACCTCCATCCCCGTTCTGGGTACTTCCGTGACCGATTACGAGGATACCTTCGCGGGCTCCATCCCCGCCAACGTCTCCGGCACCTCTGACGCCGTTCCCTTCGACAAGCAGGCTCAGATGATGATCGACACCCTGGGCCTGGTTGCCGGCGATAAGGTCGGCGTCCTGTACTGCACCAACGAGTCCAACTCCCTGATCCAGTACGAGGCTGTCAAGGCCCTGTTCGAGGAGGCCGGCATCGTGGTCGAGGCCTACACCTTCTCCGAGACCACCGAGCTGCAGGCTCTGGTCACCTCCATGGCAAGCAGCTGCAAGGCGGTTTACGTCCCCTCTGACAACACTGTCGCCCAGAACGACGCCATCGTCGGCACCATCTGCACCGAGCAGAATGTCCCCATCTACACCAGCTACGGCGGCGCTGTCTGCTATGCTTCTCTGTCCATCGACTACTATGAGCTGGGCGTTGAGACCGGCAAGATGGCAGCTCAGATCCTGCTGGGCCAGAAAGAAGTTTCCGACTTCGAGGTTATGACCCTGACTCCCACTGTCACCTACAACGAAGAGCTGTGCGCGCAGCTGGGCATCGAGGTCCCCGCCAACTAATCTGATTGTTACGAGGTAAAAGATGGCTTTCTTATATGCATTGCCCGGTGCGGTAGCTGAGGGGCTTATTTGGGGATTGATGGCGATCGGCGTCTACATCTCCTACAAAATACTCGACATTGCCGACCTGACCGTTGACGGTTCCATCTGCACCGGCGCGTGCGTTTGTGCAGTTCTGCTGGGTGCGGGCGTTCCCGCCTGGCTTTCCATTCTCATTGCCTTTGCCGCGGGCGCGCTGGCCGGTGTTGTGACGGGCCTGCTGCACACCGCGCTGGGTATTCCCTCCATTCTGGCAGGCATCCTGACGCAGCTGATGCTGTATTCCGTGAATCTGCTGATCCTGGGCGGCAAGTCTCTTGTGGCCATCGACCCCCGGGCCAACCAGCTGCTGCTGCACATGAGCAACAACCCCGGCGCGATCCTTTCCGCGGGCATCATCGTGGCGGTGGTCATTGCGGTGCTGTATCTCTTCTTCTATACGGAAGTGGGTCTGACCCTGAAGTCCACCGGCGATAATCCCGACATGAGCCGTGCCCAGGGCGTCAACGTCAAGTTCAACCAGGTCCTGGGCCTGGGAATCGCCAACGGCATCGTGGCCCTGGCCGGTGCCCTGCTGGCCCAGTACAAGGGCTCCGCCAACATCAACGACGGCCGCGGCGCCATCGTCATCGGCCTGGCCGCCATCTTCATCGGTCTGTCCGTTTCCATGAAGATCAAGCCCAATTTCGTTGTCAGCCTGATCGGCGTCATCGGTGGCGGCATCGTGTACTACATCGTGTACAACTTCGTCATCCTGTTGGGCCTGAAGACCGACTATCTGAAGATGCTCTCCGCCATTATCGTCGCGCTGTTCCTGGCAGTGCCCTATCTGCAGGAGGAGTACTTCTCCAAGCCCAAGGTCCCCCATCCCCACGGAGCGGCTTCCGGGAAAGGAGATGACGGCCATGCTTAAGATCACTGACCTGCACAAGACCTTCAACCCCGGCACCATCAATGAAAAGACGGCGCTGGACGGCTTGAACCTCCATCTGAAGGACGGCGATTTCGTCACCGTCATCGGCGGCAACGGCGCCGGTAAGTCCACCCTGCAGAACGCCATCGCCGGCGTCTGGAAGCCGGACTACGGCACCATTGAGATCGACGGCGTGGATGTGACCCATATGCCGGAGCATCAGCGGGCCGCGTTCCTGGGCCGTGTGTTCCAGGACCCCATGAAGGGCACCGCGCCCGATATGGAGATCGTGGAGAATCTGGCCATCGCCGCCCGCCGCGGTAAGAAGCGCAAGCTGGTCTGGGGCGTCCGTAAGGCGGAGCGTGAGGAGTATAAGAGGCTCCTGGAGACCCTGGATCTGGGTCTGGAGAACCGGCTGACCACCAAGGTGGGTCTGCTGTCCGGCGGCCAGCGTCAGGCGCTGACGCTGCTGATGGCCTCCATGAACAAGCCCAAGCTGCTGATGCTGGACGAGCACACCGCGGCCCTGGACCCCAAGACTGCAGCCAAGGTGCTGGAGATCACCGACCGCATCGTCACTGAGAACAAGCTGACCACCCTGATGATCACCCACAACATGAAGGACGCCATTGCCCATGGCAACCGTCTGATCATGATGTATGACGGCCATATCGTCGTGGATGTGGAAGGCGAGGAGAAGAAGAAGCTGACCGTTGAGGATCTGCTGAACATGTTCGTGCAGGCCAGCGGCAAGGAATTTGCCAGCGACCGCGCGATCCTTTCCTGATAACCAACCAATACCCCCGGATGCTGACGCCTCCGGGGGTTCGCTTTGTTTGCCGCTTGCATTTTCTGACGTAATATGCGATAATAGCCCAAAAATGATTTGAACGGTGAAAAAATGGACAAACAAACCTTATTGGAGCGGATCTTTGGATATACCCAGTTCCGGCCCGGGCAGGAGGAACTGATCGACGGCGTCCTGGCGGGGCGGGATGTGTTCGGCATCATGCCTACAGGCGGCGGAAAGAGCATGTGCTATCAGATCCCGGCGCTGCTGCTGCCGGGGGTCACGCTGGTGATCTCGCCGCTGATCTCCCTGATGCGGGACCAGGTGATGGCCCTGAAGGCCGCGGGCGTTCCCGCGGCGTTTATCAACAGCACTCTGAACGAAGCCCAGATGCGCCTGGTCTACCGCAACCTCCTTGCAGGGCAGTATAAGATCGTCTATGTGGCCCCGGAACGGCTGGATTACGGCGGCTTCGGCTCCATTGTGGAGAAGCTTTCCGTTTCCTTCGTGGCGGTGGATGAGGCCCATTGCATTTCCCAGTGGGGCCAGGATTTCCGGCCCAGCTATCTGCGGATCCTGAATTTTATCGATAGCCTTCCCCGCCGCCCGGTGGTGGGGGCCTATACGGCCACGGCCACCAAGCAGGTCCAGGAGGATGTGGAGCGGATCCTGCGGCTCCGGGACCCGGTGCGGAAGGTCACCGGCTTCGACCGTCCGAACCTGTTCTTAGACGTGATCCGCCCGGAGAAAAAGGACGAGGAGCTGCTGCGGCTCCTGGCTGGAAAGCGGCGCAAGAGCGGCATCGTCTACTGCGCCACCCGGAAAAAGGTGGAGAGCGTCTGCGAGCTTCTGTGCGATCACGGCTATGCCGCGACCCGGTATCACGCAGGCCTGCCAGAAGAGGAGCGCAGCGAAAATCAGGAGGATTTCCTCTACGACCGGAAGACGGTGATGGTGGCCACCAACGCCTTCGGCATGGGCATCGACAAGTCAAATGTCAGCTTCGTCATCCACTACAATATGCCCAAGAGCATCGAAGCCTACTATCAGGAGGCGGGCCGCGCCGGCCGGGACGGCTCCGACGCGGAGTGCGTTCTGCTGTTCAATAACGGAGACATCCGCACCGCCCAGTTCCTGATCAACAATTCCTCGGACAATGAGGAACTGGACCCGGAGCAGCAGGAGATGGTGCGCCAGCAGGATCTGGCCCGGCTGGACGCCATGATCGGCTACTGCAAGACGGGTTTGTGCCTGCGGGGCTACATTCTGGAATATTTCGGCCAGAAGCATCCGGAGGTCTGCGGCAATTGCGGCACCTGCCGGGGAGATTTCGAAGCACGGGACATCACCCGGGAGGCACAGATGATCCTGTCCTGCGTGAAGCGGATCCACGACCGGCTGGGCTATGATGTGGGCCAGACCCTGATCCAGAGGACCCTCCAGGGGAGAAAAGACAAGCGGCTGCTGGAGAAGGGCCTGCAGGAGCTGAGCACCTACGGCCTGATGAAGAATACCGGCAGCACGGAGATCCGGATGCTGATCGACCATCTGGAAATGGACGGCTATCTGCGGACGGACCCGGAGAATCAGGCGGTGGGCCTGACGCCGTCGGCGGCGCAGGTGCTGTTCCACGGCAGGCAGGTCCAGATCCTGGTCCGCAAGGAGCCGGAGGAGAAGCTGCCGGCGGCCATGAAGAAGCTCCTGAGCGGCCCGGAGGCGGAGCTGCTGGACGCCCTGAAGGAGCTGCGCAACGACCTGGCCCGGGAGGCTGGGGTCCCGGCCTATGTGATCTTCTCCAACGCCACCCTGACGGACATGGCAAAGAAGCAGCCGAAGACCATGACGGAGTTCCGCAAGGTCTCCGGCGTCGGCGAGATCAAGGCCGCCTGGTACGGCACTGCCTTCCTCAAGCGGATCCAGAAATTCAGGGATGAAAATGAATAACCGTAGTTCCGGTTAGCCGCATTCATAAGCACGCACAACGCAATGATCATGAAAGCAGTTGTCATCCTGAGCGAGCGAAGCGAGTCGAAGGATCCTGGCACCAATTTCACTGCTAATGTGGTCTTAATGCGTAGATTCCTCGACTTCGCTGACGCTTCGCTCGGAATGACATTTCGTTGCATTGTTCGTTTTGACGATCTTGCTTGCTAAAGCCGATAACCTAAACAGTGGAAATAAGAAGCGGCCTGCGAAAGCAGGCCGCTTCACTTTATTTCGCTTTCAGCTGCCAGAAGGCAACGGCGCTGGCGGCGGCGACGTTCAGGGAATCCACCCCGTGGGACATGGGGATCAGGACGGTGTAGTCGCAGCCGGCAATGGTGCTTTTGGAAAGACCGTCGCCCTCAGTGCCCAGAACGATGGCCAGCTTCTCTTCAGCGGCAAGCCCGGGATCGTCGATGGGGACGGAGTCGTCGCTGAGGGCCATGGCGGCGGTTTTGAAGCCCAGCTTTTGGAGCCGCTCGATGCCGGGGTGGGGCCAGTCAGCGGGGGAGTCGCCGATGACGGTCCAGGGGATCTGGAACACGGTGCCCATGCTGACCCGGGCGGCCCGGCGGATCAGGGGATCGCAGCAGGTGGGCGTCAGCAGCACGGCGTCCATGTGCAGCGCCGCGGCGGAGCGGAAAATAGCTCCTACGTTGGTGGCGTCCACGATACCCTCCAATACCGCCACACGCCGGGCGCCCGCGCAGACATCCTCCACAGTGGGAAGCTTCGGACGGCGCATGGCGCACAGGATGCCACGGGTCAGTTCATAGCCGGTGAGCGAGGCCAGGACCTCCCGCTCCGCGGTGTAGACCGGGATGTTCCCACAGCGGGCGATGACCTCCCGGGCCTGCCCCTCGATGTGCTTTCGCTCCATGAGAAAGGACAGGGGCTCGAAGCCGGCGTCCAGGGCCCGGGTGATGACCTTGGGGCTTTCGGCGATGAAGATGCCCTTTTCCGGCTCCCTGCGGTTTCGCAGCTGGGACTCCGTCAGCCGGGCATAGACATCCAGCTCGGGCTGGGAAAGGTCGGTGATTTCAATGATTTCCGCCATATCCGCTCCCATCAGTGCATGGGGCAGCCCTTGGCGATCTCACCGGTCTGCTCCCGGCGCAGGGCCCGGACATAGATCATCTCACCGGCGATGCTGACGGCGATCTCCTCCGGGGTGACGGCCTTGATGCTGACGCCGATGGGGGAGTGGACGCTGGCGATGGCTTCCTCGGTGATGCCGCAGTCCCGGAGCCGCTGGTTGACGGCGGCCTTCTTGGACCGGGAGCCGATGACGCCGACGTAGGCCATGGGGCCCCGCAGCAGCTGCTCCTGGACCTGGAAATCGAAGCTGTGGCCGTTGGTCATGACCACGGCGTAATCCTCCGCCGTGGGGGTCAGATAGTCGGAAAGGCGGGTGTAATCGCCGACGATCAGCTTTTCCACATTGGGGAAATTGGTCCGGTTGGCGAATTCCTCCCGGTTGTCCATGACGGTGACCCTGAAGCCCACGGTGGTCAGCAGGGGAGCCAGGGCCTGGGCACAGTGGCCGCCGCCGAAGATGAAGGCCCGCTCACCGATGGGCAGGGGCAGGCAGAAGGAGCCGGCGCTCTGGTCGGGGAGCCATACCTGATGGGTCACGGTGCCGGCAACGGCATCACCCAGGACGGGACTGCCCGCACTGTCCAGCAGAGAGGGGTCACTGCCGTCGGTCTTCAGGGCCAGCCAGCCGGATTGGCGCTGGGCTACCCGCTCCAGCACGGTGCCTGCCAGGGTCTGCCAGTAGGCGCTGGTGCCGGGAATATACTGGAACTGCACATTCACGTCGCCGCCGCAGACCATGCCGATGTCCTCCTTGGCGCCGCTGTGCAGCTGGAATTCATGGATGCGGGATTCCTTCTTGGCCAGCTGCTCCAGAGCGATCTGCTCGGAGCGGGCCTCCACAGCGCCGCCGCCGATGGTGCCGAGAATCCGGCCGTTTTTGCCCACCAGCATCTGGGAGCCCGCGCCTCTGGGGGCGGAGCCCCGGTCGGCAATGATGGTGACCAGAACGGTATCGTGGTCCTTTTCCAGTTCATACAGAAGCTTCGCGAAAATTCTGTCCATAAGAATGCTCCTTTGTAAAATGATTTATGTCATTGTAACATTTTACAGGGAAATTTTCAACTGTATCGGAAGCTCTGCCTTGATTTGTTCATAATTGCATGGTACATTATCTGTATCAGTACAAAAAACGTACCGACTATGCTTCGGAAAGAGGGAACGCGATGCTTCAAATCAAGGATATTCGCAAAAAATATGTGACCGGCGAGCTGGTCCAGACCGCTCTGGACGGCGTCAGCCTGAACCTGCGGGACAATGAATTTGTGGCGATCCTGGGCCCCAGCGGCTCCGGCAAGACCACATTGCTGAATGTCATTGGCGGCCTGGACCGTTATGACAGTGGCGATCTGATCATCAACGGCATCTCCACCAAGGAATACACGGACCGGGACTGGGATTCCTACCGAAACCATACCATCGGCTTCGTGTTCCAGAGCTATAACCTGATCCCCCATCAGACGGTCCTGGCAAATGTGGAGCTGGCGCTGACCATCTCCGGCATTTCCCCCGCGGAGCGGCGGAAGCGGGCCACCAAGGCGCTGGAAGACGTGGGTCTGGGCAACCAGCTCCACAAGCGGCCCAATCAGATGTCCGGCGGCCAGATGCAGCGTGTGGCCATTGCCCGCGCCCTGGTCAATGACCCGGATATCCTGCTGGCGGATGAGCCAACCGGCGCCCTGGACTCCGAGACCAGCGTTCAGGTCATGGAGCTCCTGAAAGAGGTTTCCCGGGACCGGCTGGTGGTCATGGTCACCCACAACCCGGAGCTGGCGGAGGATTACGCCAACCGCATCGTCCGGGTCAAGGACGGCCGCATCCTCGGAGACACCAACCCCTATCTCGTGGATGAAGGGGCTCTGGCGGCGCCGGAGCACAAAAATATGGGCAAGGCCTCCATGTCCTTCCTGACGGCCCTGTCCCTGAGCTTCAATAACCTCTGGACCAAGAAGGCCAGGACTCTGCTGACGGCTTTCGCCGGCTCCATCGGCATCATCGGCATTGCGCTGATCATGTCTCTGTCCACCGGCTTTCAGCGGTACATCGATAAGATCCAGGAGGATACCCTGTCCAACTACCCGCTGACATTGCAGGCTGAGACGGCGGACATGACCTCCGCCATGGCAAGCCTTGGCGCCATGGTCCAGGGCTCCGGAGCTGAGACGCCGGAAACCGTGGAGGAACAGCCGGTGATTTCCGAGATGTTCACCCAGATCGGCTCCAATGACCTGGGCTCCTTCAAGGCCCATCTGGAAGCGAATTATGATGAGATCGGCCATACCGTCAACGCGGTGAAATACAGCTACGGCGTAAAGCCCCGGATCTACGCGTCCGATACGGAAGACGGCGTGCTCCAGGTCAATCCCGGCACCCTGTTCCAGAAGATCACCGGCAACGCCATGATGTCCGCCTATATGGACTCTGACGTGTTTCAGGAGATGATCGACAACCGGGAGCTGCTGGAATCTCAGTACGATGTCCTGCGGGGCCGGTGGCCGGAAAGCTACAATGAGATGATCGTTGTGCTGCAGGACCCGGGGCAGATCTCCGACTATATGGCTTACACCCTGGGCCTGAAGGATATGGATACCCTGAACGACATGATCAGCAAGGTCATGAGCGGTCAGGAGGTGACGGACACCGGCGAGCCGGAGGTCTGGACCTATGATGACCTGATGGATCTGGAATTCCGGCTGGTGGCCGTATCGGATCTGTACCGCTATAATGCTGAGTATCAGGTCTGGGAGGACCTGTCCGATGATGAAGCATATATGAAGCGGCTGGTCGGGGAGGGTGAGACCCTGGAGATCGTGGGCATCGTCTGCCCGAAGGAAGGGGTCAGCACCACGACCCTTTCCGCCGGCGTTGCCTATACCTCCGGCCTGACCTGCCATGTGATCGAGGTGGCGTCCCAGTCGGAGATCGTGGGGATGCAGCTGGAGGATGAGACGGTGGATGTGTTCACCGGCACCGGCTTCGACGAGGACAGCGAATCCTCCCTGAGCTTCGAGAACATGATCAGCATTGACGAAAGCGCCATTTCCTCCGCCTTCGGCATGAATGTCAGCAGCGACGCGGTGCTGAACATGCTGCAGGGGTATCTGAATGATGTGGTCAGTGCCATTGAGGTGGATACGGCCCCGGCCCAGGCGGACTTTACCAATACACTGGTCTCCTTCTGCACGGAGATGCTGCAGCAGCATGTGGCGGCCAATGCCGATGAAAGCGGCAGCGCCAAGCTGTATCTGACCGACGCGGACACCATGGTGGACAGCTATCTGGCAAGTGCGAGCGCGGTTTCCCGGATGGAAGCCATGGGGGCCCAGTATTCCCTGCCTGCCGATACCTTCGCGCAGGTGTACAGACCCCTGATGGTGGGAATGGTCACCAGCTACGTGTCCTCCCAGCTGGAGGGACAGGTGCCGGAAACCCCGGCAGAGACCCAGCCCGGAGAGACGGCGGCTCCCGAGGAAGAAACGGTTCAGGCCACGGAGTCTGTCCCGGCGGCAACGGAGCCTGCGGCAGCCGAGACCACGGCACCTGCCGCGGAGGAGACGCTGCCTGATGTGACGGAGGAAACGGTGACGGTTCCCTCTGTGGGCAGCGGCTTGGAGGTCCAGATCGATCCTTCCCAGCTCTGCGCGGACATCAGCGCCGACAGCATTGAGACCATCGTGGCGGAATATACGGGCCAGTCCGTGGTGAGCGGCACCGCGGCGGTGATGTCCGGCAAGATGATGGAAGCCACAGTCCGTGCCACCGTCATGAGCCAGGTGGCGACCTTCGGCAGCCGGATCACCTCCTATATCGGCAGCGCCCTGACGGTGGATCAGAACAAGATCGCCTCCGCCTTCCAGTTCAATATGAGCGAGGAAGATCTGCGGCGGCTGATGGAGGCCATGTCCTCCCAGAATTCCGAGAGCAGCGCCCTGGCCAATCTGCAGGCCCTGGGCTACGCGGATCTGGAGGAGCCCACCGCCATGTACATCTATCTGACGGATTTCGCGGGCAAGGAGGAATTCATCGATTTCCTGGATACCTACAATGCCGATATGGAAGCGGCAGGGAATGAGGATCAGGTGATCCGCTACACCGATGTAACGGGCATCATGATGTCCTCGGTCCGCACCATCATCGACTCCGTCAGCTACGCGCTGATCGCCTTCGTGGCGGTTTCCCTGGTGGTGTCCTCTATCATGATCGGCATCATCACCTATATCTCCGTCATGGAGCGGACCAAGGAGATCGGCGTGCTCCGGGCCATCGGCGCGTCCAAGCGGAACATCTCCCAGGTGTTCAACGCCGAGACCTTTATCATCGGCCTGTGTTCTGGCATGATCGGCATCGGCGTGACGCTCCTGCTGCTGATCCCCGGCAATCAGCTGATCCATCACCTGACCAACAACCCGGACATCACGGCCCAGCTGCCGGTGATGAACGCGGTGGCGCTGATCGTGCTGAGTGTGATCCTGACCCTGATCGGCGGCTTCATCCCCGCCAAGCAGGCGGCCAAGAAGGACCCGGTCATCGCGCTGCGGTCGGAATAACAGAATATGCCGCAGGGCGGGGCTATGACCCCGCCCTGTATCTTTTTTCGATGGTTGCGCCGGGGGGAAGAAAGTGGTAAAATGGGTGAAAAGGAGTGATCGCCATGAAACTGACACAGGAAATTCTGGATTACATAGAAGCCCACCGGCAGGAGGCCTATGACCTGCTGCTGGAGCTGGCCCGGATCCCCGCACCCTCCAACCATGAGCGGAAGCGGGCCGAATTTGTAAAGGCCTGGCTGGATGCCCAGGGTGCCGAGGGCGTTTATATCGACGAAGCCCTGAACGTGATCTATCCCGTGGGCTGCACGGACAGCAATGACCTGATGGTCTTCGCCGCCCACAGCGACGTGGTGTTCCCGGACACGGATATGCTGCCCCTGCGGGTGGAGAACGGGCGGATCTACTGCCCCGGCGTGGGTGACGACACGGCCTGCGTGGCGGCGCTGCTGACGGCGGCAAAATACATCGCCCGGAACCGTCTCAGCCCGAAAGGCTGCGGCGTATTGCTGGTGGTGAATTCCGGCGAAGAGGGCCTTGGCAACCTGAAGGGCTCCCGGAAGCTGATGGAGGATTTCGGTAGCCGCATCCGGGAATTCATCACTTTCGACGGCCGCAATGGCTACGGCGTCCATAAGGCTGTCGGCTCCCGGCGTTACCGGGTGGAGATCGACACCGAGGGCGGCCACTCCTACAGCGCCTTCGGCAACCGCAACGCCATTGCGTACCTTGCCTCCATGATCGATACCCTCTACAGCATGAAGGTCCCGGAAAAGGGGAAGACCACCTACAATGTGGGCACCATCTCCGGCGGTACCTCCGTCAATACCATTGCCCAGCACGCGGAAATGCTCTATGAGTTCCGCTCCGACGAGCGGGAGTCCCTGGATATCATGGAGCGGCATTTCCGGGCGGCGGTGGAATTCTACCGGGCAAAGGGCATTGCCGTGACGGTGACTCAGGTGGGGGACCGCCCATGCTCCGGGGATGTGGACGAAGAGAAGCTGCGGGCGCTGATGGCCCGGGCCAGCGACGCGTCGGTCCGCCATTACGGCAGGGAGATCGCCTTCGGCCCCGGCTCCACGGACTGCAATATCCCGCTGTCCATGGGCATCCCCGCCATCTGCGTGGGCTGCTACGACGGCGGCGGCGCCCACACCCGGGAGGAATATGTGGAGATCGAGGGCCTGCTGCCGGGTTTAAAAGCGGCATTTGGCCTGATTTTGTATCATTTTTAAGTGGAAAGAGTCGTTGATTTTATCAAAACTTGACAGCTTTTTCCCTTGAGAGTATACTAAAGAAGTTGATACTGATATTCAATTAAAAACTTTAATTCATAGAATTGAAGTTTTTAATATGAAAATCATAATGAGACGGGATTCTGTTATTTTATTCTCAAAATAACAGAATCGACAGCGCCAAAGGCGATGTCTTTTTGATTAAAGTATTTAATCAAAAATGAGTATGAGATAAAGAAAAGGAGTATATACAATGGATACGAAATACGAAGCATTGTTTACCCCCTGGAAGATCGGCAATGTGGAGATCAAGAACCGCATCGTCATGTGCCCCATGGGCGGTACGTCCCTGTTCGGCTGGTTCGAGCTGGGCGGCTGCCATTTTGACAAGGAGGCGGCCAAGCTGTTCCTGGAGCGGGCCCAGAATAATGTGGGCCTGATCATTCCCGGCATGGCGCCCCTGAAGGATACCTTCTGGGGCAAGTGGCTGTGGCAGAATCCGAAGATGTTCGACGAGCTGAAGGTCTATATGGACGAGATCCATAAGACCGGCGCCAAGCTCTTCGTCCAGCTCACCGCCGGCATCGGCCGCAGCTGGGCCATCACCGATCTTGTGGGCCCCCTGCACAAGAATAAGATCACCCGGGCTATCATGAAGCCTGTTCTGGACACCAGCCATGAGCTGATGTCCCCCAGCGCACAGCCTGCCCGCTGGGCACCGGACATCGAGTGCCCCGAAATGACTGTGGAACAGATCTACGAGATCATCGAGGCCTTCGCCAAGACCGCCAAGCTCTGCAAGGACGCGGGCGTTGACGGTGTGGAGATCCACGCGGTCCATGAGGGCTACCTGCTGGACCAGTTTGCCATCGAATTCTATAACAAGCGTACCGATGAATACGGCGGCTCCTTCGAGAACCGCTACCGCTTTGCCGCGGAGGTCGTCAAGGCCATCAAGGAAACCTGCGGTGAGGACTATCCCGTGTCCCTGCGCTATTCCGTGGAGTCCAAGCTGAAGGGCTTCCGGCAGGGCATCGTCCCCGGCGAGGAGGCTCAGGAAATGGGCCGCACCATGGAAGAGTCCGAGAAGGCCGCGAAGTATCTCCAGGACGCGGGCTACGATATGCTGAACGCCGATAACGGCACCTACGACTCCTGGTACTGGGCCCACCCGCCCATGTATATGCCCCAGAACTGCAACCTGGAGGAGGTCTCCCATATTAAAAAGTTTGTGGATATCCCCGTGGTCTGCGCCGGCCGCATGGAGCCCGACGTGGGCGCCCAGGCCGTGGCCGAGGGCAGGATCGACGCCGTGGGCATCGCCCGTCAGTTTCTGGTGGACCCGGAGTGGATCACCAAGCTGATCGAGGACCGGGTGGAGGATATCAAGCCCTGCATCTGCTGCCACAGCGGCTGCTTCAACTTCTCCTCCACCAAGGGCCACTACAATACCCAGGACCTGCACGATACCATGCACCTGTCCCGCTGCGCTCTGAACGCGGAGACCATGCAGTCCACCAAGCATTACATCAAGCCCGCCAAGAAGGCCAAGAAGATCGCTGTCATCGGCGGCGGTATCGGCGGCATGGAATCCGCCCTGGTGCTGGCCAAGCGGGGCCATCAGGTGACCCTGTACGAAAAGAGCGGCGAGCTGGGCGGCGTGTTCATCGCCGCGGCGGCTCCCTCCTTCAAGGAGAAGGACCGTGCGCTGATCGCCTGGTACAAGCGGGAGCTGACCAAGTATCCCATCGAGGTGAAGCTGAACACCGAGGTGAAGGATCCGGAATCCCTGGGCGCTGACGAGGTCATCGTCGCCACCGGTTCCAATGCCATCACGATCCCCGTCAAGGGCATCGACAAGGGCATCCAGGCCATCGATTTCCTGCTGGGCAAGCGGGAAGTGGGCAGGAACGTCACCATCATCGGCGGCGGCCTGACGGGCTGCGAGATCGCCTATGAGCTGTACCTCCAGGGCAAAAACCCCACCATCGTGGAGATGCAGGATGATCTGATCACCACCAAGGGCGTCTGCCTGGCCAACACCAGCTTCCTCCGGGACTTCTTTGAGGCCAACAAGGTCCCCGTCCATCTGGAGACCAGACTCTGCGAGGTCCTGGACGGCGGCGTTATGGTCTCCGATAAGGATGGCAAACAGTTCCGGATCGACGCGGACAGTGTGATCCTGTCCACCGGCTACCGTCCCGCTCCCTTGGCCCCCAAGGGCAAGCACATCCATCTCGTGGGCGATGCCGACAAGGTCGGTAACCTGAGAAGCGTCATCTGGGGCGCCTGGGACGTGTGTATGAAGCTATAAATGCAAAATTCAAAATGCAGAATGCAAAATGAAATACTTTGATTATGCATTTTGTATTCAGCATTCTGCATTACAAAATCCTTAAATTGGAGGAATAACAATGTATTTAACCCCCGAACAGCAGGCCATTCTGGATGGCTCCAAGGGCGAGACCATGGCAAAGGTCATGAAGACCCTGGTCATGTACGGCGACGCCTTTGGCGCGGACAAGATGGTGAGCGTTACCTCTGAATATAACCATCTGGTCACTTCCTTCGGCCTGAAGATGATGAAACCGGTTTTTGACCTGATGCAGCAGCTCATCGACGCCGGCGCGGTCTCCGGCCAGCAGTTCTCTGTGGATCCCCGGCCGGTGGACCCCAATGTCCCCGCCAATTTCCTGCAGAAGCTGGTTTTCAACAAATTCATGTACTCCACCCAGGAGATGTATGAGGGCCAGCTGAAGGAGCTGGGCCTGATGAACGACGACGCCTTCACCTGCGCCTGCTATCTGGACCAGGTGGGCAACAAGCCTAAGAAGGGCGAGATCCTCAGCTGGGCAGAGTCTTCCGCCGTGGTCTATGCCAACTCTGTCCTGGGCGCCCGGTGCAACCGCAACTCCGGCATCATGGACATCATGGGCTCCATCGCTGGCTTTGTGCCCAATTTCGGCCTGCTGACCGACGAGGGCCGGAAGGCCACCTGGATCGTGAAGGTGGAGACTACGAAGAAGCCGGAAGCCCAGCTGCTGGGCTCCGCCATTGGCATGAAGGTGATGGAGGATGTTCCCTTCGTCACCGGCATGGAGAAGTGGCTGGGTACTGAGCTGACCGATGAAGTCTGCGCTTATCTGAAGGATTTCGGCGCGGCTACCGCCTCCAACGGCGCGGTGGGCCTGTACCATATTGAGAATCTGACCCCCGAAGCCAAGGAGCAGGGCGCGGGATTGGTTGCCGAGGGCGCCAAGGTCTACGTCATTGACGACGCGGAGCTGGAGCGGGTCAAGGCCAATTATCCCGTCATGTGGAAGAACGCCGAAGCCAAGCCCAAGCTGTGCTTCGTGGGCTGCCCCCACATGAGCCTGCAGCAGCTCAAGGACTGGACTGTCCGGGTGGAGGAAGGCCTGAAGGACAGCGGCAATAAGAAGGTCCTGGTCCCCACGGTCTTCACCACTGCCCCCGGCGTGAAGAAGGAATTTGAGAAGACCGAGTATGCCGCCCGGCTGAAGGCCACCGGCGTGATCCTCAGCTGCATCTGCCCGCTGATGTATATGAATAACCCGCTGTGCAAGTCCATGCCGGTCATGACCTCTTCCAACAAGCTGCGTACCTACACCACCGCCCGGTATTACACCGAGGAAGAGATCCTGATCCAGATCACGAAAGGAGGCGCCTGGGCATGAGAGAATTTAAAGGACGTGTTGTGACCCCTGGCACCGTGAACGCGGAGGCTGTGGTGTCCCACTATGGCTTCAACACCCTGGCATCGTTGCAGGGCGCGCTGCAGTTCGGCGACAAGAAGGCCACCTGCGGCGACCAGAACAACCCGGACCTCCACGGCAAGGAGCTGGCGGGCAAGGCCCTGTGCCTGCCCCAGACCATCGGCTCCACCACCGGCGGCCTGGTGCTCTACTGTGCCTGCGCCATGGAGCGGCAGCCTGCCTGTATGCTGTTCAGCAAGCCCATTGACTCCCTGGCGGCGGCCGGCTCCATTCTGGCTTCCGTCTGGCTCCCGGAGGTGAAAATGCCCGTCGTGGACAGCCTGGGCGAGGAATTCCTGGACTATGTCAAGGACGGCATGACCATCACCATCCAGGAAGACGGCGTCGTCTGCGTCGATTTACGCGGGAGGAGCGTTCATGAATGGTTTGACAAGAGAGCAGGCGTTGGCCCTGCTGCAAAAATACAACAAGGAGCCCTTCCACATCCTCCATGCCCTGACGGTGGAGGGCGTCATGCGCTGGTATGCCCGGGAGCTGGGCTACGGTGACCAGGTGGATTTCTGGGGCCTGTGCGGTCTGCTGCATGATGTGGACTTCGAGCAGTGGCCCGAGGAGCACTGCAAAAAGGCGCCGGAGCTGCTGGCCGAGGTCAGCGCGTCCCCTGAAATGGTCCATGCCATTTGCTCCCATGGCTACGGCATCTGCTGCGATGTGGAGCCGGAGCATGAGATGGAGAAGGTCATGTTCGCTGTGGACGAGCTGACGGGCCTGATCGGCGCCGCCGCCCGGATGCGCCCCTCCAAGAGCGTCATGGATATGGAGCTTTCCAGCCTGAAGAAAAAGTTCAAGGACAAGAAGTTTGCCGCCGGCTGCTCCCGGGACATCATCAAAGATGGCGCGGAGCGTCTGGGCTGGACCCTGGACGAGGTGCTGGAGAAGACCATCCTGGCCATGCGCAGCTGCGAGGAACAGACAGCGAAGGAGCTCGCTGAGCTCTGCGAATAAGAAAAACCGCCCCGGTCGGGGCGGTTTTTTCAATGGGCGAACAGCCGCGTCAGGACCATGCAGCAGACGATGATCGAGAAGCGGGTGTCCGTGTGGATGTTGACGGGACGGCGGATGTAGTCACGGTGGTAGGTGCGGATGGTGTCCATCACCGGGCGCTTGGCGTCGGTCCAGAATTCCGGGCTTTCGGAAATGTAGGTCAGGAAGTGGTCCTGCAGCGCTGCTTCGTATTCCCGGTGGTCCTGGAGGCTGGAGCCAAATTCCTCGTTGTGGGCGGATGTAAAGGCGTCGGTGGTGTAGTGGATGAGCTTTCCCATGGTATAATAGTCCAGCAGCTTCAGGTGGTCTCTGTTTTCCAGTCTGGTGGATACCCGCTGCATATACCGCTGGGCATTGCCCCAGTTGTGGCCCCGGAGCCACTGCCGGCGCAGAGAGCCCTTCAGATAGGTGGCGGGATTGCGGTCCGGCTCGATGCAGCCGATGAGAAAGGCGCTTACGTATCGCTTCGGGAGGGTGGACATGTACTTTTCTGCCAGATAACGTCCAAGGTACTGGTGGGATTTGCCGCGCATGGATTCACTCCTGTCGTTGATTTCTTGTGCTTACGGATGCATTATAGCATCATTTCCGGGGAATGTGTGAACAGACGGACATTTTGTGGATGGAAACTGCTGGAAATCACAAAAGGCAGCCGCGCGAAAGCGCGGCTGCCGAATGCTTAACCGGAAATATTCAGGGTCTTGGTCAGGACCAGAGCGCCGTCGAAGTAGATCTCGAGGGTGTAGCTGCCGGCCTCGGCGGGGATCGCCGGGATGGTCAGGTAGCAGTAGCGGTCATTCCACATGGTGACCCAGGAGAAGGTCTCCACATTGACCAGCTCGCCCATGACCTTGCCCTCGGCGTCACGGATGACGTACAGGACCGCGGTCTCTGCCCGGGCGGTGCCCAGCCGCTTGGTGGAATACAGCACCAGCGAAGCCTTCTCGTCAGGGGAGAAGGTGGTGGTGTAGTCATTATCGCTGTCCAGGTCCTCGTAGGTCCAGTCTTCCTTGTCGGGGGTCTTGCACAGGCTGGCCTGGATATCCGCGGCGGTCAGGGCGTGGGCGTCAAAGTCCGCGGCGGCCTCCGTGGTGTAGCTGGCCTGGCCGCCGAAGACGGTGGAGCCATCAGCCGCCTGGATGATAAGGCTGTAGGAAGCGTTGGGGACGGTGTTTGCGATGACGCCGCTGTTATCCTCGCACTTGACCACATCCTGGGCGTCGCTGCCGTCAATGCTGTACATCAGCAGCCAGCCGCCCTCGGGGATCACATCGCCGGATTCCCAGGTCACGGACAGGCCATGGGCGGCGCTGTCGGGCTTGACCTCGATATTGGAGACGGTGACGGGGTTGGCGGAGACATAGGCACGGCTGCCCTGGGCCATATCGGCGGCTACGACTTCGACAGTATAGGCCTTGTCGGAGCTGATGCCGGAGAACTGGGCGGTGGTGTCGGTGACGGTGATGGTTTCGTCATAGTCATCGTCGGAGTAGCAGCGGACGGTCCAGCTGTCCACAGCGGTATCCGCGGGGGCATTCCACTGGGCGGTCAGGACACCGTCCACGCAGGAAACGATGCTCAGCTTCTCAGCGATGACGATCCGGGAAGCGGTGTACTCCACGGTATCATTGCCGGTGATATACAGGTCGGAGCCGGGAGCGGCTACCAGGCGGAAGGTATAGGTCTTGCCCACGGTCAGATTGTTGACGGAGACCATGTGGCCGGTGAAGGAGACGGACTGGGTCTCTTCGCCCTCTGCGCTGTACTCCACCATCCAGTCCTGGGTCTCCCGGCCGTCCACGGTGAAGTTCAGCATGACGGAGCCGTCCTCGGTGCCGGTGACGGCGGTGAAGCTGACGATATTGGTCTGCTCTTTGGTGGTGTAGCTGCCGGTGCAGGAGCCGGAGAGGGCATGGAAGCCCTCGGCCTCCACCGTCAGCTTATAAGTAGTGGCGGGATTCAGGCCGGTGAAGACCGCCTGGCCGTCGTTGACGGGCATGGACAGGGTGTTGCCGTAGGTATCGGTGCAGACCACGGTCAGCATGGACTGGTCCGCGGCGGTGGTCAGCAGGACGGTGATGGTGTCCTCGTTGCCGCTGACCTCCATATTGTCGATGGTCACCAGATAGTAATTGGTGTAGAAATAGAAGCCGCCGCCGCCCACCAGGGCCAGAAGCAGGATGATCAGGATCGCCGCGATCCAGGAGCGGGCCTTTTTACGGGGCTTTTCCTCCTCCTCGAACGCAGACGTCTCTTCGGTTTCCTCGCCGGCGTCCTCTTCGGTCTCATCCACTTCCACGTCGGAAAGGTCGATGTCATCCTCTTCGGAAGCGGGCTCGGCGGGCTCCTCGGAGAGCTCGATTTCGGAGGGCTCGGGGATCACAACGGAGTCCGGAATTTCCCGGGCGATCAGCTCGTCGGCCTGGGAGAGCATGTCATTGACCTCGTCGCTCATTTCGGCTTCGGCCAGATCGTCGCCCCGCTCGGCGCTGGGGGCGGTCTCGTCGGAGATCATGTCGTTCAGGAAGGACAGCTCGTCGGGATAAGGCTCGTCTTCGTCCTCATCTTCCTCCTCGGGCTCTTCCGCGGGGAAGGGATCGGCAGACAGATACCGCGCGTACAGGTCCTCTTCTTCCTCGGGCTCCGGCTCGGTTACCGGCGCTTCGGGGATCAGGGGCTCTTCCACCGGCTCGGGCTCGGCGGGAGCCGCGGGCTCGTAAACCGCCGCGGGATTGCCGGCCAGCAGATCGTCCTCTTCCTCCTCCGGCTCCTCCCGGACCACGGGAGCGGGCTGCTGGACCACAGGGGGGACGATGGGATTGTCGTTGACGGTGTTGCGCTGCATGTAGCCCACCAGAGCCTGGCCCATCTCAATGGGATTCTGCCAGCGGACTCTGGGGTCCGGCGCGATGGCCTTCATGATGATCTCGGCCATTTCGTAATCCGCGTTCAGGGGAGCGGGCAGCTCCTCAGAGGGGGCCCGGTTCTTGAAGGGCAGCTGGCCGTTGTTATAGATCTGATAGAGGATCATGCCCAGGGCATAGATGTCCGCCGTGGGATTCAGGGTCGCCAAGGCGTCATGGAGCTCGGGGGCGGTATAGCAGCTGCGGTACTTGGTGGGCAGGCCGGTATACTTCAGAGACTTGAGGCTGGCGAAGCCCAGATCGCCGATGCGGTATTCCCGGTCACCGGTTAGGTAGATATTGGAGGGCTTCAGGTCGATGTACAGGTAGCCGGCACGGCGGCAGATGGCCAGGGCGGCGCAGATATCCAAGCCCAGATTCACGGCGCCCAGATGGGTCATGGGATTGCGCCGGAGGAATTTTTCCAGAGAGCGCTTGTAGGAGCCCACCAGGTAGACGTTGTAGCCCAGCTTGCCGTCCTCCATGGGGACGGACTGCCAGCCCTGATAGGGGAGGAAGCCTTCCAGCTTGGAAAGCTGCTGCAGAACTTCCGCTTCCCGGACGACGCCGTCGGAAAGCTCTTTAAAATACTCCATGGCCGCGGCGGCGTCCTTGTAGGCGCCGGTCAGCAGCAGCGCATCCAGCTGCTTCTGGGACGCGGGTACGGAGATGATCTTTACAATATATTTTTCATCAGAATTTTCCTTCATTGCCGGGCAGCAGCGCACGCCGTCGTGGCTGCTCATGGGATCGCCCATAACAAATCCATCCAGCAGAGGAGAAACCAGTTTTATATCTGACAATGATATCGCCTCCTTTTACTTCTATATCATAAAATAAAATTACAAAAAAAGCAACTCCTTTGTAGTT
>JAFUMG010000032.1 GCA_017473225.1 Oscillospiraceae bacterium | reverse complement strand
GAATGATGAAGGGTGGCTAACACATTTATCTACGGGCGTGGTGTCCCAACTTGAAATTCCGTTAGACCGGTCCCCTTCATCATATAAGAAAAGCGAAGGCTTTGAAACCCTCGCTTATATATTACCAACTACAATTTGAAATTCCAATCATGGAAAAAGCAGCACCGCGACTTGCGGTGCTGCCTGAAATGTTCCTTTTTACTTCCATTTCTCGATCAGATTGCGGATCTGGGCGGTGAGCTTGGCATTGTCCTTATTGGTGCAGCCCCGGCGCTTTTTGACCAGCGCCAGCAGGCCCTCAGCGGCGGACAGCAGCTCGGCGTATACCGCGCTGGCCCGGGCGGTGCCCTTGAGGATCTGGCTCCGGTTGACGGGCCTGGATTCGGTGTAGACGGTCATCTTATCCGTGATCAGGTCGTATTCTGTGCCGCTGTAGGGAGCTTCGGCCTTATAGCCCTTCTCCTGCAGCAGCTTCTGGAAGGCCTGGCAGGAATCGTCGTCGCCGTGGTTTACATAAATCGTCTTGGGGCCGACCCGGAAGCCCGCCAGCCAGGCCAGAAGGCCCGCCTGGTCCGCATGGCCGGAGGTGCCGTGGAGGGCGGCGATCTCCGCCCGGACGGCGATGTCCTCGCCGAAGAGCCGCACTTCCTTCGCGCCCTCCTGGAGCCGCCGGCCCAGGCTTCCCTCGGCCTGATAGCCCACGAAGAGGATGATGTTTTCAGGCTGCCACAGGTTGTGCTTCAGATGGTGGCGGATTCGGCCCGCCTCGCACATGCCGCTGGCGGAGAGGATGACCTTGGGACGCCGGTCCTCATTGATGCGCTTGGAGTCGTCGGAGGTGACGGACAGGGTCAGCCCGTCGAACCACAGGGGATTGATGCCCTGCTCTACCAGCGCCATGGTCTTGGGGTCCAGACAGCTCAGGTCGCACTGGAGGAAAATGGCCGTGGCCTCCACCGCCAGGGGGGAGTCCACATAGACAGGGAAGCCCTCGTGGCCGGTGACCATATGGTTCTGCTTGATCTCCCGGATGGCGTAGAGCATTTCCTGGGTCCGGCCTACGGCGAAGGAGGGGATGATGACGCTGCCGCCCCGGTCGAAGGCCCGCTGGATATAGCCGGCCAGAGCTTCCACCGCGTCGCCGGACTTGTCGTCCAGGGTCCGGGCGTTTTTCTCGTGGAGCCGGCTGCCGTAGGTGGATTCGATGACCAGATAGTCCGTCTCCTCCACGGTTTTGGGATCGTTGATGATGGGCTGGTTGATGTTGCCCACGTCGCCGGAAAAGACGATCTTCCGGTGCTCACCGCCCTCCGTCAGCCACAGCTCGATGCAGGCGGAGCCCAGGAGGTGGCCGATGTCGGTGAACCGGACGTCGATGCCCTCGGCCACCCGCAGGACCTCGCTGTAATTGCAGGGGCGGAAGCAGCCGATGGCGCCCAAAGCGTCATCCAGGTCGTAGACGGGCTTCACCGCCGGCTCGCCGGCCCGCTCGGCCTTCCGGGTCCGCCATTCCGCTTCGGACATCTGGATGTGGGCGGAGTCCCGCAGCATGATATTGCAAAGGTTGCAGGTCTCGGTGGTGGCATAGATCTGCCCCCGGAACCCGTCCTTGTAGAGCTTGGGCAGCATGCCGGAGTGGTCGATATGGGCGTGGGTCAGGAATACGGCCTCGATCTCCCCCGCCGCCACAGGCAGGGGCACATTTTCAAAGACGTCGATCCCCTGCTCCATGCCGCAGTCCACCAGATACATTCTTCCCCCCACTTCCAGCAGGGTACAGGAGCCTGTGACTTCGTGGGTCGCGCCGATGAATTGAACTTTCATGCCGATCACCTCCGGTGTAATGAAAGGGATACTCCCTCTACATATACTATAGCGCGTTTTGTCAGAATTGACAAGAAATCAGATGAAAACAGATTGTAAATTGTAGTTTATCGCATTGCGCCGCGACCCTGCGATTTGCCCCGGGGGATAAAGAAAGCCGCCCCAAAGGGGCGGCGGGATCCTTATTCTTCCTCGAAGGTCAGGACATCCTTGTACTTGTCCTTGAAAATCTCGTAGACGGCGTTCAGAGTGTCCTCGTCCTGAACGGACAGGTAGTTCTCGTTCTCCTCATCCACGGGCTCCACTTCCAGGATGATGATCTCGGTGGACAGCTCCTCGGTGGGCATCAGGACCAGGTATTCCTTGCCCAGGTACTCGATGCAGTCCAGATATTCAAAGTCCACATCCTTGCCGTTCTCGTCGGTGAGGGTCAGAATGCTGACTTCTTCCTCGTACAGCTCGATCTTTTCGTTTTCCATTTGTTCCTCCTTGCCGCCGTTTTTGCCACGGCAGTATGATGATAGACCCATTATAAACGAGAAACCGGGGAAAAGCAAGGACTTCTTGCGCGCCGCGGGGACGGTGGTGGGTTTTCCATTGGTATTCAACGCAGAATGTAGGGACACCCGTCCTCGGGTGTCCGCAAGAACCGCATTGGTGTAAAGCGGACACCCCGGGAGGGGTGTCCCTACGGGTGTTGTATCAGAAATTCCCTACCTCGGCAGACTTCAGCTGAAGCTGCAACTTGTCAGCGATAAGGGCGATGAATTCCGACTTCGTTGGATTTCAGAAATCTTGTCATCCCGACCAAGGCGAAGCCGCGTGGAGGGATCTTCGTACTGAATGTCTGCTGTACAAATGGTAAGTGCGAAGATCCTTCGACTCCGCTGCGCTCCGCTCAGGATGACAGGGTGGTCAGAAGTTACCTACTTCGGCAGACTTTAATTGAAGCTGAAGCTTGTCAGCGATAAGGGCGATAAACTCACTATTCGTTGGTTTTCCCTTGGTATTGCTGACGGTATATCCAAAAAATCTCTGCAAGGTATCCAAGTCCCCTCTGTCCCAGGCTACTTCAATAGCGTGGCGGATGGCTCTTTCCACACGGCTGGGGGTGGTGCCGAATGTCTTGGCCACTTGCGGATACAATACCTTTGTAATCGCGTTCGTGTCCCTGGCGGGCCACGGAGGGGCTGACAAGAGCCATCGAAAAGTGAGTATGATCGTCGATGATTGATTGCTTTCTTTATCGCCCTGTTTGCTACTGCTTCACAGGGTTTGACAATATGATAACGAAATCCAAGAGCATAGTCAAGCGTGAAACCAATGAACATTTGAGAAAATTTTTTGTTCTGTTTTTCACACTTTTGAACTATCAATGAGTTGTTTTAACTTTGCTTTTTGTGGTTTTTGAAACTAATCTCCGATTTTTGCGGTTTGAGAGTTCGTTAAAGGATCGGAAATCCGCCACAATTTTTTCTTAAAGGCGGGGTTTGTGTTCCTGCGAGCCGAAAAATACGAGTTCGTACAAGTTTCTACGAGTTCCTTTGACCTGTTAAGTGATGGGGACAAGAGGCTATAAGTTTGCGTGTGAAATGCCCCAAAAAACTTTTCAAAAAACTTCTTCATAAAAGAGTGGTATCCAAAGAATTGGATACCACTTTCTGTATAATTAGGGTACAAAGATTGAGAGAGATAAACAAACAAAAACCTCTCAAAACTAAATTAAAGGGTAGCGATCCCAAGACAAAACGCAGTTGCCAAGAGGCAACAAAGAAAGGATTTGTTATGAAGAAGTTTGCTGGTTGTGTCATCAAGGAAAACACCATCACCCTGACCAAGGCTTTCGCAAAGCTGGCCTACACCCCTGGAACCGCAGAGTTCCGCCATCTGGCTGAACTCCACAAGGCTTTCCCCGACTTCCCCATCGTACAGCGTACCGTCAAGCCTAACGATGAAAAGGAAAAGCACAGTGGCTTGACTGTCGCTCGTATGGAGTTCATCATCAAGAACTATCTGGGTGATGAAATCGCCCTGGCTGAGTTCAAGGAAGTCCAGAAGTTCTACAAGGGTATGAACGGCTACTACGGCAAGGTAAAGGGCTGGTTCCTGAAGAAGTACCCCAACTATCAGGAAATGATTGACTTCGCAGACATCGCAACCTCCACCAAGACCGAAAACAACGACCTGCGGATCGCAGGCTAAACCACCAAGAGTACAAGAAAGGAACTGATTGAAATGGCAAAGATTAGCAAGCGGGAAATGAACTACCGCATTGATTTCACCAAGATGACCCTGACAATGACTGCGGAGTTCGCAGATCGGGCATACGACCCCACCACCGAGGAATACGAAATCCTGACCCGCTTACAGAAAGACTTCCCCCGCCTGCGGATCGTCCGCAAGACCCACCGCTCCCCCAAGACTGCCAACCCCGCCAAGGGTCTGACCTATGAGCGGATGGAGAAGTACATCCGCCTCCACGAGAACGCTGACGAACTGCTTGACCTGTTCCAGAAGGTACAGAGTGCGGGCAGAGGCTACCCCTATGTCAAGGCTTGGTTCGTCAAGCAGTTCCCCCACTACAATGAGGTTCCTGAGTTCAAGAATGGCAAACTGCGGATCGTGGAGCCTGTTGAGGCTCCCAACGCAGGAGAAGCCGAAGAACTGGCAGAAATCGCATAAAATTAAGCCATTCATTTAACAGCAAAATATTATTAGTTAATGTTAAGAAGATGACTTAAAACGAGAAAGGACAATGAAAATGTTAGAAATTGGATGTGTGTATTCCAAGCCTGACCTGTCCGCCCTGTTTGGGAGCAGGGACAAAGAGGGGTTGGAACGGAAGATGACAAGGTATGGCATCGTGTTTTCTTCGACAGGATGGGCGGAGAAACGGCTCTACACAATTCACAAGATCACCAACCCATTCAAACTGTTTGCGATTATGGAGTTACTCAGGGTGTAGATATCCATACCGTTCATCAGGCACCGCTTGGCAAAATTGTTCCGCAGACAATGGGGTGTGTATTCTTCATTCAACCCCGCACGGGCGATGTACTTGCGGAAATTGCCTTCAAAATTGCCAACACCGATAGAACCACCGTGTTCCTTGACAGGGAACAGATAATCGCTTTCCACATAGCGGTCTTTGTATTGGAGCCAACTCCGCAGGGCTTTTTCGGTTTTAGGGGAGAAGAATACTGTCCGTTCTTTCCGCCCTTTGGTTTCCTCCGCCCGCAGATTGATACGCTTGCGGGAAAGCTCCAAATCCGATACCAAAAGGGTGGAACACTCTCCCAACCGCATTCCGCTGTCGAGCATTAGGAGGATCATTACATAATCCCGATGTTCGGAGAAGTACGAGCGGTCAAATTTTGTCAGCAGTCGGCGGAGTTCATCATCAGTAAGGTAGACCTTTGGCTGTCTGTTCGTCCGCAGTTGCCGAACCCGCTTCATCGGATTTCTCTTGATTATGTAGTTGCGTTCCAGATAGTTGAAGAACACCCGCAGATTGCGAATGTAGTTGTTGATCGTGATGGTGCTGACAGGCTTGCGGAAGTCCCTCCGCCGTTCGGGGTAGTTTGTTGCCTTTTGCTTATCATTGGCATAAAAGGTGTATTTGCCTCTCTCTTGGAGGTCAAAAATGTACCTGCGGATCACATTCTCATTGACCTTATCCACGGTGCTGATGCCCTGTTCTTCTTTACACCATTTCTCAAACAAACGCAGGGTTTGTTCGTAAGAAAGCATCGTTTTTTCTCTTAATTGGGTGGTTCGGCAATAAAGCATAAATTCATTGGTTTGCCAGTCAAAATCCAAACAAATCGCCATAAAAATACTCCTGTTCATTGGTGTGATTTTCACCCAATAAAGCAGGAGTATTCATAGGTGCGATAAAGAATGTTTATAGGCTTAACGACCTTCCTCTATTGGGGGTTTCTCAACATTCATAGGGTTGAGCCTCCAAAAGAAAAAACGGAAAATCCGTTGTGGCGCAATCAGAAATTCCCCACTTCCTGGCTTTTCAGCTGAAGCTGCAATTTGTCAGCGATAAGGGCGATGAACTCCGAATTCGTTGGTTTTCCCTTGGTATTGCTGACGGTATATCCGAAAAATCTCTGCAAGGTATCCAAGTCCCCTCTGTCCCAGGCTACTTCAATAGCGTGGCGGATGGCTCTTTCAACGCGGCTGGGGGTGGTGCCGAATGTCTTGGCCACTTGCGGATACAATACCTTTGTAATCGCGTTGATGACGTCCATATCGTTCACTGCAATGATGATGGCTTCCCGCAGATACTGGTAGCCCTTGATGTGGGCGGGGACGCCGATCTCGTGGATGATGCTGGTGACCATGGTCTCGATGCTGGTCTTGTCGGCGCGGCGGATGGGCGTCCGGGGGCTCTCCCCACCCCGGATCTCTTCCAGCCGCTCCACAAGGGCCGTCATGTCGCAGGGCTTCAGCATCAGATAGCGGACCCCCAGGTTCGCTGACGCGTTGGCCACATATTCTGTGATGAAGCCGGATGTAGCCAGGGTCACGGGCTTGCGCTCCATGGCACTCATGGCTTTGAGCACGCTGATGCCGTCCTGCTTGGCCAGCATCAGGTCCAGCACCAGTACGTCGGGCTTCTTCTCCAGGATCTGACGGATGGCCTGCTCCCCGTCGCCCGCCGTCCCCACGATCTGAAAGCCACCCGCGCGCTGCAGGGCGGCGCTTAAACCGCTGCAGAATTCTTCGGCGCTGTCAGCGATAAATACAGTTGTATAATGCTCCATAAATTCCTCTCCTGTCATTTGTAAATTTCTCCCCAACGGAAGGCGCCCCGGCCTTCCAGCGACAAATATAATTTAACATGAAGCGAGCGCTTTTGCAAGAAAAAACCGAAACAATCGCTCGTCAAAAAGTCGCAGTTTTCGACAAAACGTTGTCGAAAATGAAATGTTTTAAGAGAATATGACGAGGGACGCGCGGCGGGGGAGGGAGCGCCCGCCGCTCCCGGGCGCGGTTGACGGAAAGGGGAAGCTGATGTAGAATAGACCAAAACCGCAAACCACAGGAGGAATATGACATGAATGAAGTTTGGAATCTGGACCCGATCTACCGGGGCTTTGACGATCCCGCCTTTGAGGGGGACCTGAACGCGCTCAAAGAGAAGGTGGAGGAATTCTCCGCCTTTACCGCCGGGCTGGCTCAGGCGGCCGCGCTGGAGGGCCTGAAGAAGGGCATCGCCCTGCAGGAGCGGATCTCGGATCTTGTGAACCGGCTGGCGGAGTACGCCTCTCTGCGGCAGGCCGCGGAGACGAAGAATCCGGAAGCCGGCTCCCAGCTGGGCCGGATCATGGCGGTCTACAGCGGCCTGGCGGCTCCTGCCGCCGCTTTCCAGGACTGGGCGGCGAAGCTGCCGGACCTGGAGGAGCTGGTGGAAGGGGACGAGGACCTGAAGGCCTACAGCTTCCTCTTCTCCAAGATGCGCGAATCCAGCCGTTATCTGCTGCCCGGCGTGGGCGAGGCCGTCATGGCGAAGATGAGCCTCTCCGGCGGCTCCGCCTGGAGTGACCTGCAGCAGTACCTGACCAGCACCGTCCCCGTGACCTACCGGGGGGAGACCACCAATCTGTCCGCCATCCGCAATCTGGCCTACGACGCGGACCCCCAGGTCCGTAAGGAAGCCTACGAGGCGGAGCTTAACTGCTATGACCGGATCAAGGATTCCGTGGCCTTCGCCCTGAACTCCATCAAGCTGGAGACCATCTCCGACTGCCAGCTCCGGGGCTATGCGTCCCCCCTGGACCGGACCCTCCGGCAGGCGGACATGCAGCGGGCCACTCTGGACGCCATGTTCGGCGCCATCGATGAGTACCTGCCCAAGTTCTGGCAGTATCTGAAGGCCAAGGCCAAGGCCCTGGGCCATGAGAACGGCCTGCCCTGGTATGACCTGTTTGCCCCCATGGGCAATTCCTCCTCCGAATTCACCACCGAGGATGCCCGGAATTACCTGGTGGACCTGTTCCGGGAATTCAACCCCGAGGAGGCGGATATGATCGCCGAAGCCTTTGACAACGCCTGGATCGATTTCTATCCCCGGGATGGCAAGGCCGGCGGCGCCTTCTGCGCCGGTGTGGAATGCCTGGGCGAGAGCCGGGTGCTGACCAATTTCGACGGCAAGCTGGGCGATGTGGTGACCCTGGCCCATGAGCTGGGCCACGCCTATCACAACCACTGCATCCGCGGCCACCGGCCCCTGAACCACGAGTATTCCATGCCCCTGGCGGAGACGGCTTCCACCTTCAACGAGTGCGTGGTCATGGGCAGCGCCATCAGCAAGGCCGCGGACAAGGCGGAGAAGCTGAATCTGATCGAATCCCAGCTCCAGGACATCACTCAGGTCATCTGCGACATCTACTCCCGCTACCGCTTCGAGACCAAGGTCTTCGCCAACCGGGAGGAGCGGTTCATGGACGCGGACACCCTCTGCGCCTACATGACGGAGGCCCAGAAGCAGTCCTACGGCGACGGCCTGGACCCCGACTGCCTGCACCCCTATATGTGGGTCTGCAAGAGCCATTACTACGGCCCCACCTTCTATAATTTCCCCTATGCCTTCGGCGCCCTGTTCGCCCGGGGCCTGTACGCCCAGTATGAAAAGGAGGGCGCGGCCTTCATCCCGAAGTACAACCAGCTGCTCTACACCACCACTGTGGCCACCGCGGAGGACACCGCGAAGGTGGCGGGCATCGACCTGACGGACAAGGATTTCTGGCGCGCCGCCCTCCAGACCGTGGCGAACCAGATCGACCTGTTCTGCGAGCTGGTGGGGTAAGCTGTAGTTTATCGCGCCGCCTGCGGCATCGCAATGCAAAATGCAGAATGATTGTGTGCACAAAGCGCACGATTATGATCGTTTTCCAAAGAAAACTCTATAATTTTGCATTTAACATTTAGCATTCTGCATTTCGTGCAACAGCACGATAAGCTGAAATTCAAAAACAAACCAAATCCTTCATGGAGGAAAACGATGAACGAAACGATTCAGGCATTGGCAAACTTTCTGGACGCGTCGCCCAGTGTCTATCACGCGGTGGAAAATATTGAAAACGAATTGAAAAATGCCGGCTATTCCCGGCTTTTTGAGACGGAAAACTGGGAGCTCTGCCCCGGCGGGAAGTATTATCTGACCCGGGGCGGCAGCGCGGTGATCGCCTTTCGGGTGCCGACGCGCGCGCCCAAGGGCTTCCTGATGAGCGCCAGCCATTCGGACCGGCCCTGCTTCAAGGTCAAGGAAAACGGCGAGCTGGCCGGGACCTATACCCGCCTGGCTACCGAAAAATACGGCGGTATGCTCATGGCGCCCTGGATGGACCGGCCCCTGTCCATCGCCGGCCGGGTGCTGGTGGAGACGGAGGAGGGCATTGAAAGCAGACTGGTCAATATCGACCGGGACCTGCTGCTGATGCCCAATCTGGCCATCCACATGAACCGCCAGGCCAACGACGGCTGCAAGTGGAATCCCGCGGTGGATACCCTGCCCCTGCTGGGCGGCAAGGACGCCAAGGGCAAGCTGCAGGCGCTGCTGGAAGAGCAGGCTGGCGGGAAGATCCTGGGTCACGACCTGTACCTGTACATCCGCCAGAAGGCCGCGATCTGGGGCGTGGAGGAGGAGTACATCTCCGCCGCGGCACTGGATGACCTGGCCTGCGTCTGGGGCTGCGCCCGGGGCTTCCTGGAAGCGGAGGAGAGCGGCAGCATCCCCGTGCTGTGCGTCTTCGACAGCGAGGAGGTGGGCTCCAATTCCGTCCAGGGCGCGGCCTCCATGCTGCTGGAGACCACGCTGGAGCGGATCTGCGGCGCCCTTGAGCTGAGCCTGCCCCGGATGCTGGCCCAGTCCTTCATGGTCTCCGCGGACAATGCCCACGCGGTCCATCCCAATCATCCCGAGTTCGCAGATCCCGCCAATGCCCCCGTGGTGAACGGCGGCCTGGTGCTGAAATTCAACGCGGCTCAGCGGTATACCACCGACGGCGTCTCCGCCGCGGTGTTCCGCAAGGTCTGCGCCGGGGCGGGCGTTCCGGTCCAGACCTATTACAACCGGGCGGATCTCCCTGGCGGCTCCACCCTGGGCCATATTTCCCTGACCCATGTGTCTGTCCCCACCGCCGACATCGGCCTGCCTCAGCTGGCCATGCATTCGCCCTACGAGATGGCGGGCGTCCGGGATGCCGCGGGCCTGGAAAAGGCCATGGCGGCCTATTACGGCGCCACGCTGGAAGTGAGCGAAAAGGGCTTTGTTTTGAAGTAAACCGCAATTGTCATAATGCCCAAGAATGGGGGGGCAAAACCGTCAAAAAGCACCGTTGCATCCGGGGGCGGGATATGGTAGAATAACCCTATCCAGGTGGATTGCGTCTACTCCACAACAATAGGCGTATATCCGCTAAAATAAAGGAGGATAAACCCGTTTCGACTCACGGTACGGCAGTGTGGAGACCTGTCGTAATGCTTCCGGGATTCTGCTTCCCGGTTCGCGAGAACGCACGCGAAAGACTCGGTGCGTTTAGAGTCACAATCAGTATGGCAAGTTTGAGCCTGAGAAACATCACCAAGATCTACCCCCACAACGGCGACGACGCCAAGGCAGCCAAGAAGAAAAAGAAGAGCGGCGAGCCCGAGAAGAAGACCAATCTGAAGATCACCGAGAAGGGCGTTATCGCCGTTCAGGAGTTCAACCTGGAGATCAAGGATAAGGAATTCATCGTTCTGGTCGGTCCTTCCGGCTGCGGTAAGTCCACCACCCTGCGCATGGTCGCCGGCCTGGAAGAGATCTCCGGCGGCGAGCTGTACATCGGCGACCGTCTGGTCAATGACGTGGCCCCCAAGGACCGCGACATCGCCATGGTCTTCCAGAACTACGCTCTGTACCCCCACATGACCGTTTACGAAAACATCGCTTTCGCACTGAAGCTGCGCCACACCCCCAAGGACGAGATCGACCGCAAGGTTAAGGAAGCTGCTGAGATCCTGGACATCACCCAGTACCTGGGCCGTAAGCCCAAGGCTCTGTCCGGCGGTCAGCGTCAGCGTGTCGCCATCGGCCGCGCCATCGTTCGTGAGCCCCAGGTCCTGCTGATGGACGAGCCCCTGTCCAACCTGGACGCCAAGCTGCGTAACCAGATGCGTGCTGAGATCATCAAGCTGCGTGAGCGTATCAATACCACCTTCATCTACGTTACCCACGACCAGACCGAGGCTATGACCCTGGGCGACCGCATCGTCATCATGAAGGACGGCGAAGTCCAGCAGATCGGCACTCCTCAGGAAGTGTTCAACCATCCCTACAACCTGTTCGTCGCCGGCTTCATCGGCACTCCTCAGATGAACATGTTCGACGCCAAGCTGGTCAAGAAGAACGGCAAGTACGCTGTTGACCTGAACGGCTATGTCGTGGAGCTGTCCGAGGAGAAGCAGGCTGCTCTGGCCAAGAACAATGTTGCCGAGCAGGATGTGGTCCTGGGTGTCCGTCCCGAGCACATCGAACTGGTTGAGTCCGGCATCGATGCCAAGGTCGACGTGTCCGAAATGATGGGCTCCTCCATCCACCTGCACGTTTCCGCTCTGGGCCGTGATATCGTCCTGATCGTTTCCACCATGAACATGACCGGCGCTGAGGTTGCTGCCCTGACCGGCGGTTCCTCCGTCAAGTTCGGCTTCGCGGGCCATGTCTGCCACGTCTTCAACAAGGAGACCGGCGTCAACCTGGAGGCATAAGTTACATCTCCCATATAAACCGGGTCTGCTTCGGCAGACCCGGTTTTTTCTGCATTTTTGGGGGAGATGAATTGTAATTTTAGCGTGCAGTTAAAGAGAAATACGTCATTGCGAGCCAGCGCGCACGCTGGCGTGGCAATCCCCCAGTTTTTCCGGGAACTTACAGAGATGGAAACGGTAGAATATGCCAGGAAATACCAAGGTTATTGACATTTGGCCGCACTGCGCCGCTGTGGGGGATTGCCACGCCAGTCTGCGGACTGGCTCGCAATGACATACTTCTTTTAAATGCACTATAAACTGCAATTTGAAACGATTGGCATCCATATGTCACTTGTGGGTATAGATCCTATCTTTTCCGGGAAGAATCTAAACATTATGCCAAAAATATGAAATCATTCCCACTTTATCAACGGTTTCCCTTGACAAATCAGGAAAAAAGTATTACTCTTATCATAGCTTGGTCTGGAAACGTTTCAAACTCGAAATGCGTCGTTTCCGCCCGGCTGATACAGAACAGATATATCAATAAAGGAGAAATTGCTATGCGCGAGAGTGGCATTCTGATGCATATCACCTCTCTGCCCGGTCCTTACGGCGTGGGCACCATGGGCAAGCAAGCCTTTGCTTTTGTAGATTTCCTGGAAGAAGCCGGCCAGAGCTGGTGGCAGATCCTTCCGCTGAATCCCACCGGATTTGGTGATTCTCCTTATCAGTCCTGCTCCACCTTCGCCGGTAATCATTACCTGATCGACCTGGACACTCTGGTGGAGGAGGGCCTGCTGAAGCAGGAGGAGATCAGCGGTATCCAGTGGTGCCGCAAAGAGACCAAGGCCGATTTCGGCCTGCTGTACAACAACCGTCTGAAGGTCCTGAATCTGGCCTTTAGCCGTTTCGTCCCCGACGCCGCCTTCGACGCCTTCTGCGAGGAAAACGCCCTCTGGCTGCCGGATTTTGCCCTGTTTATGGCCCTGAAGGACCGGTTCGGCGGAAAGCCCTGGTACCAGTGGGACAAGGGGCTGAAGTTCCGGGAGCCTGAAGCCCTGGAAAAGGCCCGCCTGGAGCTGGCGGAGAAGATCCGGTTCTATTATTTCGTCCAGTACCAGTTCAGCCGCCAGTGGAACGCCCTGCGGGACTATGCCCACGAGCGGAATATCCGCGTCATCGGCGACGTGCCCATTTATGTGCCCTATGATTCCGTGGAGGTCTGGAGCCAGCCGGAGCTGTTCCAGCTGGATGAGGAGCTGGACCCCATCGCGGTGGCCGGCTGCCCGCCCGACGCCTTCACTGCCGACGGCCAGCTGTGGGGCAACCCCCTGTACCGCTGGGATGTCCATCAGAAAGAGGATTACGCCTGGTGGATCCGCCGCCTGGCCGCTGCCGGCAAGCTCTATGATATGGTCCGGCTGGACCATTTCCGGGGCTTCGAGGCCTACTGGGCCGTGCCCTTCGGGGATAAGACCGCCCGCTATGGCAAATGGGTCAAGGGCCCTGCCATGGATTTTGTCAACGCGGTGAAGCGGGAGCTGCCGGAGCTGAAGCTGATCGCCGAGGATCTGGGTTTCCTGACCCAGGAGGTCCTGGACCTGCGGGATGGAAGCGGCTGGCCCGGCATGAAGGTGCTGGAGTTCGCCTTTGACTCCCGCGAACCTTCCGACTATCTGCCGCATACTTATACAAAGAATACCGTCTGCTACACCGGCACCCACGACAATATGACCATGCGCCAGTGGTTCGACACCGCGCCGGAGGCTGCCGTGGAGTACGCGAAGGAATATATGCGCCTGTCCGGGGAGGAGGGCTTCGTCTGGGGCTGCGTCCGGACTGCCTTTGCCTCCGTTTCCGACCTGTGCGTCATCCAGATGCAGGACCTGCTGGATCTGGGCGGCGAGGCCAGAATGAATTTCCCCGGAACTTTGTCCGATTCGAACTGGACATGGCGGGCGAAAGATGGTATAATCAACCAATCCCTGGCAAAACGTGTCAGGGGCCTGACAAAACTGTATTGCCGCCTTGGCGGTAACAAATAAAACCATTCGCGGTCCTGCCGCGAAAGATTGGAGAGCATATTACATGAATTATGATTGTCTGAACATCGTCAAAGCGACTGAAGCTCAGCTGAAGTATTTTCACGATACCACTCTGCAGAACGCCACGCCCCAGGAGCTCCATGACGCCCTGGGCAAGGCTGTGATGATCGCCATCACCGACAACTGGAACAACAGCCGGAAGATCCGTGCCTCTCAGCGCAAGGCTTACTATATCTCCGCCGAGTACCTGATGGGCCGTATGGTCTATTCCAACCTGTACAACCTGGGCATCCTGGAGGAGATGAAGCAGGCCTTCGCCAATGTGGGCGTGGACCTGGCCGTCCTGGAGGACATCGAGGACGACGCTCTGGGCAACGGCGGCCTGGGCCGCCTGGCTGCCTGCTTCCTGGACTCCGCCGCCAGCTGCGATATCCCCCTGTCCGGCTATGGCCTGCGCTATAAGTTCGGCCTGTTCAAGCAGAGCTTTGACGAGAATGGCAGCCAGCAGGAGGCCATCGACAACTGGACCAAGTACGGTGATCCCTGGTCCTACCGCCGCGACAAGCAGGTGGTGGAGGTCAGCTTCGGCGACCAGACCGTGAAGGCTGTGCCCTATGACATGCCCGTCATCGGCTACGGCACTCAGAACATCGGCACCCTGCGCCTGTGGCAGGCTGAGGCTCTGGACGATATGGAGCTGGATTTCCACGCCTTCAACGCCCAGGACTACGAGCGTGCCGTCAAGGAAAAGAACCGGGCTGAGAACATCACCCGTGTCCTGTACCCCAACGATACCACCGAAGAGGGCAAGGCCCTGCGCATCAAGCAGCAGTACCTGCTGTCCTCCGCTTCCCTGCAGGATATGCTGCGCAACTTCAAGGATGTCTACGGCACCGCGGACTACAGCAAGTTCGCCGAGGCCTATGCCGTTCAGCTGAACGACACCCATCCCGCCATGTCCATCCCCGAGCTGATCCGTCTGCTGATGGCAGAGGGCCTGACCTTTGAGGCTGCCTTCTCT
The DNA here is from genome assembly GCA_017473225.1 of Oscillospiraceae bacterium. Classification (GTDB taxonomy): domain Bacteria; phylum Bacillota; class Clostridia; order Oscillospirales; family Oscillospiraceae; genus Faecousia. The sequence goes on along the minus strand of JAFUMG010000032.1, from coordinate 16,147 downwards.
ATTGCCCAGCGTACCTTCTCCTACACCAACCACACCGTCCTGAGCGAGGCCCTGGAGAAGTGGCCCCTGGCGCTGCTGCGCAAGGTGGTTCCCCAGCTGGCTGAGGTCATCTGCATGATCGACCACAAGTGCCGCCAGGAGTTCGACCACAAGCTGTTCATCATCAACCATGACATCGTCCACATGGCCAACCTGTCCATCTATGTGGGCAGCTATGTTAACGGCGTTGCTGAGATCCATTCCCAGATCCTGAAGGATGACTGCTTCAAGGATTGGTACGCCGTCTATCCCGAGCGTTTCCAGAACAAGACCAACGGCATCACCCCCCGCCGCTGGCTGGGCCTGTGCAACCCCGAGCTGACCGACATGCTGCGCAAGCACCTGGGCGGCGATTTCCTGAATGATCTGGACCGTCTGGCTGAGCTGAAGCCCATGATCAACGACGACATGGTCCATGAGTTCAACGCCATCAAGCGCACCAAGAAGGAGCAGCTGTGCAAGATCATCGCCGAGAAGGAAGGCGTTCAGCTGAACCCTGACTTCATGTTCGACGTTCAGGTCAAGCGTCTGCACGAGTACAAGCGTCAGCTGATGAACGCCCTGTCCATCGTTGACATCTACTTCCGCATCAAGGACGGCTCCCTGACCGACTTCCAGCCCACTGCCTTCATCTTCGGCGCCAAGGCCGCTCCCGGCTATGTCAGCGCCAAGGCCATCATCCGTTATATCAACCGGATCGCCAAGATGATCAACAACGATCCCGCCGTCAATGATAAGATGAAGGTGGTCTTCGTTCAGAACTACAACTGCTCCTACGCCGAGCATATCATCCCCGCCGCCGACATTTCCGAGCAGATCTCTCCTGCCGGCAAGGAGGCTTCCGGCACCGGCAACATGAAGCTGATGCTCAACGGCGCTGTGACCCTGGGCACCCTGGACGGCGCCAACGTGGAGATCGCCGAGGAGGCCGGCCGCGAGAACGAGTATATCTTCGGACACACCGTCGAGCAGTTCAACGCTCTGGCAAGACACTATTATCCCCGCGGCATCTATGAGGTCAACGACCGTCTGCGCAAGGCCATGAACACCCTGGTGGACGGCACCGTTCCCACCGACGCCGAGCAGAAGGCCCTGTTCGATAATCTGATGAACCAGGACCAGTACTTTGTCCAGATGGACTACGCTTCCTACGTCATCGAGAAGCTCCACGCCAACCGGGACTACGCTGACCGCATGACCTTCGGCCGCAAGTGCCTGATGAACATCGCCAGCGCCGCCAAGTTCTCCTCCGACCGTACCATCCGTCAGTACGCCAAGGAGATCTGGCACATCGAGCCCACCCAGTACTGATAAAGTATTGCAAAATCCCGCCTCGGAAGAGGCGGGATTTTTCGGTATTGTTGAAATTGGTGTTTGTAGTTCTGTTTACACGCCAGCGTAGGGACCGTCGTCCTCGACGGTCCGGCAGCAATACGCCACATTTTTGCATTTTATTTCGGCAAATTCGTAGTCTGCACGTTGCGGACCGTCCAGGAGGCCGGTCCCTACGATGTGTTGCGAAAGGAAATGCCAAACTACAATTTGCATAACAGCAACCCCTCCAAACAGCCCATTTTATGTCGGCAAAGGAGCTTTGCGTGACATTTGGCCGCCCATATGTTATGATTCCGGTGAGGTGATAGCCATGCGTGATATCGGAAAGAACATCAGACAGCTTCGGACTCAGAAGGGGATGACCCAGGATGATCTGGCGGAGCGGCTCTTTGTGACCCGGCAGACCGTCAGCAATTACGAGACCGGCAGATCCCGGCCGGATGTGGATATGTTGGTAAAAATCGGAGAGGTGCTGGAAGCGGACATCCACCAGCTGATCTACGGCCCGGAGCCCCGGCGGCTGAAGCCGGGGGTGGTCCGCCTGATCCTGGGCGGAGCTTTGATCGCCCTGATGGGGGTGCTGTGGCTGGCGCTGCGGCCCATCGCCCAGGACCGCCAGAGGATCTATTTTGAGATCGGGCTGACATCCCTGATCTATGTTGTCATCCGTCCGCTGTTTTTTGTGCTGCTCGGCTGGACGCTGGCCCATCTGGTGGGCATGGCCCTGGGGAAAAAGCCCCTTGGCAGCCGGTGGGCCCGGCGGGCCGGGGCGGTCCTGCTGGTCCTGGCTGTGATCTGGTTCGTGCTGGTGACCTGGAGCTGCGTGGCGGCGATGGTCAATGAATGGCAGTTTGAGCACCACATCCGGGGAGAATGGGTTGAGGTGGAGACAGAGGTGAACGGTGAGAAGACGACTTCCCTGGCCTGGCAGGCGCTGCCGGCGCAAATACCGGCGTGGGTGCGCTGGCTGCTGAAGAAGCCCACATTCCTCATGCTCCGGTATCCGGTGCCATATTGCGCCCTTACTATTCTGACCGGCGGGGCGTTGTGGCTCTTCGGCGTCCCATGGAGGAGGAAGGGGAAGATGTAGTTCACATTTCGTGGTTGAGCACCATTGTAGGGACCGGCGTCCTCGACGGTCCGGCAGTGATGCGACGCACAGCAAAACTCATAATACCCTTCCTCAGCAATAACCGCCCTCCGGCTTTTATGGGAGCCGGAGGGCGGGTTTGTCAATTGGCAATATTCAGGTCACCGGCGGTGATCGTGACCTTGTAGGGGTTATAGGAGCCGTCGATGAGCTCCGCGATGCCGGAACGGTCCAGGATGTAATAGGACACATCGCCCCGGTATTCCGCGGTGCCCGGCAGGGTGTCGCTCTCGAAGCTGCCCATGCCCAGCAGCAGAGCCTTGGCGGCCCAAAGGTAATTCCGGGTGGTCAGGGAGGAGGTGGAGCCGCTTTCCAGCAGGGAGAGGGCTTCCATGGCGTCGGTGATATGGCCCAGGGACAGCCACTGGGACATACAGGCCTCCAGCACGGTCCGCTGGACCTCCACACGGCCCAGATCGGCGGTGGCGTAGCCCTTGCGGAAGCGCAGGATCGTCAGCACTTCCTGGCCGCTCAGATGCTGATAGCCGGCGGACAGGGATACGCCGTCCACCTCCATGTCCATGGGGACCTCCACGTCCACGCCGCCCATGATGTCCACGATCTGGGGCACCAGGGTGAAGTCCACCAGGATGTAGCCGTCAGGCCGGTAGCCGATGATATTCTTCACATAATCCAGCAGCACCTCCATGCCCTCCTCGCCGCCGCCGTTGCGGCCGTAGGCGGAGTTCAGCTTGGCGGCCTTGCCGGAGGCGGTGATGGTATAGCTGTCCCGGGGCAGGCTCAGCAGGCCCACCCGCCGTTCGGAGCCGCTGAGGTACAGCAGCATCATGGTGTCGGTGCGCATACCGTCGGCGTCGGTGCCGCAGAGCAGGATGGTGGCGGTGTCGGATTTTCGGGCGCCGATGGAATCGGCGGATTTCGGCGGCTGGATGTAGATGCTCAGGGCCACCACGAGGATCAGGACCACCGCGATCAGCCGGGTCAGGAAGCGGTGCTTCCGGCGGCGCTTTTTCCGCTTCTTCCGGGGCGGCTCTACGAAGCGTTCCGGCTCGGGCTCCTTCGGCCAGCTTTCCAGGTCGTCATCGGCGTAATCCCCGTAGGCCGGCTCCGGCTCCCGGGCGGGGGCGTTTCCGTAGCCGTTGGCGTAATTGCGGTAGAGGACGGGATCGTCCTCCGTTTCCTCAAAATCAAAATCGTCCAGATCGAATTCCTCCGGGGCGGGCTCCTCAGGCGGATCCTGGGTCACAGCCTCCGCACGCCAGAGCAGCTCTTCCAGCTCACTGAATTCCTGACGTTCACGTTTATTCATGGTCTATACACTCCTTTGGGCTATATTCTAGCGCAAAAGTTCCGATCTGTAAAGAATGATGTGGATTGTTTACAAATTCTCAATTTCTGGGAGAATAAGGTAACCACCGCACCGGGGTGAATGCACGTTCTGTGTTTGGCTGTAAATTGTAGTTCAGCGCGCAGTTAAAAAGAAGTATGTCATTGCGAGCCAGTGCTCACACTGGCGTGGCAATCCCCCCGTTCTTCCGTGAACTTACGGAGAAGGAAACGGTAGAAAATGCCCGAAAATGTCCGGATTTTCAACATCTAACCGCATTGCGCCGCCGTAGGGGATTGCCACGCTAGTGGTGCTCCGCGCAGCGAATTTGCAATATTATGGCTGCCGGTGGCAGCCATACCACAATTCAATGCGGACTGGCTCGCAATGACAGTATATTTTTAGACGCCGCAACCACTGTTCAATAGAGCACCAAACTACTATCTACCACTTTTAACAGCCTGAGACGCCCCGCTTTTCTTTTGGAAAAGCGGGGCGTTTGCTCATGTGTTGTTTTTAGGGAAATGGACTTCGATGGTAGTGCCCAGGCCGACGATGCTGCGCAGGTCGATCTTGGCGTCGTGGATCATGGCGGCGTGCTTGACGATGCTCAGACCCAGTCCGGTGCCGCCCACGGCCTTGGAGCGGCTCTTGTCCACCCGGTAGAACCGCTCGAAGATCCGCTCCTGATGCTCCGGCTCAATGCCGATGCCGGTGTCAGAGACGGTCAGAAGGATCTCGTTTTCCCTGTTCGCCAAAGACACATCCACCTTTCCGCCGGGGTGGTTATACTTGATGGCGTTGGTGCACAGATTGGTGACGATGCCGCTGAGCAGATGGGGGAAGCCCTCCATGGGGCAGCTGGCGCCGGTGAGGGTCAGGGTGATGTTTGCCTTCCGGGCGGCGTCCCCCAGGTCCCGCAGGGCGTCCTGGGCGATGGCATACAGGTCCGTGGACTCCCGGTCCATGCCGTCGGCCCCCTCGTCCAGCCGGGACAGCTTCAGGATATCGTCGATGAGACGGACCATCCGCTGGGACTCAGCGTAGATCTTCTCGGAGAAATGGGGCACATCCTCGGGCCGGACCAGGCCGCCCTTCAGCAGCTCCGCGTAGCCGGAGATGGCGTGGAGCGGCGTTTTCAGCTCGTGGGAGACGTTGGCGGTGAACTCCCGGCGCTGGAGCTCCAGCCGCTTCTTTTCGGTGATGTCAAACATCAGCAGCACCACGCCGGAGACCTTGTCGCCGGATTTCACCGGGCTGGCGTCCACCTGATAGTCGCCCAGGGGCAATGTGACCGCTTCCTCGGCGTGGGTGCCCTCCAGGGCAGTGGAGAGCAGCGGCTCCAGCACCTCCGCATGGTTCATGGCCCGGAAATTGATGCCCACATAGGGCCGCGCCAGACCCATGATCCGGGCCGCGGCGGGGTTCATGGTCAGCACATTGCAGCGCTCGTTCATCAGCACCAGACCCTCATTCATGTGGTTGGTGACGGTGTCAAATTCCCGCTGCTTGCGCTTCAGCTCCGTCTCCTGTCCCTTCAGCTGCAGCTGCTGGGAGTCAATGCGGTTCAGCAGGGGCTTCAGCTCCTCGTATTCCGCGTTGGAGAGGGGATCATCCAGATTCAGATGGTTCAGCGGCTGGACGATGTGACGGGAGAGCCGGTGGGCCAGCCACAGCGACAGGGCCACGGCCACCAGGATCATCAGGCAGATGGAGCGGCTCATCCGGATCAGCAGGGTGATGATGGAGTACCGGGCCATGGAGAGTCGCAGCACTGTGCCGTCGGGCAGCCGCTGGGCGGCGTAGACCGTCTGCTCCATCAGGGTGGAGGAATAACGCTCGCTTTCGCCGTAGCCGGATTTCAGGGCCTGGCGGATCTCCTCCCGCTGCAGGTGGTTCTCCATGCTGCCGGAGTCGGTCTTGCTGTCATAGAGCACGGCGCCGTCGGCGCTGATCCAGGTGACCCGGCACCCATCGATATCCAGCCGGGTCAGATAGTCCAGTCCCTCGTAGGACACGGCCTGGGCGGCCAGGATGGTCTGGTTTTTCAGCTGGCTGCGCTGGACCTGGGAGAAATAGGAGTACAGCGCGCCCATGATGATGGTGGTGGACGCCAGAAATACCGCCAGGGCCACCAAGAAGATGGACCGGAAGATTCGTTTCGTCATTCAGCGTTCCTCCATCCGGTAGCCCACGCCCCGGACGGTACGGATATACTCCCCGCAGGGGCCCAGCTTGGTGCGCAGCGTGCCGATATGGACGTCCACAGTCCGGGTCTCGCCCAGATAGTCAGAGCCCCAGATCTTCTCCAGCAGCTGGTCCCGGGTATAGACCCGGCCGGGATGCTTCAGGAAGATCCGCAGCAGCTCAAATTCCTTCAGGGTCAGCTCCACCCGTTCCCCACGGACCCGGACGGTGTGGGAGTCGGGAGTCATTTCCACATCTCCTAGCCGCAGGGGCTTGGTGTCCTCTGCGGGAGCGGAGCGGCGGAGGACCGCCTTGATCCGGGAGACCATCTCCATCATGGAGAAGGGCTTGGCCAGATAGTCGTCCGCGCCCAGGTCCAGGCCCATGACCTTGTCGTACTCGGTGCCCCGGGCGGAGGCCATGATCACGGGGATCCGTTCGGTGGCGGCGGAGGAGCGGAGCTTTTTCAGGATCTCGATGCCGTCCATATCGGGAAGCATCACGTCCAGCGTAATAAGCTGGGGCTTTTTGCGGTTCAGGGCGGCGAAAAGCCCCTCGCCGTCGGCGAAGCCCTCGGCCTCAAAGCCGGAGGTCCGGAGGGCATAGAGCATCAGCTCCCGGATAGAGCTGTCGTCTTCAACACAGTAGATCATAAGGTTCCTCCTGTTTGAAATTGTAGCTTGGTGCACTACTCCGCGCTAAGAGCCGCCTGCGGCGGATGCGCTCTGTAGCGAGAAGCGGGCGCGGTGGCGCGGGAGCGCCTATAGCTTCCCCCGGGGGGAAGCTGTCGCCGCCGCAAGGCGGTGACTGATGAGGAATGCGGGCGGAAAACTTACGTTTTCGCATCTGTATCAGGCTTTTTCTATTCTTAAGTGCACGCCATTCCTCATCCGACCTCGCTTCGCTCGGCCACCTTCCCCCCGGGGGAAGGTATGCGGCTTCGCCGCTAAGAGTACGCTAAACTACAATTTCCAATTCAAATCAGCGTTACAATTTACGGGTTCTTATATGATGATACTACACAATCATCAAATTTACCATGGTCTTTTTGTAAAATCTAAGCCGGGAAGCGGAGGCTTCCCGGCTTTGCCGGAATCATCCGGGATCAGGCCAAACGGTATTTTTCGGCGTAGGCGTGGTACTGCACGTCGAAGTCGGCGTAGGCTTCCCGCGCGGAGCGCAGGGCCTCGTGGGTGTTCATGTTGTGGTTCTGCAGGTCGATGACGCAGCCTGCCAGGTTGGAGCAGTGGTCGCTGATCCGCTCCAGGCTGGTCAGCAGGTCGGACCAGACAAAGCCGGCCTCGATGCTGCACTGGCTCTGCTGCATACGCAGGATATGGCGGGTACGCATCTGCTCCTTCAGACCGTCGATGACGTCCTCCAGGGGCTCTACCTTGTAGGCGACGTCCAGGTCGTGGTTCAGGAAGGCGCCGAAGGCCAGACCCACGATCTCATTGACGGCGGAGACCAGCACATCCAGCTCGGCCTTGGCGGCGGAGGAGAATTCCAGCTGCTTCTCGGACATCTCCTGGCCGGCTTCCATCAGGTTCTGGCCGTGGTCGGCGATGCGCTCGAAGTCGTTGATGGCCTTCAGCAGCATGGTGGCTTCGGAGCTGTCAGCCTCGGAGGACTGCAGGGCGCTGAGCTTGATCAGATAGGAGCCCAAGATGTCCTCGTAGTGGTCGGTCAGATTCTCCAGCTCCTGGACCTTTTCGCCCAGCTCGGGGGTGTAGCCGGTCAGGCAGGGGATGGCCTGCTTCAGAGTCTCGGCGGAAGCGCTGCTCATCTTGACCGCGGTATCCCGGCAGCGCTCCAGGGCGATAGCGGGGGTGGCCAGCAGACGCTCGTCCAGCTCGACGACCACTTCGGTCTCCTTGGAGTCGGGGACGATCTTGCGGGCGATCTTCTCCAGCAGGGAGCCGGAGGGCAGCAGGATGCTGGTGCAGAGGATGTTGAAGGCGGTGTGGCAGATGGAGATGCCCAGATAATCGGTGGGCTGGTCCAGAATGGCAGGGGAGAAGAGCCAGTCCACCAGTACGAACAGGACCAAACCGATGGCGGTGCCGATGACGTTGAACATCATATGGACAATGGCGGCCCGGCGGGCATTCTTATTGGTGCCCACGCTGGACAGCAGGGCGGTGACGGTGGTGCCGATATTCTGGCCCATGATGATGGGGATAGAAGCGCCGTAGCTGACAGCGCCGGTGGCGGACAGGGCCTGCAGAATACCGACAGAAGCGGAGGAGGACTGGATGATGCCGGTCAGGACCATGCCGGCCAGCACGCCCAGGATGGGATTCTTGAACAGCAGGAAGAGATTGGTAAACCAGGCCTCGTCCTTCAGACCCTTGACGGCGCCGGACATGGTGTCCATGCCGAACATCAGCACGGCAAAGCCCAGCAGGATCATGCCGATGTCCTTCTTTTTGCTGTCCTTCATGAACATGTAGTAGACGATGCCGATGAGGGCCAGGATGGGGGTGAAGGAGGTGGGCTTCAGCAGCTGCAGGAACAGGCTGTCGCCGGAGATGCCGCCCAGGGACAGGATCCAGGCGGTGACGGTGGTGCCCACGTTGGCGCCCATGATGACGCCGATGGCCTGGCTCAGAGTCAGCAGGCCGGAGTTGACGAAGCCCACGACCATAACGGTGGTGGCGGAGGAGGACTGGATGACCGCGGTGACGGCAAGGCCAGTCAGGAAGCCCGCAATGCGGCTGCCGGTGAGTTTGCTCAGCAGGGAGCGCAGGCTGTTGCCCGCCGCGCGCTCCAGGCTTTCGCCCATGATGTTCATGCCGAACAGGAACAGGCACAGGCCGCCGATCATGGTGAGGATATCAAAAATGTCCATTCTGTATGTCTGCCTTTCATTTACAATAAATTTTACATTTTTCGGGGATGATTACAGTTTATCAAGAGAATATCAAATCTGTTATCTGTGGTTTGTAAAATCTATGTAAAGTGGGGGGCGAATTGGAGTTTGTCGCTCTGTTGAATAGTGGTTAAGGCATCTAAAAAATACGCTGTCATTGCGAGCCGGTGCTCACACTGGCGTGGCAATCTCCTATGGCGGCGCAGCGCAGTCGAATGTCAAAACCTTGGCATTTCCGGGCGCATCCTACCGTTTTCCTCTCTGTAAGTTCACGGAAGAACGGGGGGATTGCCACGCCAGTCTGCGGACTGGCTCGCAATGACATGCTTCTTTTTGACTGCACGCCAAACTACAATCCGAATCCCCATAAAAAAGCGGGGCTCCCGGTGGGGGGAGTCCCGCTTATGGCTTTGCTCAGGCGTTGAATACATATTTGTCCAGTCGGAGGAAGGCTTCACGGACCCGGCTCAGGGGCAGGGCCAGATTCAGCCGCAGATGGCAGGGGCCATGGAACATCCGGCCGTCCTGGACGGCGACGCCCACATCCCAGGCGGCCCGCTCCACATCGTCAATGGTTTTGCCGTGCTTTTCGCACCATTCGGTGCAGTCCAGGAAGAGCATGTAGGTGCCCTCCGGCCGGCAGACCCGGACGCCCTCGAAATGAGCTCCGATGTAGTCGCAGGCGAAGCGGACGTTTTCGGTGAGCACCTGGCGCAGCTCCTCCAGCCACTGGCGGCCCTCGGGGGTGTAGGCGCCGATGAGACCGTACATGCTCAGCACATTCATATTGTTGTAGTGGCTCAGGCTGGCTTCCTTGTCCACCCGGTCCCGGAGCCATTTGTTGTAGATGACGCGGTAGGAACCCTGAAGGCCCGCCAGATTGAAGGTCTTGCTGGGGGCGTACATGGCGACGGTGCGCGTTTTCGCGTCCTCGCTGACGGACTGGGTGGGGATGTGGCTGTGGCCCTCCAGGATCAGGTCGGACCAGATCTCGTCGGAGACCACATAAACATCGTGCTTTTTGAACAGCTCCATGGCCTTCTCCAACTCCCAGCGCTCCCAGACCCGGCCGCAGGGGTTATGGGGGGAGCAGATGATGGCGGCATGGATGTGGTGCTCCTGGATCTTTTTCTCCATGTCCTCGAAGTCCATCCGCCAGACGCCGCCCTCGTCAATGACCAGGGGGCTGTGGACCAGATGGTAGCCGCAGTTGCCCAGGGCGTTGGTGAAGCCGCAGTAGGTGGGGGAGTGGACCAGGATGCTGTCACCCTGGGAGCAGAGCACATTTATGGCGCTGATGACCCCGCCCAGGACGCCGTTGGCGTAGCCGATGTGCTCCGGCAGCAGGCCTTCCACGCCGTTGCGGTCACGCTGCCAGCGGATGATGGCGTCGTAGTATTCCTCCCGGGGCAGAAAATAGCCGAAGCAGGGATGCTGGGTCCTGCGGATGATTGCGTCCTGGATGGTGGGCACCGTGGGGAAATTCATATCCGCGACCCACATGGGGATCACATCGAAGCCCTCCTTGGGCTGGGCGGGCGGATAGTCCACCGCGATGGCGTCCATGTTGTGGCGATCTATGATCGAGGTAAAATCGTATTTCATAACGAAGCTCCTTCATGGTGTTGTGGTTATCGGTTTTAATCAGCATGTACAACATAAAGACCATAAACGCAGCTGTCATCCTGAGCGAGCGAAGCGAGTCGAAGGATCTTGGCACCAATTTTACTGCAAATGGCATCGATATGCGTAGATTCCTCGGCTTCGCTCGGAATGACATGGCTTTACGTTGTGCGTTTTGATGTCTTTGCTGACGAAAGCCGATAACCACAAATGGTGTTTATATTGACAGAACAGATATATTATAAGAAATCCGTCGGAAAATAGCAACAGCCAGCCGGGGGCGAATGTAAAATTTCAGCGGAGCCTGTGGTTTTTACTTGTAATTTCCCAGTGGGTGTATTACAATGAAAGCGACAATTTAATAATGGGAGAAGAAGTTATTTTGTTGTAACGCCGTTTCGGACGGCGGAAGGAGAATAGCAATGATGAAAAAACGTATCCTTGCAGTTTTCCTGGCGGCGGCAGCGCTGGCGGGCTCACTCTGCGCGTGCGGAGGAGCTACGAATCAGGCTGGTGCATCCAGCGACGAAACTACAGATTCTTCCGGGGGTAGCCACGCCAATGAGATCACCGTGGGTATCTCCCAGGACCTGGATAATAGTCTTGACCCGTTTGTAACAAATGCAGCAGGAACTAGAGAGGTCATGTTCAACGTCTTTGAGGGCTTGGTCAAGCCCGATTCCCAGGGTAACTTTGTGCCCGCGGTGGCATCCGCGGTGGATGTTTCCGGGGATGGCCTGACCTATTCCTTTACCCTTCGTGAGGGTGTGGTGTTCCACAACGGCAGCACCTGCACCATGGACGATGTGCTTTATTCTTTCGAAACCTGCGCCGCTACATCCGTTTATTCAAACGTGGTAGCGGCGCTTTCTGCCATCGTGGAGCGGAATGTTGAGGGAAATGTCCTTTCCTTCACCCTGGTGGAGCCCAACAGCGACTTCCTGAGCGCGGTATCCAGCGTGTATATCCTGCCGAAGGACTACGCCGACCAGGCGACCCAGCCTGTGGGCACCGGCCCGTTCAAGTATGTCTCCCGCAGCGTCCAGGAGAATTTCATCCTGGAAAAGCATGAGGCCTACTATGGCGAGGGCGCCAAGCTGGATAAGGTGACCTACAAGATCTACGAGGACAGCACCGCCCTGTTCAATGCTCTGGACAGCGGCAGTCTGGATCTGGTGGCCCACCTGACCATGGACCAGGTGAACAACCTTTCCAATGGCTACCAGGTCCTGGAGGGCACCATGAACCTGGTCCAGGCCATTTACCTGAACAACGCCGTGGCTCCCTTCGACAATGAGCTGGTCCGCCAGGCTATGTGCTACGCGGTGGATGTGGACGCCATGCTGAACCTGACCGCTGACGGCCACGGCACCAGGCTGGGCTCCTCCATGTACCCGGCCTTCGGCAAGTACTTCGACGAGACCCTGGCTGAGGCCTATCCCCATGACGCGGAGAAGGCCAAGGCGCTGCTGGCCCAGGCGGGCTATCCCGACGGCTTCCGCTTCACCATCAAGGTCCCCAGCAACTACCAGCCCCATGTGGACACCGCGGTGGTGCTGGCGGAGCAGCTGAAGCAGGTGGGCATCACCGCCGAGATCCAGCTGATCGACTGGAATACCTGGCTGGAGGATGTCTACGGCAACCGGAACTTCGAAGGCACGGTGGTGGGCTTTGACGCCAGCGTCCTGAGCCCCACGGCGCTGCTGGCCCGGTGGGTCAGCGACAGCAGCAAGAACATGATCGGCTTCCGCGATGAGGAGTACGATGAAGTCTATGCCCAGGCGCTGGTCACGGTGGATGACGCGGAGCAGACGGCCCTGTTCAAGCGCTGTCTGGAGATCCTCAGTGAGAAGGCCGCCAATGTCTATACCCAGGACCTGGCGGACTTTGTGGCCGTCAGCCCGGAGCTGAAGGGCTTTGAGTTCTATCCCCTGTACGTCATCGATATGTCCAAGCTGTATTTTGAGTAAATCAAAATTCCGCGTCATTGCGAACCAGTGACATCGGTCACTGGTTCGCAATGACAGTTCATAAGTCCGCAATGACAGATCATCAGTAAAAAGAAAGGAGGTGGGGAGCATGAAATATACCGTAAAGAAGATCCTCACTCTCATTATTACATTGTTCATCGTTTCGCTCCTCGCCTTCCTCGCTTTTCAGGTGATCCCCGGTGACCCCACCACCAAGATGCTGGGCACCGAAGCCACGGAAGAGGCCCGGGCCGCCCTCCGGGCGGAGCTGGGGCTGGACGGTCCCGTTCTGGTCCGGTACTGGAACTGGTTGTCGGCCTTCCTCCGGGGCGATATGGGCGTCAGCTACAGCTACCGGATGCCGGTGGCCGATATGCTGGCGGATAAGCTGCCCGTTACCTTTTTGCTTGCCGTCATGTCCTTCCTGCTGACGGTGGTGATTTCCATTCCGCTGGGGATCTGGGCCGGCAGCGCCAAAAGCAGGGCGGCGGATGTGGCGATCTCTGCCCTGGACCAGATGGTCATGAGCGTGCCGCCCTTTTTCATCGGCATTCTGGCCACCTGGCTGTTCGGCACGGTGCTGGGCCTGTTCTCCACGGGAGATTTCGTCTCCTGGCAGGAAAGCTGGAGAGGTTGCCTGCGCTATCTGATCCTGCCGGCCTTTTCCATCGCCATTCCCCGGATCGCCATGACGGTCCGGATGCTCCGCGGCTCCATTCTCAGCGAGCTTGAGCGTGACTATGTCCGCACCGCCCGGAGCCGGGGCGCGGGGCGGCGTGTGATCCTCTCCCGGCATGTGCTGAAAAACGCCCTCATGCCCGTCATCACCTTCCTGGCGGTATCCGCCGCCGAGATCATGACCGGCTCCATCATCATCGAGCGGGTCTTCGCCATCCCCGGCATCAGCCAGCTGCTGATGACCAGCATTTCCGGCCGGGATTTCCCGGTGGTGCAGGCCATCGTGGTGATATTGGCGGCCTGGATCGTGATCATCAATTTCGCCGCGGACCTGCTGTACCGAGTCGTGGATCCCCGGATCCGGCTGAAATGAGGGCTCTGACTATGAAGAAAAAAGGAAATCCCTTTCTCTATATCGGCGGCGCCCTCAGCGCCGTCATGACGGCCCTGATCCTGCTGGGCTATTTCTGGACCCCCTATGACCCCACGGCCATGGAGTCCAAAAAATTCCTGCCCCCCTCGGCGGAGCATCTGCTGGGCACCGACAATTTCGGCCGGGACATCTTCAGCCGGGTGCTGGAGGGCGCGGGCACGTCCTTCTTCATCGCCGTCTGCGTGGTGCTGATCGGCTGTGTCTTCGGTATCCTCATCGGCAGCCTCTGCGGCTATTACGGGGGGCTGGCGGACCTGATCCTGACCCGGATCTGCGACTCCATCACCGCCTTCCCGTCCATTCTGCTGGCGCTGGTGATCATCTCCGTTCTGGGCAACGGGACCTATAACATCATCATCGCCCTGGGCATCCTGTTCATCCCCAGCTTCGCCCGGATCGTCCGAAGCGAATTTGCCCGGGTCCGGGAGCTGAATTATATCAAGAGCGCGAAGCTCATGGGCGTCGGCACCGGGCGGATCCTGTTTTCCCACATCCTGCCCAATACCTGGCCGGTGCTCCTCAGCGCCATCACCATCGGCTTCAACAATGCCATCCTCAGCGAGGCCAGCATGAGCTTTCTGGGCCTCGGCATCCAGCCCCCGGAGGCCAGCCTGGGCTCCATGCTCAGCGACAGCCAGACCTATCTGAAAAGCGCCCCCTGGTACGCACTGGGCACCGGCTGTGCCATTATCCTGCTGATCCTGGGCTTCAGCCTGCTGGCGGAGGGCCTGCAGCGGGAAAGCAAGACCGTCTGACAGGAGGGGCATTATGGCAGAGATTTTAAAAATTCAGGACCTGCGGGTCCATTTCAAGGACGCCGCCCCGGACCGCTTCGCGGTGGATGGGCTGAGCCTTTCCATCGGCGAGGGCGAGATCGTGGGTCTGGTGGGGGAGAGCGGCAGCGGCAAGACCGTCACCGCCATGAGCGTCAGCGGCCTGCTGCCCCGGAAGAAGGCGGAGTTCAGCGGCAGCATCACCCTGGACGGCAATGAGATCTTCAGCTGCACCGACGGGGAAATGCTGCGCATCCTGGGCGCTGACCTGGGCATCGTGTTCCAGGAGCCCATGACCAGCATGAACCCCGTCATGCGCATCGGCCCCCAGGTGGAGGAGTGCCTGCGCCTCCACACCAAGCTTTCCAAGGCGGAGCGGAAGGCCCGGGCACTGGAAGCCCTGGCTCAGGTGGATCTGGAGGACCCGGAGGGGGTCTATCGGAAATATCCCCATGAGCTGTCCGGCGGTATGCTGCAGCGGGTGATGATCGCCGCGGCCATCATCAGCAAGCCGAAACTCCTGCTGGCGGACGAGCCCACCACCGCGCTGGATGTGACCATCCAGGCGGAGATCCTGGCGCTGCTGAAGCGGCTGAACCGGGAGCACGGCACCGCCATCCTGCTGATCAGCCACAACCTTCATGTGGTGCGCAAGCTCTGCACGCGGGTGGCGGTGATGCAGCGGGGCAAGCTGGTGGAGGACCGGCCGGTGGAGGACATCTTCCGGGATCCCCGGCATGAATACACGAAAAAACTGCTGGCGGCGATCCCGACCCGGGACCGCAGGCTGGTATAAGGAGGGAACACCATGGAACCGGTGCTGGAAGTGCGGCACTTGAACAGCTTCTATACCGAGGGCCGCTCCCTGTTCGGGGGCAAAGAGCAGCGCCGGCAGGTGCTGCGGGATGTTTCCTTCGAGATCCACCGGGGCGAGATCGTGGGCCTGGTGGGCGAGAGCGGCAGCGGCAAGACTACCTTGTCCCGGGCGGTCCTGGGGATGCTCAGCGACTATGAGGGAGAGATCATCCACCATTCCCAGCGCCCCCAGATGGTCTTCCAGGACCCCTTCAGCAGTCTGAATCCGGCCCATTCCATCGGCTGGATCCTGGAAGAGCCCCTGAGGGTCCAGGGAAAGCTGAACGCAAAAGAGCGGAAGGCGGCGGTGCTGGAGGTGCTGGAGCAGGTGGGCCTGGGGGCGGAGTACGCGTCCCGGCGGCCCAGGGAGCTGTCCGGCGGACAGCGGCAGCGGGTGTCCATTGCCGGCGCCGTGATCACCCGGCCGAAGCTGATCGTGGCGGACGAGCCCGTCAGCGCCTTGGATGTGACCATCCAGGCCCAGATCCTGCAGCTGCTGGCGGACCTACGGAAGCGGTATGACCTGAGTTATCTGTTCATCAGCCACGACCTGAACGTGGTCTATCAGATCTGCAACCGGGTGCTGGTGATGCAGCACGGCGTCATTGTGGAGCAGAACACCGTGGAGGAGCTGTTCCGCAACCCCCAGCACCCCTATACCAAACAGCTGCTGGCTGCAGCGGAATAAAAAATGGCCGCCGGGTTTGTCCCGGCGGCCATTTTTTGAGGATGTAAATTGTAGTTTATCTGTCAGTTGTCTGCCGCACCCAAAGGCCCCCTTGTGTAAAGGGGGGCTGGCTCGGCGATAGCCGAGACTGGGGGATTGTGCAGCAGAAGTCTGGAATAACCACCAACATTTCGGCGAATTCGTACTGCAGTGCAACAATCCCTCAGTCAAAAATCGGAGATTTTTGACAGCTCCCTTTACACAAGGGAGCCTTGGG
>JAFUMG010000076.1 GCA_017473225.1 Oscillospiraceae bacterium | reverse complement strand
GTGTAAAGGGAGCTGTCAAAAATCTCCGATTTTTGACTGAGGGATTGTTGCACTGCAGTACGAATTCGCCGCAATGTTGGTGGTTATTCCAGACTTCTGCTGCACAATCCCCCAGTCTCGGCTATCGCCGAGCCAGCCCCCTTTACACAAGGGAGCCTTTGGGTGCGGCAGACAACTGACAGATAAACTACAATTTGCCCCCCCGCGATCAATACACCCCGGAGCTTTTGGGCTCCGGGGTGTAAAAATTTACTTGGACTTGGTCTTTGCGGCGTGTTCGCAGTAGATGCAGCGATAGATCTTCTTTTCCTTGTCGGCCAGCTTAAACTCGTGGACGATCTCCTGCTCGATGGAGGTGATGCAGCGGGGGTTCTTGCACTTGATGACGCCGACCACACGCTCGGGCAGCCACAGGTGGTAACGCTTATCCACCTTGCCGTCACGGATGATGTTGACGGTGATGCCGGGATCGATGTAGCCCAGCACATCCAGATCCAGATCCATCACGGTGCCGATCTTGATGATGTCCTTCTTGCCCATCTTGGTGCTGTCCGCGTTCTGGATCATGGCGACGTTGCATTCCAGCTTGCCCAGCTTCAGAACATTGTAGATCTCCATGGAACGGCCTGCGGTAATATGGTCCAGGACGATGCCGTCCTTGATTTGTCCGATAATCATACTTCTACCTCCAGCATCTTCAGGATCAGTGCCATGCGGATATACATACCGTTCTTGGCCTGACGGAAATAAGCGGCTCTGGGATCGTCGTCCACGGTGACGGAGATCTCGTTGACACGGGGCAGGGGATGCATGATGATCATGTCCTTCTTGGCGGGCTCCAGCTTGTCGGGGGTCAGGATATAGGTATCCTTCAGACGGATATAGTCAGCCTCGTTGAAGAAGCGCTCCTTCTGCACGCGGGTCATATACAGCACGTCCAGCTCGGGCATGACCTCCTCCATGGTGGTCACTTCCTTGTACTCGATGCCGCGGGACTCCAGCTCGTCCTCGATGATATAGTGGGGGAACTTCAGCTCCTCGGGGGCGATGAAGACAAATTTGACACCGGTATAGCGGGCCATGGCGGCAACCAGGGAATGGACGGTACGGCCGAACTTCAGGTCGCCGCACAGGCCGATGGTCAGACCATTGAAGGTATGCTTCTCACGCCAGATGGTCAGCAGGTCAGTCAGGGTCTGGGTGGGGTGGTTGTGGGCGCCGTCGCCCGCGTTGATGATGGGCACACCGGCACGGCGGGCAGCCACCACGGGAGCGCCTTCCTTGGGATGACGCATGGCGATGATGTCCGCGTAGCAGCCCACGGTCTGGACGGTGTCGGACAGGCTCTCGCCCTTGGCGGTGGAGGAAGAGCCGGCCTCGCTGAAGCCGATGACGCTGCCACCCAGGCGGTGCATGGCGGCCTCGAAGCTCAGGCGGGTACGGGTGGAGGGCTCAAAGAACAGGGCAGCCAGCAGCTTGTGCTTGCAGGAGTCCTGATACTTCTCGGGGTTCGCGATAATATCCTCCGCAGTGGCGATCAGCGCGTCGATCTCCTCCAGCGTCAGATCAGTGATGTTCATCAGATTTTTCATTCTTTTGCTCCATTCACAGCCAGATAGTTCTTGATACGGGTGACGTTCTCCTCGTTGGCGGGGTCCTCTTCCAGGTACTCAATGATGTCGTAGACATCGATGACGGAGTAGACGGGGAAGCCGAAGCTGCGGGTGACCTCGGTGGTGGCGGCCAGCTCGGTCTGGCCCTTTTCCTTCCGGTCCACCATGACGAAGCAGGCGGCGACCTTCACATCCTCCAGGCTGCTCAGGTTGGCCATGCTCTCGCGGATGGCGGTGCCGGCGGTGATGACGTCCTCGACGATGACCACTTCTTCACCGGCGGTGGGCTTGTAGCCGACGAAGATGCCGCCCTCGCCATGGTCCTTGGCTTCCTTCCTGTTGAAGAAGAAGGGCAGGTCCAGACCCTGCTTGGACAGGGCGACGGAGGTGGCGACGGCGATGGAGATGCCCTTGTAGGCGGGGCCGTAGAGGACGGTCTTCTTGGCGCCGATCTTGTCGAAATAGGCCTTGGCGTAGAACTCGCCCAGCTTGGCGATCTGGTCGCCGGTCTTGATCTCACCGGCGTTGACGAAGTAGGGGATCCGGCGGCCGGACTTGGCGATGAAATCGCCGAACTTCAGCACGTTGGCGGAGCGCAGGAAATCGATAAACTCTCTCTTGTAAGCTTCCATTGTATATCTCCTTTTCCATATTCCTGTCATTGCGAGCCAGTGCGCACACTGGCGTGGCAATCTCCGGAGGATTCCGGAAATTTGAAGGGGATTGCCACGTCGGCCTGCGGCCTCCTCGCAATGACATACATTTTATTATTTAATCGCAGAACTCAGCCACGCAGCGCTCGTAGGCGGCTACGGGGTCGGCGGCGGCGGTGATGGGGCGGCCGACGACGATGTAGTCGGAGCCGATGGCCTTGGCGGCGGCGGGGGTCATGACCCGCTTCTGGTCGCCGATGTCGCCGTCAGCGAAGCGGACGCCGGGGGTGATGGTCAGGAAGTTC
>JAFUMG010000031.1 GCA_017473225.1 Oscillospiraceae bacterium | reverse complement strand
AGGATGGGGACTACAGTTTTTCCCAGAAGTATCAAGACTTTGGGACATCCAGCACAGGTGCGTCGCCATGGGAGATTGCCACGCCAGTGTGAGCACTGGCTCGCAATGACAGCATATTTTTTAGACGCCGCAACCACTGTTCAACGGAGCGATAAACTACAATTTGAATTTCCCCCTACAGAAACACTGATCCCCGGCTCTTGGGAGCCGGGGATCTTTGCTGTTTTGGAGCGTTACTTGCTGCTGTCGAAGAGGAAATAATACTGGATGGTTTGGTACGCGGTCAGATCCTCGTAGCAGGCGGCGCCTTCCTGGTAGAAATTGTGCTCGCCGGCGGTGTCGATGATGGCGTGCTTGGTGATCACCGGATAGGTCTGGGAGAGATCGTACAGGTACTGCTGATGGCTGTTCAGGGGAATGCCCGCGGCCTTCAGCAGATAGGGCATCAGGAAGTTGGAGCTGAGCAGATCCGGGATGCCGGAGAAGTCCGCATCATAGTTGGCCCAGAACAGGTAGGGGGTGGAGAAGATCCGCACGAAGTCTTCGGCGCTGTCGCTCTGCTCGGACGCGAAGGCGTCGTAGAACCCGGAGGTGAAGCTGGGGAAATGGTCGCCGAAGAGGAGCACGATGGTGGGCTCTTCGGAAGCGCGGAGGGTCTCGATCAGCTGGCCGATGGCTTCGTCCGTGCCCTTCAGCAGGGAGAGATACTGGTTGACCTCGCCGTACTCGGAGGACACGCCCTGCAGTTCTACGGTGCTTTCATAGCCTGGGTCGGTATAGCCGCCGTGGCACTGCATGGTGATGGCGAATTCGAAGATGGGATCGTCGCTGGCTTCGCAGCGGGCGATCATCTCGTCGAACAGGGCGGAATCCGAGATCCACTGGCGGACGGTGCCGGCGTTTACGAATTCGGGGCTGGCGCTGCTGAGGAATTCCTGGAAGCCCAGCAGGGGATAGGCGGTGTCACGGCTCCAGTTCTGGGGCTCGTAGGGATGGAGGGCGGAGGTGGTATAGCCCAGGTCCCGCAGGCAGGCGGGCAGCGCCGCGGTATCGGAGCGGATATACTGCTGATAGGGCGCGGAGGAGGATTCCAGGAAGCGCATGGAGCAGCCGGTCAAAAACTCAAATTCGCTGCAGCTGGTCAGACCGCCGAAAATGGACACGACGCACTTGCCGGTCTTGCTGTTGGGCTCCTGGGCGATACGGTAGAAGTTGTCCAGGTACCCGGTATTGGTCTCGAAGTCCGCCACGTTCTGCAGTTCCGCGAAGGACTCCGCCATGATGACGAGGATATTGGGCCGGGTGTCGGAGCCGGCATCCGCGCTGTTAGCGGTATGTTCTGCCAGGATGGCTTCGGCCCCCTCCCGGGAATAGCCCTCGGGGGCGGTGACGATCATGGTGCGGATATTCTCCACACCGTTGAGCAGAAAGCCGATCTCCTTGCTCCTGGCGGTCTGGTCCCACAGGCTGGGGGAGACCCCCAGACGGTCGGACAGAGTCTGGCTGGCGGATACCGCCGTCACCAGAGACAGCAGCGCTAGGGCGCAGCAGCCGGAGACGATGCGTCCCCGCTTGCCGGCCCGGCAGCCGGTCCGGTACAGCAGCAGGAAAACCAGCAGGATGCCCGCCAGGGCGGCGCACATGCGCTTGTCAGGGGTCAGGTCATAGTTGCCCACCACCTGGCCCGCGGTGGCGACGGAGAAAATGTCTGAGGGCAGGACCACGGTGCCCCGAAATTTCAGGGTGTAGTGGTTGATGAGGCCCAGGACCAGGACGAGTGCTCCGGCCGCGATGCCCGCCGGGGCGGTGCGGCCGGTGATGGCGGTCAGCAGCAGAATGATCCCCGTGATCAGGGCGGTGTTCAGCAGGATCGCCACGGGCAGCACCCGGTAGGGCATGTTCATGGACAGCACTTCCACGGCGGCAAAGAAGAGCACGCCGGACAGGACTGCCGCTGTGTATCCGAAGAGGGGCCGGTTCAGCTTCAGCTTCTTCAAAGGCAGCCAGGTGAGCAGGATGCCCCCGGCGCAGAGGGCCAATACCGCCGCGGTCACCAAAAGAGAGGTCTGGCCCGGCAGGCAGACGGCGCTGAGCAGAGCCACCAGGGAAAACAGCGCCGTAAAAATGATCTTCCCGGCGGAGGGAGCAGGGTTGGATTTGTTCATGGGTATCTCCGATCTTTAGTTCAGGCAGCTGCCGCAGGGGGTGTAGCCGGCTTCGATGGCTTCCTCGTAGGAGTCAAAATAGACCCGGTTTTCCTCCTTGGGCAGGGAGCCGCAGGTGGAGGAGTGGAATTTCCTGGAGTTGGCGTTGCCGATGTAGCGCGTGTCGGCGGGTTCCACGTCGGCGGGCTCCTTCTGGCTGTTCTCCCAGGTGACGGTGATGGTCTGCCCGTCGCTGACGGCCAGGATGGTGCCCAGCTCGTCGGTGCGGAACATGGGGACGCCGGCGTCATTGTAGCGGCTGACGATCTCCTCGTTGGGGTGGCCGTAGGAATTGCCGGTGCCCACGGAGATGATGGCGTATTCCGGGTCCGTCTCGTAGACGAAGCGGTAGCCGGAGGAGGTGTTGGAGCCGTGGTGGCCCACCTTCAGCACATCCACATTCCAGTCGAGGTCGTCGCCCCAGTAGTCCAGCATGTCGTTTTCCGCGCTGGTTTCCATGTCGCCGGTGAAGAGGAACCGGGTGTTCAGGAACTCCACCAGCAGCACGATGGAGGTGTTGTTGGTCTCGGCGTAGCTCTGGGTGGGACCCAGAACGGTGATCCGCGCCTGGCCCAGGCTCAGTTCATCGCCGGGCTCGGGAATGGTCACCTCCAGCCCCTGCTGGTCCACATAGTACATAAAATCGTCGAAAACGTTGGAAGCATAGGTCCTGGTGGGAGCGTAGACCGCGGCGGTGGGATAGACAGCCAGCACGCTGGGCAGGCCGCCCACATGGTCCTCATGGGCGTGGGTGCAGAATACGGCGCTCAGCTCCTCCACGCCCTGCTGCTCCAGATAGGAGATCACCAGCTGACCGTCCTCCACATTGCCGCCGTCGATGAGGATGTACTGCCCGTCACTTTCCAGCAGGGCGCAGTCCGCCTGTCCCACATCGATGAAATGGACGGTGAGGATATTGTTTCCGGTTGAATCCGGGTCAAGACTGGGCTGCGGCAGCTCCTGCACGGGCATGTCCGTGCAGCCGCACAGGAGGAGGGTCAGCGCGAGGAAAAGGGAAAGAAGTCTCAGTTTCATTTTGTAGTCAGTCCTGTGTTGTTTTTGGGTTTCTTCTGCTGGTTCAGCCAGGTGTTCATCACCAGGCTGTGGGGCAGCAGCTTCACGAGCCGGACCTGCATCCGCACGGGCAGGCCGTGGATGGAGTAGTCCTTTTTGGACTTATAGAGGTCCCGCAGGCCGGTGGCGACGCAGTCTTTGGCTTCGTAGAGCCGGTCGAAATACTGGACCTCGCTGCCGCCGTTGGTCTCGAAGGCGTGGTTGAAGAATTCGGTCTTCACCCAGCCGGGGTTCATGGCCATGCAGCGGATGCCCGCGCCCTTCAGCTCCCGGTTCATGGCCCGGCTGTAGCTGAGGACGAAGGCCTTGGTGGCGCCGTAAGTTGTGATGTAGGGCACCGGCTGGAAGGCGGAAAGGCTGTCCAGCTGGAGGATGTGGCCGCCGGGGGCCATGTAGGGCACCGCGAGACGGGTCATCATCACCAGCGCTTTGCAGTTCAGGTCGATCATGCGGCAGTCGTCCTCCGGGGAGACCTTGCTGTAGGCGCCGAATTTGCCGAAGCCCGCCGCGTTGACCAGCAGGCGGATATTGGGCTTTTCCGATTCCAGAAGCTGGGAGAGGGCGGTGAAGCTCTCGGCCTGTCCCAGGTCCAGGGCAATGGGCCGCACGGGGACGGTGACTTCTTTTTGCAGGGCTTCCAGCGCATCCTTCCGCCGGGCGATGGCCCAGATCTCGTCGACGCTGACGTATTGGGACAGCTGGAGCACGAACTCCCTGCCCATACCGGAGCTGGCCCCGGTGACAATGGCGATGTTTTTCATAATGTTACCTCGTGGATGATATTGGGTGTGGATTGCGGTTTGGCGTTCAATTGCGCAACGCGCCAATTAAAACGTATGTCATTGCGAGCCAGTGCTCACACTGGCGTGGCAATCCCCCGGTTTTTTCGTGACCTTACGGAGAGGTAGCCAGCAGAATGCACCTGGAAACACCAAGGTTTTCGACACGCAGCTGCATTGTGCCGCCGTGGGGGATTGCCACGCCAGTCTGCGGACTGGCTCGCAATGACATGGATTTTTTGCACGGCGCATCATTTTAAACGGAGCGACAAACTTAAAAATAAACTTCTGGCATATTACTGTGCGGATCTTCCGGCTTCCGCCAGGAGGGCATCCCGTTCATTGGGAATCTTCTCGTCGATGACCAGGTCCAGCAGGCGCTGCAGGCAGGCGCCGATGGCTTTGCCCTCAAAGCCCAGGTCCATCAGGTCACGGCCGTTGACGGCCAGATCCTTCAGGCTCAGGCAGGCGTTCTCCGCCTGGATCTCCCCGACGATCACCCGAAGACGGGGGAATTCCTCCGCTTCCTCCGGGAGCCCGGTGCCCTTGCCGCCGAAATCGGCCTGCTGGAAGGTCAGCAGGGTGTCCATCGCTTCGGGGCCCAGACGACCCAGCCAGCGGCGGAGGACCTTCTTCTCCGGCGGGAGCTTCGTCATGTGCAGCTCGATCAGCCCGGTCACCTCCTCCCGCAGGGCGGTGGGGGCTTTCAGGCGGCGCAGGATATCGTCGGCCATCTGGGCGCTGGCCTTGGCGTGGCCGTAGAAATGGCCCCGGCCGGTCTCATCCTGGGTGAAGGTGGGGATCTTCCCGGTGTCATGGAGCAGGCCCGCCCAGCGCAGGGTCAGCGTGGGGGGCAGATTGCCGCATACCCGGGCGGTGTGGGTGAAGAGGTCGTAGGCGTGGTGGGGACTGCGCTGGTCGAAGCCGATCATGGGCCCCAGCTCCGGGATCACGGATGCCAGAATAGGGGCGAAACGGAGCAAATCCTCCGGCGTTACCAGCACCAGAAGTTTACATAACTCCTCAAAGACCCGTTCCCGGGCCAGCTTGTCCATGGTGGGCGCCAGACGGAGCATGGCGTCCATGGTCTTTTCCTCCACGGTCAGGCCGTATTTCACCGCGAACCGGACGCCCCGGAGGATCCGCAGCGCGTCCTCCTCAAACCGGGTGGCGGGATCTCCCACGGCCCGGAGGACCCGATGTTCCAGATCTGCCCGGCCGCCGAAGGGATCGGCAAAGCCCCGGGATGGTGAGAAGGCCATGGCGTTGACGGTAAAATCCCGCCGGGCCAGATCCGCCTCGATGTCAGGGACGAACCGCACCCAGCCGGGGTGGCGGCTGTCGGTGTAGTCCCCCTCGGTGCGGAAGGTGGTGATCTCCACGATGCCGCCCTCGGTGACCACGGCCACGGTGCCGTGCTTTTTGCCCGCCAGCACCAGCCGGTGGCCGGAAAAGACCCTTTCGGTCTCCTCCGGCAGGGCGGAGGTGCACAGGTCGTAATCCTGGGGCGTCAGCCCCAGGCAGGCGTCCCGGACGCAGCCGCCCACGGCATAGGCGGCGAAGCCGGCGCTTTCCAGAGCGTCGACGCAGCGGCGTACATAGTCGGGAAGCAGCATGGTTCATTCCTCCTCGGGGGCGGATTCCTCCAGATTCAGGTCGGGGCGCTGGCGGCGGGCCCGGGGCGTCAGGCTGCTGAGACCCGTAAAGGCCCAGATGCCGCTGCCCAGATAGAACAGCTGGTCCCCGGGACCTGCCAGGCACAGGCAGCACAGGAATACCGCGGCCAGACTGAAGAACCAGAGGCTCTTGTGGCTGCCCAGTTCCGTGCCGAAGGCGGCATGGTGGTAGGCGGTGATCATCAGCGCCACGCAGGCCAGCAGCTGATAGCAGTAGTCCTGCAGCTGGGGATCGGAGCTCCACTGCCGGTACTGGCAGACCATCCGTACTGCGAAATAGGCGCTCAGCACCACATAGAACAGGAAGGAGGGCTTCATGCCGGCCAGACGGCAGAAGCCGGCTACGGCCAGGGCGGCAGCGGCTCCGTAGCCCAGGATCCACATGATCAGCGTCACGGAATCGGGGGGATCGGACATGTTGGAAATGGTGGTGATGAGGATGCCGGCGGCGGCCAGCAGACAGCCGACGCCGCTGAGGGCGGAGGTATGGAAGCAGTCGTCATACCGCTCCGGGCCGGTGATGGACCGGGTCAGAAGATAAGCGCCTGCCAGCGCCGCGGCGGAGAGGAGCCACAGCAGGTACTGGGAGGGATGGCTCCGCAGCAGCATCCCCTGGTCATCGGTGCCCGTGGCGTACAGCAGCCACCGCAGGAGAAGCCCCAGCGCCCCCGCGCCCAGGGCCAGATATTTCAAAAGATTGGGTTTGACAGAGATTTTCATAGGTTCGTCCCTCCTTGGGGGATGTGGTTGGATTCCAATCATAGTTTGCCGCGTTTTCAGCGGTGAAGCCGCCATGCCTTCCCCCGGGGGGAAGGTGGCCCGGCGCAAGCCGGGTCGGATGAGGAATGCGGGCGATAACGAAATGGTTTCACGCAGAGCGAAGGCCTATGCCATGCTGAACGTTCGGAGTAGGCCTGATACAGATACGAAAACGTAAAATTTCCGCCCGTATTCCTCATCAGTCAAAAATCAGAGATTTTCGCCAGCACGATAATGATCAGCGACAGGACCGGCTGGTGGAGCAGGTAGATGATCAGCGAATGCCGGCCGCAGGCGGTGAACAGGCGGATGATGGGATGGCCGGGATCGGCCTTGGGGAACAGCGTCGTTTTTTCGCGGTACAGCGTCCGTCCCAGAAAAGCGCCCAGCAGGAAGAAGCCCAGATAGGGCAGCAGCGGGAAAAAGTCCGCGGTGGCGAAGGTCTCGGTGGTCAGGCCGATCCAGAACAGGTAAGGACTTTCCACCCGCAGGTCCCGGATCAGCAGGCCTGTGATGGCCAGCGCCGCTCCCAGAAGGCCCAGCGCCCAGGTGGGGAGCTTTTTCAGAAAGTACCAGAGCATCATGCAGATGCCCAGGCAGTGGAGCACGCCGAAATAGATGATGATGCTCTCGTGGGCGATGCCCAGCAGGTACATCCCGGCGGTGACGGCGGTGACGATCAGGCCGCAGCCGAAGACGATGAGCCCCCGCCGGACGCTGCGGCTGCCCAGGGTGGCGCAGATGCCGGAGATCAGCAGGAACAGCACCCCGCCCCAGTTCATGATGAAGGAAAAGAGGGAATTGTACTCCCACCGCACCAGACCGTACAGGCTCACCAGGTCAAAGACGAAGTGGACCACGATCATGCCGATGACGCAGACGCCCCGCAGGGCGTCCAGCTCCCAGACGCGATTTTTCATTGGGCAGCGTTGGCCTCCTCTTCCAGCACCCGGTAGGCCACCTTGCCCACCAGGGTCTTGGGAAGCTCGGTGCGGAACTCGATCTCCCGGGGCATGGCGTATTTGGCGATGCGGCTGGAGCAGTATTCCAGCAGCTCCGCCTTCAGTTCCTCCGTGGGCTCCACCCCGGGCATGGGGACCACATAGGCCTTCACCCGCTGGACCCGGTAGGGGTCCTTCACGCCGATGACGCAGGACAGGAGGACCTTTTCGTGGCCGTCGATGATGTTCTCCAGCTGGGAGGGGTAGACATTGTAGCCGGAGGTGACGATCATCCGCTTGATCCGCTGGCGGAAGTAGACGAAGCCGTCCTGGTCCATGTGGCCCAGGTCACCCGTGTGGAGCCAGATTCGGCCGTCGCCATGGCCGCGGAGGGTCTGGGCTGTTTCCTCGGGGTTGTCCATATAGCCCAGCATGACGGTGGGGCCGGAGATGCAGATCTCGCCCTCGTGGTTGGCTGGCAGCTCCTCGGTGGTGCCGGGTTTGACGATCTTATAGTAGACGTCCGGGAAGGGGACGCCGATGGAGCCGGAGCGGGCGTAATCCTTGGGGGTCAGGCAGGAGGCGGTGACGCACTCGGTGGTGCCGTAGCCCTCCCGGATCTGCTCGGGACAGTTATGCTCCTTCAGGAAGGCGTCCACCTTCTTCTTCAGCTCGGGGCTCAGGGAGTCGCCGCCGGAGAAGATGCCCTTCAGGAAGCTCAGGTCCGCGCCTTCCAGGTTCTCCGCCCGCAGGAGGGCTTCGAAGAGGGTGGGGACGCCGGGGATGATGTTGGGCTTCTGCTTCAGCAGGGTATCCGCGTAGACCTTCACGCTGAACTGGGGCACCAGCACGCAGGCCGCGCCGCCGATGAGGGCGGTGTGGATGCCGATGCCGAGACCGAAGCCGTGGAATACGGGCATGATGGACAGCATTTTCATCCCGGCGACGGAGCCGAAGCCCGAGGCGGCGATGGTCTGCAGGCCCAGGGCGTTGAAATTCATATTGCTCAGCATGATGCCCTTGGTGGTGCCGGTGGTGCCGCCGGAATAGAGGATGGCGGCGCAGTCCTCCCAGCGGCCGTCGTGGGCCGGGAGCGCGGTGTCCCTGCCGGCTTTGACCATGTCATACCAGAGGGTATAGCCGCTTTTGGGCAGAGGATGGCGGCCGCCCTTGGTGTGGGGATAGATCACATTCAGGGGGAAGGGCAGCTCGTCGGCGACCCTGGCGATGAGGATCTGGGTGGGATTCTCCAGCTCCGGCAGGATGCCGGCCACTTTATCATAGAACTGGTCCAGCGTCAGGATGGCCCTGGACTTGGAGAAGTTCAGGTAGAAGGCGATCTCCTTGGCGGCGGAGAGGGGGTGGATCATATTGGGGATGGCGCCGATGCGGTTCAGGGCGTAGAAGCAGTCCAGGGCCTGGGGGGTGTTGGCCATGCAGATGGTCACCTTGTCACCCTTGCGGATGCCCATATGGTACAGGCCCCTGGCCGCGGCTTCGATCCGCTGGAGGAAGGCTTCGTAACTGGTTTCCTTGCCCATGAAGATATAGGCATTATTTTTTGGATAGCGCCCGGCGGTATCCGCGACCATTTCGTACATGGTCTTATGGGGATAATCCAGCGTGGCGGGGGTGGAGCCATAAAAGGCAGTCCAGGGTGCGGAAGAAGAAAGACCCATGATCATCGATCCTTTCTGTATGCGGGTGGTTTGAATTGTAGTTTGTCGCACAGTTCACAAACCCACTTGGCTCTCCCTCTGGGAGAGCTGGCACGCCGAAGGCGTGACTCTGCGCCCGCAGGCGCGTTTCGGAGCGCAACCGCCCGAAGGGCGGCTCTTAGCGCGGAGATGAGAGGGCCCTCTCCGCCCCTT
>JAFUMG010000030.1 GCA_017473225.1 Oscillospiraceae bacterium | reverse complement strand
GGGGGATTGTGCAGCAGAAGTCTGGAATAACCACCAACATTTCGGCGAATTCGTACTGCAGTGCAGCAATCCCTCAGTCAAAAATCGGAGATTTTTGACAGCTCCCTTTACACAAGGGAGCCTTGGGGCGCTCCCGCGCCAGTGCGATAAACTACAATTTGAACTCCTCCACCTCTTTTTGAAAAACTCACGGCCAGGCTGGGAAATTCCCGGCCTGGCCGTGTTGTTTAGCTTGTCAGAGAAGGACTTACTCCTTGGCTTCCGCCAGGGTGAAGCCGTAGCTGACCAGAATGCTCTC
Organism: Oscillospiraceae bacterium; assembly: GCA_017473225.1. GTDB lineage: Bacteria > Bacillota > Clostridia > Oscillospirales > Oscillospiraceae > Faecousia. Next base: position 4,959 of record JAFUMG010000030.1, on the reverse strand, counting down.
GCTGTCGGCCAGGTTGATTAGGCCGTTCTCTGTGGTCAGGTCCAGATACTCCGCCGCTAAGGCCGCGGTGGCTTCACCGCCGCTGACGTCCAGATCGGTGAAGGAGAAAGCCGCACTCAGGCCGGTGCTCATTTCCACATGGCTCAGCTCCGCGTTGGGGATGGACTCGCTGACGATCCGGGTTTCCATCTCATCACCGTAGGACAGCATGTCCGCGTAATCCTCGCTGGTATTGCTCTGGCCGGTGATCTGGGAGACCACATTGGAGCCGGGTCTGTAGCGCAGGAAAACGATGAAGTAGTCGTTCTCGCCGTAGATCAGCTCATAGCGCTTGTAGCAGGAGGGGTAGGCGTCGGTGATGACCTGGTTGGTGCCGGAGGAGGGAGCCTCGGTGGCAGGAGCCTGCTCCTGCTGGGGCTGATCCTGGACCTGGGCATCGCTGTCCTGGGGGACCTGCTGCTGGACCTGCTGCTGGGCATCGTTCTGGGGGACGTCGTTCACAGTGCCGCTGTCGGAGCCGGAGCCGCCCAGGACCAGCACCAGCACCAGAGCCACCACGGCGATGACCGCCACGGCTGCCACCACGATCACCGCGGTGTTGCTCTTCTTGGGCGCGGCCTGAGGAGCCGCGTTCTGGACGGGGGGCTGATACTGGGGAGCCGCGTTCTGAGCGGTCTCCTGGGGGGCGCCGCACTTGTCGCAGAAGCGGGTGCCGTCCGGGATCTGATTTCCGCAATTCTTACAAAACATGATCAATTCTCCTTTGATTTTCTTATTTTATCCGGCGTTTGCCGGAAATAAGCGTTATTTCTTTACAAAGCCGGAGGCCAGCAGGTCGCTCTCGGACTGGGACATGGAGATCCAGTCGGCACCGGCAGTCGTCAGCAGGTCCGTGCCGGACAGCGCCTGAATATTTGCGCTTTTGTCCAGATCGGTCATGGTCATGACGATTTTGTAGTAGCTGGTGCCCTGGGTGTAGGTCACGGTGCAGAAGGACAGCTGCTCGTAGATGGCGTAGTAGTCCTTCAGCGTGGTCTCCAGCTGGGCCAGCTGGTCTTCGGTATAGCCGGAGACGGGATAGTAGAGGGTATCCACCAGCTGCAGGACCTTGTCGTTGGAATAGCCGAAGAGCATCCGCTCCACTCCGCCGTAGTCATAGACGATGGCGTAGGAGTTGGTGTCCAACAGCAGCATGGAGCTGGGGGCCATGTCCTCCACGATGTAGCGGCTGGAGAAGATCTCCGTGTAGGCGCTGTTGGCGGTGTCGACGGCGTCGGCATTGACGGAGACCGTAGGAGTGGTCTCGATGGGGAACTGGCTGGAGACGGAGCTGTTGGAGCTGTTGGTGTTGCCTGCCGTGCTCTTATTGGAGCCGCTGTCCGTCAGCATGGCGGGGGAGATGACGAATTTGCCGATCAGGAACGCCGCCAGCGCCACCAGGATGACCAGCCACACCGGGGTCTTTTTCTTCTGCTTCTTGGCGGTCTGGGGCTGCCGGTAATCCTGCTGGGGCTGCTGATAGGGAGCCTGCTGATACTGGGGCTGCTGGTACTGCTGGGCCTGTTCATTCGGGCGGCTGGTTTCGCCGGCCTGATATGCCGCCTGCCGGGGCTGACCGCCCACTGCCGCGCCGCAGCCGGGGCAGAACCTGGCGTCCTCCGCGATCTGCTTGCCGCAATTTTGACAAAACATTTTTTCTTTCCTCCTGGTTTGTTAATTTATTCTGTTTGTGTTTCCAGCTCCGCCAGACGCTGGCGGGTTTCCGCTGCTTTGGGATGGTCCTCCCCATAGGCGGAAACCAGATGGGGCAGAGCCTCCTGTAAAAACGTCTGCTCCTTTTTACGGTCGCCCAGCAGCCGCCAGGCCTTCGCCATGGCGAGGCAGGGCTCTCCGTGGGCCATGCCCTCCAGCTTCCGGGCATCCTCGATGCATTCATCCAGACAGGCCAGCGCTTCCCGCGCCATGCCCTGTTCCAGATAGGCAGTGGCCATGTTGGTCAGGACCACCTGAGCGTAGTAGGCGTCTCCGTCTTTCCGGAAATAGTCCAGGGCCGTCCGGTAATGCTCCATGGCCCGGTCATACTGTTTGAGCTGTCTGCAAATGGTGCCGATCCCCACATGGGTGCAGTGGTAATTGACATCTTCTCCCCGGTATTCCCGGATCATTGCCAGACTTTTGAGGTAGAACTCCAGAGATTCCTCCAGTCGGCCCGTGTTTTTGCAATACAGGGCCATCAGATCCAGATAACGCATCCGCTGCATGGGGATGGAGCGGTCATCCAGTCTGGATCCCAGTTCCCTCAGCAGGGGCTCCGCTTCGCCGCAGCGGCCAAGGCGCAGATACTGCATACACAAGGTGGCCATATTGGAAACCAGCATATCCTCGCCGCATTCGGGGTGGGCACGGGCATACTCCGTGCCGGTTTGGCTCCATTGAAGGGCGCCTGCCGTGTTGCCCTCGTGATAGCATTTGCCGGACATATGGTAGCAGGCGAGGGCATACTGGTCGGGCCGGACCTCCGCCGTCAGGGCGTGGGACATCAGCTCCGCGGCAAATGCCGGGTCCTCGTATACGATGCTGGGCGCGGCAGAAAGGCAGAAGGAGATGAAATCCTGCCGGGAAACGGTCAGCGCGGCCTTCTGCTGGGCATAGAGCTCCCTGATTTTGGGGGTGTCGACAAAGAACCAGTGGTTGATGACGGTCCGATACCGGATCTCCACCAGATCGTCATGCTCCGCACAGCGCCTGAACAGCTGTGCCAGCGCTTTTGCGTGCCGTTCAATGATCTCCTGGGAGAAAATACCCACACCCATGGCGGTGATGATATCCAGCATCAGTGTTTTGCTGATGCTTCCGGTGAGAAATTCGGATATGTAGATCAGGATATCCGCGGACCGCCGGCATACCTCGCTGTGGCAGACGCTGGAGTCAAAGAGCCCGCCCTCCGGCAGCTGCCGGTGCAGACAGGCCAGCACCGGCTGGAGCTTTGCTTCCGTGATGACCTTCCGCCGCAGGCACTGGGCGATCAGCGGATGCATGGCATAGCCGCTGCCGGTCTCCTCCAGCCAGCCGCCCTCCGCCAGCGCCCGCAGCTTCCCTTCGGCCTGCCCGCCCAGAAGCTCCGGGAAGCACTCCGTCAGGAATTTTGGACTGTAGCTGTCCCGGGGGAGCAGGGTGAACAGCTCCATCATGGGCTGGCAGTCCCGGGGCACCCGGGACAGGGAGTACAGCTGGGAATACAGCTGATTCAGCCGGATGGTCCGCTCCTCCTCGGTCCAGGTCAGGGCGGTGTTTTTGCTCAGCAGGTATTCCCGCAGCTGCGTCAGCTTCCAGCGCTTGCTGGAAGCGGCCCGGGCCAGGAGCTGCAGAGTCAGGGGGTGGCGCAGGGACTGGTTTTCCAGCAGGATATTCAGCAGAGCCTGATCCTCCCGGTTCAGGGGGCTTCCGTAATTGTCCCGGAAGATCAGGGCGCCGGTGGCCCGGGACAGGGGCTGGACCGGGTAGACCTCGAAGCCGTCCAGACAGGTGCGCCGTGTGGTGATCAGGACGCTGCAGGGCAGGTCCAGCAGCTCTCGCAGGGCGGGGTCATCCTGCCCGTCCAGGTTGTCGATCAGGATCAGGACCTGCTGGCCCTCCTGGGCTGCCTGACGGATACGGTAAAGGGCCTGATGGTAGGCCTGCTCCGGATCGCCCCGGGTCAGATTCAGAAACGCTCTGGAAAAGCTTTCCGCGATCCCTGTTTCATAGGGGACCACGGCGATGAGATCCACCACCTTCTCCCCGGTGCATAGGCACAGCAGCTGGCGCAGGAGCTCTGTTTTTCCGATGCCGCCGATGCCGGAGAGGATGCATTTCCGCCCGGAAACGGCTATCTCCCGCAGGTCGAAGAGCGCCTCCTCCCGGCCGAAGAAATGGTTCCGCGGCAGGGGATTGTCCTGAAGGATGCCGCAGTGGGCCGTCAGGAATTCCACGGTATGCTTCCTGCCGCGCTGCCGGTCCCGCTCCTGCCAGAGGGAGACCATGCTGTATTCCTCCCGGCGCAGCACCGCCAGGGAGGGATCGGCCATGGCTTCACCGGCCGCCGCGTAGATAGTCAGCAGAGTCATCAGGTAAGCGGAGCGGAACAGCTTTTCGGCCGTCCCCTCCTGCTCCTGGAGGGGAAACTCCAGCGCGGTCCGAAGCTGTTCCACGATCCCGGGGGTGACGCAGGGATCGTCCGTCTCTATCAGCCGCAGCAATTCCCGGACACGGCGCAGGAGGATGTCCGCGCGGTATTTCTTTGCCGTCAGGAAGTCCTCAAACCGCGCGATCTGGTTCATCAGCGCGGTTGCGCTGACCGCCGAGGCCAGCTCCCGGGCATACTGGGCATAGGTCTTCATCGCCGGATTCCGGTTGCAGACATAGGAAAGATAGCGGTTGGTTTTGCTGTCATGACGCCATATGATCTTTCCGCAGGGCTGGTCACGGAATTCTTCCGCGATCATGGCCTGCCAGAAGCGGTGCATGGTCTGTCCCCTGCGCTCGTTCCGGCCGATCACGCTTTCGGAATAGACCGGGAAATCGTCAGTCATCAGGACCATATATAAATTCTTTAAGGATAGGACGATCTTTTCCATTTTGAATACTCCATCCATATTACTGCTCTGAATAGGATACTGAATAAAAGGCACCTTGGCAAGCAGCTGGTAAAAGTTTGATGTTTTCATCCGACATTTTGCGGTTTTTCCGCACCAAGGCCGGGGTGAGCAAAATGCGATCCCGGCACCACAAGGCGCCGGGGACTACATATTTCGCGGGATTTTAAATTGTAGTTTAACGCACTGGCGCGGGAGCGCCCAACTTGCCTCTCCCTTTGGGAGAGGTGCCCCGAAGGGGCGGAGAGGGCCCTCTCATCTCCGCGCTAAGAGCCGCCCTTCGGGCGGTTGCGCTCCGAAACGCGCCTGCGGGCGCAGAGTCACG
>JAFUMG010000029.1 GCA_017473225.1 Oscillospiraceae bacterium | reverse complement strand
ATAGAATATTCTGGCATATTCTGTAGCTCCTACGGCACCGCAGTGCCGTGCATATAAAAAGACTTCCGGTAACCCATGCCGGGTCACCGGAAGCAGAAATCTTTATATTATTTCATTGTCCTCTTGACGGGTAGCAGTTCATTAAAAGCTGTACCCTTATTTTTACGTTGTTTCTTTCGTTTTATAGAGCTGCTGGAGGACTGCTGTACCCTCTTGAATAGCGGTAGGGGTAAGGTGGTTACACTTGAAACAAACACGTGTGAATATTGCGGTAATTTGGATGGTAAGAAATTTGAGATTGATGATATACCCAAAATTCCAGCTCATCCTAATTGTAGATGCTGCTATGTGCCTGTTATTGATGGCTATGAGCCTAAGAAACGTGTTGTAAATGATAAATCCACTGATTCCATTGATTATAAGACTTATAACCAGTGGGCTAATGGTAATTAGAGCGGTGCTTTCTTATGAAAGTAACCGCTCTTTTTATATATATCCATAAAAAACAACAAAAATTGTACTTTATGGACTGTAAAAGGTACATGAAGGACGGAAAGAAGGTAATTATTATGGAATTTTCTGAAATTATCGCTGAGCTGAAGAAGTTTGAGGGTACTGAGGAATTTAACAACTATGTTAATGGTCTGATGAACGCTGACAGAGTTAAAGCTTTCCTTGCTACTGATGATGGTAAGAAGCTCATGCAGCCCCAGCTTGATAGTTATTTTAGCAAGGGGCTGGAAACTTGGAAAACCAACAATCTTCAGGGTTTGATTGATGCAAAGGTTAAGGAAATGTATCCCGATGCTGACCCTAAAGATACTGAGCTTGCAGGTTTAAAGGCAGAGCTGGAGCGTATGAAGGCTGAAGCACTGAGAAAAGACCTGACTAATAAAGCTCTGACCATTGCAACCGAAAAGGGCTTACCTGTTGATTTGGTGCAATTCTTTGTTGGTGCAGATGAAAAATCAACGATTGCAAACATGGAAACGCTTGAAAAGTCTTATGGTGTTGCTTTGGGTGCTGCCGTTGAGAAAAAGCTGAAGGATTCTAATTACACCCCTCCTAAGGGTGATGATAAACCTGTTGACGGTGTTACCGCTGCATTTATGAATAGAAATCCCGGCTTACAGTTTTAATCTAAAAGATTAAACGAATATACCCCAAAATACAAAAATTTACTATGAAACGAGGTTTTTATTATGGCTATTGAATTAGTTACTAGATATTCTGCTCTGGTTGATGCAAAACTGAGAGATGAAATTGTTCTGAAAGATGGTGTTATCTTTAATAACCGCTATGAAGGTACTCCTAAGGCTGGTGCTGTTACGATTCGTAAGGGCGGTGCTGCTACCGTTCAGGAATATGACCGCCTGAACGGTGTTCAGTTAACTGAGAATGAATCTGAACCTATTGTTATTTCTAAGTTTAAGGATATGGTTATTAATACCATTATTGACGAGTATAATGCTGCTGCTTCCGCTGATGGTCTGATTGCTGATGCTCTGGACGAAGGCGGTTATGCTATGGCTATGACTCTTGATACTGATGGTGCTATTGAGCTTGCTACCGCTGGTACTGTTTTTGGTGATACCACCGCTATTACTGCTGATACCGCTTATGATATTGCTGTTGATGCTAATAAGGCTCTGACTAAGGCTGGTGTTCCTAAGAATGGTCGTTACATGATTGTTACTCCTGATGTGTATGCTAATATGCTGAAATCTCCTGAGTTTACTAAGGCTTCTCAGCTTGGTGATGCTGTGGTGCAGTCTGGTGCAGTTGGTAAGATGGCTTCTCTGACTATCTTTGAATGTAACTATCTGCCTGAGGGCGTTGAGTTCATTGCTGGTCATCCCAACTATGCTACTCGTGTCAATGAGTGGGCTATTGATGTGCGTGTTCAGAGTTTGAACGGTGACGGTAGACACATTGGCGCTTCCGCTGTTCAGGGTCGTAAGGTTTATGCCCACAAGGTTACTTCTCCTGAAGCTATCCTTGTTAAGAAGTCTGCCTAATTTGGTTTTTATTTGATATGGGGTTAGTGCAAGCTAACCCCAATTCTTATAAAGGGGGTGCTTAAAATGCAGCTTGAAAATGATTACTTTTCTGGTTTAGAGGTTAAGTTTGCTGCTGAGCTGGAGTATCTTACCGCTCTGTTTACTGCTGAAGGTATCAATATTAGCAAGCCTGAAATGCTGGTTGAAATTGATAACGCATGGAGAGCGATTGTAAGTTATCTGTGGGTTGAGTATGCTTCTTATGATTCTGCTACTTATTTTACCCCTGTTGTTAAGCTTGCTCAGGTCTACATTAATAACCAGACCATTAGAAAGAGTGCGTTAAAGGGTGAAAAACAGGTACAGCAGACCTCTCAGGGTAACAAGATGGGTACTAGCATGGAGAGTATCCAAAATGCCTAGCGTGTTATTCTATGTTAGGATTCTGACAATTTTCCAACAATCGCTAAGTTACATAAAAATAAACGTCGTTAAACGTGGGTAAGATAAGATTTGATTTGTTAGTGTTAAGCCCCTTTTTCGGGTATAATATGATACTTTTAGATACAATAAAATACACTTAGATACGGCTACCATCTATCGGTAATAATCCGATGGTCGGTATGACTGTCAGCGTTGCTGTCGCTGTTGAGGAGTCTCTGAAGTAATCGGATAAAATCCTTGCTTCAGGACCCGCAAATGTAGGGGACAGGTCTCCCGTCCCGCGCACGCAAGAATAAAACAAGGAAGCACATCCTGCTCTGTTAAGAGTAACGATGTGCTTCCTTTTTTTCATTTGTTTTAGCGAACCATCTTGAGCATCCCTGGGCCATCCCAATCGCAGGGCCTTTCCTCGAATCCGTGCTTTTTGTAGAAGGCGATGCCTTCTTTGGAACTGATCAGTTCCAGGCTGACAGCCCAGGCCGGATCTTTCGTGGCTTTTACATACTTTTCCAATGCTTCCCAAAGACGTGTTCCAACCCCTTTTCCCTGATGGGACGGGATCACGGCAAAGTCCTTGACATAGAACGACATTCCGCCGTCGCCAAGCAGTCGGACCATTCCGACAGGGGCGTTTTCGTCATAACAGGTGAATGTCGCCATTGTGTTTTTAAGCGCGGTCCTTACTTGCGCAATGCAAGGCGGCTCCCAACCCACCGACTGATACAGCTCCAAAAACAATTCAGGCGTTAGGGTGTTGATCCTTATTTCCATATTCGACCTCCGTAAGCTGAAATTTGAATCAGTACTCGATTGAAAAGGCCCCGGATGCTTCCATGCGGAAACATCCGGGGGCATTTTTATTCCCATTCGATCTTGGCCTTGCAGTGGCGGCATTTCGTGCCCTTGAGGGCCAGGGGGGAGATATAGCCCTGACCGCAGTAGGGGCAGCGGAACAGGGTCCGGGCCATGCCCAGACAGGCCGCGCCGATGACAAAGCCGGCCAGCAGAGCGATCCAGCGCCAGCCGTCGTAGGCCTCGGGGATCACATAGGCGGCGATACCCATCAGGCCGATCCCCACCACCATGCCGATGGACAGCAGGAGGGAATGCTTCTTCTTTAACTTCTTTTTCTCAGCCATTGGTATCATCCTCTTCGTGCTCGCCGGAGGTCTCGACAAAGCTCTCAAACAGGGAGGCGGAGGCTTCGCCGATCTCCCCGCCCTCCATGCAGGCGGTGAACTGCTTGCCGGTCATGGTCTCGTTGGCCAGCAGGAACTCCACGACCCGGTTCAGCTGCTCCTCGTGCTCCTTCAGAAGCTGCTCGCAGTGGTGGTAGGCCTTGTCGATGAGGAGCTTGACCTCCTCGTCGATGGTGCCGGCCACGGCTTCGGAATAGCTCTTGGTCTGCTGATAATCCCGGCCGATGAACACCTCGCCGCCGCTGAGGTAGCTGACGGTGCCCAGCTTTTCGCACATGCCGTACCGGGCCACCATATCCCGGGCCAGCTTGGAAGCCCGGTCGATGTCGTTGGAAGCGCCCACGGAGATATCGCCCACAAACAGGGCCTCGGCCACACGGCCGCCCAGCAGGCTGACGATCTCCTCGTACATCTCGTTGCGGGTCAGGTTGGAGGAATCGTCCTTCGGCAGGTGCCAGGTAGCGCCCAGGCTGCGGCCCCGGGGGACGATGGAGATCTGCAGAACAGGCTCCTGGGTCTCCAGGAAGTACATGGCCACGGCGTGGCCCGCTTCGTGGATGGCGGTGACCTTCAGGTCCTTGCGCTGGGGCACATGGCTGCGCTTTTCGGGACCCGCGGTGATCTTCATCATAGCCTCGTTCAGGTCGTCCATGTTCAGCACCGGACGGTCCTCCCGGGCAGCCAGGATGGCGGCCTCATTCAGCAGGTTGCTCAGATCCGCGCCGGTAAAGCCGGCGGTGGTCCGGGCGACCAGCTTCAGATCCACGCTGTCATCCAGGCGCTTGCCCTTGGCGTGGACCTTCAGGATCTCCTCACGGCCCTTGACATCGGGGGCGCCCACATGGATCTGCCGGTCAAACCGGCCGGGGCGGAGCAGCGCCGGGTCCAGAATGTCGGGCCGGTTGGTGGCGGCCATGACGATGACGCCTTCGTTCTTGCTGAAGCCGTCCATTTCCACCAGCAACTGGTTCAGAGTCTGCTCCTTCTCGTCGTGTCCGCCGCCGAGACCGGAGCCTCTCTTGCGGCCCACGGCGTCGATCTCGTCGATGAAGATGATGGCGGGAGCGATCTTCTTGGCCTGGTCGAAGAGGTCACGGACACGGCTGGCGCCGACGCCCACATACATCTCCACGAAGTCAGAGCCGGAGATGGACAGGAACTGAACGTCCGCCTCGCCGGCCACGGCCCGGGCCAGCAGGGTCTTGCCGGTGCCGGGAGGGCCCACCAGCAGCAGGCCGTGGGGGATCCGGGCGCCGATGGCGGTGAATTTATCGGGGTTGCGCAGGAAATCCACGACCTCCTGCAGCTCCTGCTTTTCCTCGTCGGCGCCGGCCACATCCTCGAAGGTGACCTTCTTGCCGTCGGGGACACCCAGAACGGTCCGGGCTTTGCCGAAATTCTGGAGGGGGTTGCTGTTGTTCATCTTGCCCATCATCAGGGCCCAGACAAAGAGCAGGACCATGCCCACCAGCAGCAGGGGCAGCACCAGATCAAAGGCGGACCAGCCCTCCGCCGCCACGATGTCATAGGAGGTCAGGACGCCCGAGGCGGTCTGCTCCTGGATCAGCGGCGATATCTCTACAAGGAAGCCATCGGGATCACCCAGGGTGGTGGAGACGGTGGTCTTTCCGTTGTAGGGATCATACAGCTCCATGGTGATCTGCTGGCCCTGGATCAGGAAGCTCTTGACCTGCTCCTGACGGAACAGCTCTGTGACCTGGGAATAGGGGATGCTGTTGCCCGTCGTCTCAAAGGCGCCGGACAGCCAGCCCAGGGCGATGGCCAGGATCGCCAGGTACAGAACCACGGAAAGGATTCTTTTATTCTTCAATTTGGGGTATTCTCCTTATTTTTCGTATACTTCGGGCTTGACCACGGCGACATAGGGCAGATTGCGGTAGCGCTCGTTGCAGTCCAGACCGTAGCCCACCACGAACTTGTCGGGAATGACGAAGCCGGTGTAGTCGGCCTTGATGTCGATCCAGGGCTTGCGGCGGTCGGGCTTATCCAGCAGGGTGCAGATCTTCAGGGAAGCGGGCTTCTTGGCCAGCAGATAGTTGTAGCAGAAATCCAGGGACTTGCCGGTGTCCAGAATGTCCTCCAGGATGATGACGTGGCGGTTGCGCAGCTCGATGCTGACGTCCTTGGTGATGATGCACTCGCCGGTGGACTGGGTGCCGCGGTAGGAAGAGACGCACATAAAGTCGATCTGGCAGAAATCGTCAAAATGGCGGATAAAGTCCGAGAAGAAGACAACAACGCCCCGCAGGACACCCACGAAGACAGGATCCTTGCCCCTGTACTCTTCGGAGATCTGCGCGGCCATTTCCCGGACGCGGGCCTGGATCTGCTCCTCGGTCAGCAGGATCTCGCTTAAACCTTCTTTGAATTCCATAACGTATGAACCTCCGTTATTGCATTTGATGAGATATATTGATTCAGCTTTCGCTGTTGGTCACGGGTTTGATTTCGATGAGAACCGCCGGGAGCTCCGGGGTGACCCGGTCCAGGCTGGCGCCGATGCCGCAGACGGCGATAACGCCGCTGTCGTCGGCGATCACCGGGACACGGCTTCGCTCTGCCGCCGGGATCTTTCGGTCGATGAAGAGCTTTTTCAGGCTCTTGGTGCCGCCGCTGAGACGGATCCGGTCCCCGGGCAGCCTTGGCCGGAGGATGATGGGCCCATCGGGGCGGACGGTAAAGGCGCCGGTGGTGCAGAGGACTTCGTCTGCCTCCCGGCAGGTGATCTCAAAATCACCGGCCCGGACGGTCCCGTTCAGAGGGAGGGGGAGCTCCTCCGGCGCCGCCTGGCAGGTCAGCACCGTCAGCCGGTCATAGCGCCGTCCGATGGTGATGCCGCCGGGGAAATGGGCCCTGGCGGAAGGGTTGCCGGAAAACACCAGGGTCTCCGCCAGCGCGATATGGGCGGCCTCCGGCTCCCGGACGCCGCTGTCTTTCAGGAAACGCTCCAGAGCCCGGGCCCGGACCGCGGGAGCCATGGCCCGCAGGGCGGGAACATCGGCGGGGTCATCCTGGCAGGCCAGATTGGACAGCGCTTGCTCGTCCAGCCGCAGCCGCAGGGCTGTGGCGGACAGGTTTTCCACCAGCCGGGGATTTTCCGCCTTCAGAAGGGGCATCACCTGATGGCGCAGCCGGTTCCGGAGAAAATCGTCGGTATCGTTGGAGGAGTCGGTGATGTGGCTGACGCAGTATTCCTCCAGAAAATCTTCCACATCCGCCCGGGTCACATTCAGCATGGGGCGGATCACATTGCCGTTTACCGGCATGATGCCCCCCAGGCCCTTCAGCCCGGTGCCCCGGACCAGGTGCATCAGCACCGTTTCGGCGTTGTCGTCGGCGGTGTGGGCCGTGGCGATCTTGCCGGGGAGGGTGCGAAGATAGGCGTACCGGGCATCCCGGGCGGCAGCTTCCAGCCCCTTGGGGCCGGGAGCCACATGGGCGGAGCCCACATGGAGGGGAATGCCGTAGCCGGCGCAGAAGTCCCGGACGAATTGCTCGTCCCGGTCCGATTCGGCGCCCCGGAGATGGTGGTTAAAATGGGCGGCGGACAGGTCCAGCCGCCATTCGTCTTTCAGCAGGTACAGGCCGAAGAGAAGGGCCATGGAATCCGCGCCGCCGGAGACGGCGCAGACAATGCGGTCGCCGGGGCGGATCAGCTGACAGGCCCGGTTGAATTCCCGGAGTTTACTCAGCATGCTTCCACTCCCGGTCGGCGAAGGCCTGATACTGACCGATCCACTGCAGCTTGACGGTGCCGGTCTCGCCGTGGCGGTTTTTGGCCACGATGCACTCGGCAACGCCCTTTTCCTCGGTGTTCTGGTTGTAGTATTCGTCTCGGTACAGGAACATGACGGAGTCGGCGTCCTGCTCGATGGCGCCGGATTCACGAAGATCCGACAGGATGGGCCGCTTGTCCGTACGGCTTTCCACGGCACGGGACAGCTGGCTCAGGCAGACCACGGGGACATTCAGCTCCTTGGCCATGATCTTCAGGGAACGGGAGATCTCGCCCACCAGCTGGACACGGTTGTCGCTGGCCTTGCCGTAGCCGGAGCCGTTCATCAGCTGCAGATAGTCGATGATGACCAGGCCCAGATTGTCCAGACGCCGGCATTTGGCGTTCATTTCCGCCACGGTGATGGAGGGATTGTCGTCAATGCGGATGTCGGTCTGGCTCAGAGCCGCCGACGCCATGCACAGCTTGGTCCATTCCTCCTCGGAAAGCTTGCCGGTGGCCAGCTTCTGGCTGTCCACGAAGCTCTCGTTGGCAAGAAGGCGCATGACCAGCTGCTCCCGGGACATTTCCAGGTTGAAGATGGCCACGGTTTTCTTGTATTTTTTCGCCACGTTCAGTCCGATGTTCAGGGCGAAGGCGGACTTACCCATGGCGGGACGGGCCGCCACCAGCAGCAGGTCCGATTTGTTCAGGCCGTTGATCTTGGTGTCCAGATCCCGCAGTCCCGTGGACATGCCGGGGATGGCGGAATCGGAAAGGCTCAGCTCCGTCAGACGGTCGAAGACCTTGTGCAGAATGGTGCCGATATGCTCCAGGCTGTCCTCCCGCTCGCCCTTGCGCAGGGCGTAGATCTTCTTTTCGGCGGATTCCAGCATTTCGGAGGCGGTGCCCACTTCGGAGTAGACCGTCTCGGAAATGTCGGTGGCCGCCTGGGCAAGGCCCCGGAGCATGGCCTTCTCCCGGACGATATTGGCGTAGCGGACCACGTTGGCGGCGGTGGGGGTGATCTCCATCAGCTGGAGGATGTAGTCTCTGGAATTGTCCTGGTAGACGCCCAGCTCCTTCATCTTGTCCAGCACCGTCACCGGGTCGATGGTCTGGGAGAAATTGAACATGGTGTAGATGGTCTCGTAGATCTCCCGGTTCTGCTTCAGGTAGAAGTCGTCGGGGGTCAGGATGCCCACCACATCGGTAATGCAGCGGCTGTCGATCAGGATCGAGCCCAGCACGGCCTGTTCCGCCTCCAGCGACTGGGGCGGCTGCCGGGAAAGCAGTTCTTCATCCATGTTGTTTCTCCTTTCTCTAAAAATGCTGAATTCAGAATGCAAAATGCAAAATTATGATATCGCTTCGCGATCATTCCAATAATATGCCGAAGAAGCACTTAATTTTGCATTCAGCATTTTGCATTTCTCAGGCCTCTTCGATCTTCACGGTCAGGGGCGCGTTGATCTCGTAGCCCAGCTTGCAGGTGACGGTGTAGGTGCCCACAGCCTTGATGGGATCGCTCAGGACGATCTTGCGCTTGTCCAGCTTGATGCCGGAGGCCTTGGCCAGGGCGTCGGCGATCTCCTGGTTGGTGACGGAGCCGAACAGACGGCCCGCGCCGCCGCCCTTGGCGGTGACGGTCAGGGTCATGGCCCGCAGCTTCTTGGCGGTCTCCAGAGCCTCGGCCTTTTCACGGGCGATGCGCTCCTGGGTGGCCTTGTCGTTCATCTTCATGGTGTTGATGGCGTCGGGGGTGGCTTCGATGGCCAGTTTCTTGGGCAGCATGAAGTTCCGGGCGTAGCCGTCGGAGACCTCCAGCATCTGGCCCTTCTTGCCCTTGCCCTTTACGTCCTGCAATAAGATAACTTTCATAATATCTTCTCCTTAATCGGTTATTTATCACAATGCCTCCCCTTTCAGGGGGGGTGGCTCGCCGTAAGGCGAGTCGGAGGGGTGACCCCTCAGTCAGCTTCGCTGACAGCTCCCCTGGAAGGGGAGCCTTATTTACTCTTCATAGAATTTATCAATAGACGCGACCAGACGGTCCAGCGTATCCTTGACGGTGGAATTCTTTACCTGCGCGCCGGCTGTGGCGGTGTTGCCGCCGCCGCCCAGGGGCTCCAGGATCATCTGAACATTGGCGCTGCCGATGCTCCGGGCGGAGATGATGATGGTATCGCCGTCGGGGTACAGCACGAAGGACGCGGTGATGCCGGAGATGTTCAGCAGCTCGTCCGCGGCCTGGGCGGCCAGGATCCGGGTGGTGGCGCTGTTCAGCGCCGCGATGGCCAGCTCCTGACGGTACAGCCGGGCGGATTTGATGATCTGGTATTTTGCCATGGTGTCCTGGAAGTCGTTCTGCAGCAGCACCTTGACCTCGGTGGTGTCGGCGCCCATCCGCCGCAGCGCCGCGGCGGCTTCAAAGGTGCGCTCGCCGGTGCGGACGTTGAAGAACTTGGTGTCCAGGCAGATGCCCGCCAGCAGGCTCTTGGCCTCGATGGGCAGGATATTGTCCTTCTCCACGGCGTACTGCAGCAGCTCCGTGGTCAGCTCGGAGGCGGAGGAGGCGTAGGGCTCGTGGAGGTTGACCACCACGGGGTTGATATAATCCGCGGCCCGGCGGTGATGGTCCACCACGCAGACCTTGGAGATGGCCTCCAGCAGGGGCTTGAACTCCACCTGGTCGGGCCGGTTGGTGTCCACCACGATCAGGATGCTCCGATTGTCGCACATCAGCAGCGCTTCCTGGCCGGAGATGAAGGCCTCCCGGTATTCGCTGACCTGGACGATCTCCTTTAAGAGCTGCTTGGAGGCGTTGTTCTCCATGTCCAGGACGATGTTGAATTTCTTGTTTTTCTTGCGGCACAGGCAGGCGATGCCCATGGCGGCACCCACGGAGTCCAGATCCGCGTTCTTGTGGCCCATGATGAACACATGGCCGCTTTGGCCGATGAGCTCCATCAGGGAATTGGCGGTGACCCGGGAGCGGACCTTGCTGCGGTAGTCGGCTTCCTTGTTCCGGCCGCCGTAGAAGGTGAAGTTGAACCGGTCCTTGATGACCGCCTGGTCGCCGCCGCGGCTCAGGGCCATTTCGATGGACAGGGCGGCGAAATTGTAGCTTTCTTCAAAGTTGGCGCCGTCCACGCCCAGGCCGATGGAGATGGAAGCGGAGAGGCCGGAGGGACTGGTGATCTGATGGATGTTCTCCAGCAGAGAGAATTTGTCCTCAGTGGCGCTGTCCAGATCCCGCTTCTCGAAAATATAGAGGAAGCGGTTGCGCTCCAGCTTCCGCAGCAGGCCGTGGTGGCCGTCGGTCCATTCGGTGATGGTGTCGTTCAGCTTGGCGTTCAGGGTGGAGATGGCGCTCTCGGAGAGGTTCTTGGTCAGCTCCTCGTAGTTGTCGATGAGGATGATGGATACCACGGGCCGGGAGCGGACGTACTCATCCCGGACCTGATAAAGCATGGTCAGGTCGCTGAGATAGAAGACGCCGATCATGGTGCCGGCGGGATCGTCGGCCCGGTAGCTGGTGCCATAGACCCGGTAGCGGCGGCCGTCCAGCGTGATGTCATAGGGGGCCTCGGTCTTCCGGTCCACCAGCCAGTCGGTGGTGAAGCCCGGCAGGGCGTCGGTCAGGGTGTGCTCCATCATGGAGTCGGACAGGCCGGTGATGGAGGCGAACTGCTCGTTGGCCCAGATGAGGCCGCCGTCGCCCAGACGGGCCATCACCGTGGGGAAGGGACTCTCGCCCCGGCTGACGGATTCGATGGCCCCGGGGATGGACTGCAGATACTGCTGCAGCTGGTCATGACGGTGCTTCCGGCGGAGGATATAGAAGACATACAGCACCAGTGTGACGCAGCCCTCCACCGCGGCCAGCAGGATATGCTCCCGCAGCAGCGCGGCCAGGCAGAAGCCCAGCATCACTACAAAATAAATGCCCATACCCGGATGAAGCAGTCGTCCCAGCTTTTTGTTCACTTCTGTCAGCCCCCTAAATTCTCTGGCGGTTTGCATACGAACCCACAATATCCATACTACATCTGACATTATAGCAAATCAGAATCGCCCGCGCAACCGCTTTTCGGAAAAAAGCTGTGCAAGAATCTCAAAAGAAATCCGCCGAAAATCGGCAATTTTCTCGAATTGCCGGGTAAATGGCGCAGTTTCCGGCATTTTGTAAAAAACACGGGAAAAATAATTGTATACTTTTCACCGAAACTGTGTTATACTATACCCGACGGCGCCGGGTGGGCAGACCCGGGCATCAATTTTAATCATAAAAAGTGCAGGCATTTTCTCTCCGAAGGGCGATACAGGGCCGGGAAGGGAGATGGGCATGCGCGTGTGTTTGTGTTGCCTTTTTGGCATCAATCGTTGAAAGGAGTTATATTTCAATTGGCAGAAAAACTGAAAATCATCCCTCTGGGCGGTCTGGATGAGATCGGCAAAAACATCACCGTCCTGGAGTACGGCAAGGATATGATCGTCGTGGACTGCGGCGTGGGCTTCCCGGATGAAGACATGTATGGCGTGGATCTGGTGATCCCCGACTTTTCTTACCTGGTGAAGAATCAGGAGAAGCTGCGGGGCATGTTCATCACCCACGGCCACGAGGACCACATCGGCTCCATCCCCTACTGTATGCAGCAGGTCAACTGCCCCATCCATGGCACCGCCATGACCAACGGGCTGATCAAGCTGAAGCTGGAGGAGCACCGGCTGGCGGACAAGGTCAAGCTGGTGACCCACAAGCCCGGGGACGTGGTGAAGGCCGGCTGCTTCCAGGTCGAGTTTATCCATGTGAACCATTCCATCGCCGACGCGGTGGCTTTCGCCATCAAGACCCCCGTGGGCACCGTCGTCTTCACCGGCGACTTCAAGATCGACCCCACCGCTGCCGACGGCATGACCGACCTGGCCCGCTTCGGCGAGCTGGGCAACAAGGGCATCCTGGCCCTGATGTGCGATTCCACCAATGTGGAGCGGGCGGGCTATACCCCCAGCGAGAATATCGTGGCCGAGAGCCTGGACCGGCAGTTCAAGAACTGTGACAGCCGCATCATTGTCACGACCTTTGCCTCCAATATGCACCGCATCCAGTCGGTGCTGGCCACCGCCCACCGCTACGGCCGCAAGGTGGCCGTCACCGGACGGAGCATGGAAAATGTCCTGAAGGTGGCCCAGGAGCTGGGCTATCTGAAGGTCCCCGCGGGCACCATCGTGGATATCTCCACCATCAAGTCCCTGCCCAAGAACAAGATCGTTATCGTCTCCACCGGCTCCCAGGGCGAGAATATGTCCGCCCTGTACCGCATGGCCTTCTCCACCCACAAGCAGGTGGACATCATGGCCGGCGACCGGATCATCATTTCCGCCTCCGCCATCCCGGGCAACGAGAAGGATGTTTCCAAGATCATCAACGAGCTGTTCCGCAAGGGCGCCGATGTGGTCTATGAGAAGAGCGAGGGCCTGCATGTCTCCGGCCACGCCTGCCAGGAGGAGCTGAAGATCATCCACGCGCTGCTGAAGCCCAAGTTCTTCCTGCCCTTCCACGGCGAGCAGCGCCACCTGCAGATCCACAGCAAGCTGGCCCAGTCCATGGGCATGAACCCCCGGAACATCCACATTGGCCAGATCGGCACGGTGTTCGAGCTGTCCGGCAAGACCTGCAAGGTCAACGGCACCGTTCCCGCCGGCAAGGTCTTCGTGGACGGCACCGGCGTGGGCGATGTGGGCAGCGTGGTCCTGCGGGACCGCAAGCACCTGGCCCAGGACGGTATGATCGTGGTCTGTGTGAATCTCTCCAGCCAGGACGGCTCCCTGGTCTCCGGCCCGGATATCATCACCCGGGGCTTCATCTATGTGAAGGAGTCCGAGGACCTGATGGACGAGCTGCGGGAGGTGGCCATGGAGGCCATCGAGCGCTGCCAGCGCAAGCACGTCCGTGACTGGTCCACCATCAAGTCCGCCATCAAGAACGACCTGAGTGGTTACCTGTATAAGACCACCAAGCGCAACCCCATGATCCTGCCCGTCATCATGGAGATCTAAACGCGAAGAAGCCGCCCTCAAAAGAGGGCGGCTTTTGCTGTTTGGAGGGGTTCAAATTGGAGTTTATCGCACTGGCGCGGGAGCGCCCATGGCTTCCCCCGGGGGGAAGCTGTCGCCGCCGTAAGGCGGTGACTGATGAGGAATGCGGGCGGAAAACTTACGTTTTCGCATCTGCATCAGGCCTTTTCAAGACTTCAGTGCACGCCGTTCCTCATCCGACCTCGCGTTGTTTAGTGTATGCTTGCCACAGGCAAGCATAATATTTAGATTCGCTGCGCTATGCTCGGCCACCTTCCCCCCCGGGGGAAGGCACGCGGCTTCGCCGCTAAGGGTGCGTTAAACTACAACTTACGGCGCCATCAGTTTGGTGCCGTCGGCCAGGAAGATGTAATCTACCTCCTCCAGAGCGATGGGAGATTCGGCAAGGAGCTTAAATTCCCAGTCGGCTTGGGTGATGCCGTTGGTAAAACGGACACAGCTTCCATCTTTCATAACCGCATAGATGCTGAATTCAATGGCTGTCCAGGGAATGGTTCCGACAAACATCGGATTGCTCCAAATATTCTGGTCAAAGGAAATCGTCGCGTCCAAAGGCCGGAGGACAAAGGATGTGATCGTCACATATTCCAGATCGTAACGGTCCTCGCCCTCGACGGGAACGGCGGCAAGAGTCTGCACAGGCTCTGTGAGCAGCTCCATTTCCTGGGTGTCAGCGTCTGCCATGCTGATCGTGAAGTCCCAGGGGCCCTCCGCCAGTATGGTTTCCTGATGGGTTCGGGATGCTTCATCATAATGAGTGGTGTACAGTGCGTCGATGTGGACATACCATTCCGGGACGGTGTAATAGTACTTGGCTTCAAGCGTATGCAGGATGTCCAGGGTGTGATCCAGACCGTCATGATCGTCGATAATACGGTAAGTTGAAGAGGCAGGTGCGCGTCCATATTCGGCGCTGACTTCTATATTTATGGACAGCTTGTAACCGAGTGAGGTTATGTCCACGTCTTCGGGCGCTGTGATGCGGAAGATGATATAGGTGGTATCGACGCTGGAGAGGACGGATTTCAGCTCGATGGTATAGCCGTTGTGTTCCAGCTCCTCCGCGATGATCTGCTCGTTTTCCCTGATATATTCGACCTGACCGGGGGTCAGGTCATTTTCGGTTTTTTGCGGGAAATACGCCCGGAACCAGCCGACGATCTCCTCTGACGCGAAGGCTGTCACGGTTATGGCCACCAGTACGATGACGGCGGCGAAGACCGCGGCGATGCGGCGGGAACCTCTCCGGTGGGCGGATTGTTTTTCCTCGTGGGCATCCCGGATGGACGCTTCATCGATGTCATTCAATGCGTTCAGAAGCTTTTCAGGTGTCATAGATCGATCTCCTCCTTTTGCAGGTATGTACGCAGTTTCTTCCGGGTGCGGCTGAGCATGGATTTGACCTTGCTCTGGGAAAAGCCGTACCGCTGGGCAATGCTGCTGATGGGGTCCAAATACCAGTAGCGGCAGACAAAGACATTTCGTTCGGTCTGGGGCAATGCCCGGACGAAGCGGTTCAGGAGCCTGCTCAGCTCCGCCGTTTCCATTGCCGCCTCCACGCTGTCCCGGGCGGGGACGCAGTTTGACAGCTCCTCCAGCGCCAGGGCAGTCTCTCCGCCGCCCCGCTTTTGTGTGGTATTCCGCTGCCAGCGCTTGATGGCGGTGCGGCGGGTGATCTTCCCCAAAAATGTGGAAAGCACCACAGGGCGGTGGGGCGGGATGGAGCTCCACAGGCCCAGATAAGCGTCGTTGACGGCTTCTTCGGCGTCCTCCCGGTTCCCGAGGATGTTATGGGCGATGGAAAAACAGTAGCTTCCGTATTTCGCGGCGGTCTCGCCGATGGCGCGTTCATTGCGCTGCAGGTACAATGCGACGATCTCTCTGTCTTCCAATTGGGTCACTTCCTTTCTGTTTGGCCAGCCTTCACCTATCTACTCCGCAAAAGGGCGGCGCAGGTCGCGTTTTTTTACAGTATAGCTTCAAAAAATTTCCAGCGCAATAGGCCGCCCTTGCAAAGGGAAGGCTTTTGTGCTTTAATATAGGGAGAAAATGAATTGGAGTTTATCTGTCAGTTGTCTGCTGCACCCAAAGGCCCCCTTGTGTAAAGGGGGCTGGCTCGGCGATAGCCGAGACTGGGGGATTGTGCAGCAGAAGGCTGGAATAACCACCGACATTTCGGCGAATTCGTACTGCAGTACAGCAATCCCTCAGTCAAAAATCGGAGATTTTTGACAGCTCCCTTTACACAAGGGAGCCTTGGAGCGCGCCCGCGCCAGTACCATAAACTCTAATTTGAACCGAAAGGAGCCCAGCTATGCGATACTATTTCGCCCCCATGGAGGGACTGACGGACAGCATTTACCGCCGGGCCCATTATGCGCATTTTTCCGGCGTGGACGCCTACTACATGCCCTTCATGTCCCCGACGGTCCACCGGGCCCTGACGCCACGGGAGGCCCGGGAAATGCCCATGGCGGACAGTGTGCTCTTCCGGGCGGTGCCCCAGCTGCTGACGAAGGTGCCCGAGGATTTCCTCTGGGCGGCAGGCCAGTGCCGGGACCGGGGGTATGACGAGGTGAATCTGAATGTGGGCTGCCCCTCCGGCACGGTGGTGGCCAAGGGAAAGGGCTCCGGGATGCTGGCGGACCCGGAGCAGCTGGATCGTTTTCTGGACGCGGTGTTCTCCGCCGCGCCGCTGCCCATTTCGGTGAAGACCCGGCTGGGCATCGGGGACCCGGAGGAATTCCCACGGCTGCTGGAGGTCTTCAACCGTTACCCCATCAAGGAGCTAACCGTCCATCCCCGGGTGCGCAGGCAGTTTTACGACGGGGACGTGTTCCTGGATTCCTTACGCTTCGCCCTGGAAAACAGCGCCAACCCCCTGTGCTATAACGGCAATATCCGCACCCTGTCGGAGCTGAGGGCCTTTGAGGCGGAATTTCCCCAGGTGGAAGCGGTGATGATTGGCCGGGGGCTCATCGGCGATCCCGGTATGCTCAGCGGCACCGACGCGGCCACGCTGGAAGCCTTCCACAACGCCCTGCTGGAGGAATATCTGGTGGTCTTCGGCGGCTCCCGGAACGCCATGTTCCGCATGAAGGAGAACTGGCGGCATATGATCCTGCGCTTCGAAAACAGCGAAAAACTGGGCAAACGCCTGCGGAAAACCACGGACATCGGCGAATACCGGGCCATTGTGGCGGAGATATTCCACACCCTGCCCCTGGCACCCGAACTGCGGGCAGACTGGTAAGTATGAGGTGGACAGATGATCAAGAGAAAAAGAATGATCCTGGTGAGCCTGGCTCTGACCGCGGCCCTGGCCGGGTGCGGCGGTCAGGTACAGGAAGCGGACCGGCTGTTTCGGACGGACACGGTGGTAAACATTCCCCTGAACCCCGCAACCACGGCACCCACCCAGCCGGCTGAGACGGTGCCGGAGGAAACGGTCCCGCCGACGGAGGAGACCGTGGCGGAAACCGTGAAGCCTTCTTCCGGGAGCGGCTCCACAAAATCAAGCAGTAAATCCTCATCCTCCTCCACGAAGAGCAGTTCTTCTTCCACAAAGAGCAGCGCTTCTTCCACGAAAAACAGTTCCTCCGTCAAGGCTTCGGAAGCGGCCACACAGCCGCCTGCCACCGAAGCGCCTGTGACGGAGCCGCCCGAGACCCTTCCGCCGGAGACCGACCCCCCGGAGACCCAGTCCCCGGAAGCGGCCATCTATGAGATATCCGACTACAGCCCCGGGAGTCTGGAATACGCGGTGGCGGAGCAGATCAATGCATGCCGGGCCGACGCGGGGCTGGAGCCCCTGGCCATGAACGGCTGGCTCTGCGGCGTCGCCTCCGTCCGGGCCTATGAGGTCAGCGTCTCCTGGAGCCATACCCGGCCCAATGGAAGCGGCTGGCAGACGGTGCTGTCAGACTATGGCTGCGGCTATTCGGCGGCAGCGGAGGAGCTGGTCCACGCGTCGGGCTATGACGCGGCGGCCATCGTCGGCAAATGGATGAGCGCCGAGAGCAACAGCGCGGACCTGCTGAGCCCGGATTATACCACCATCGGCGTGGGGATCTATACCCAGGACGGGACCACCTTCCTGGCGGCGATCCTGATGGGATAAGATAATCAGCCCCGGATCATAAGATCCGGGGCTGTTCTGCTGTGTTTTAAGTTGTAGTTTAGCGCGCTGTTAAAAAGAAGCACGTCATTGCGAGCCAGTGTTCACACTGGCGTGGCAATCCCCTGGTCCTTCCGGGACTTTAAAGAGATGAAAACGGTAAATTACGCTCGGAAATACCAGGGTTTTTAGCATCCGACTGCGCTGCGCCGCCGTGGGGGATTGCCACGCCAGTCTGCGGACTGGCTCGCAATGACAGCATATTTTTAGGCATCGCGACCACTATTCAACGGAGCGCTAAACTACAATTTGCATCCCTCTTCCCAACAAAACAGGGCCGCGGAATCTCCGCGGCCCTGGTGGCTGATGTTTCAATATCAGGCATTGGCCCGATGCAGGAAGGTCACGATCTGGCCCCGGCTGCAGATCACATCCGGGCAGAAGGTGCTTGCGCTGCCATGGCCGTTGGTGATGCCCGCTTCCACGGCCCAAAGGACCGCGTCACGGTAATACACCTTTCCGGGCACGTCCTTGAAGGGATTCTCGTCGGACGCGGGGGCGGGGGAGCCCGCGTAGCGGTGGAGGAAGGTCACGATCTCGGCCCGGGTGCATTCCCGGTCCGGGGAGAAGGTGGTTTCGCTGCCATAGCCCGCGGTGATGCCCTTTTCAGCGGCCCAGAGGACCGCGTCGTAGTACCAGCCCGCTTTGATATCCGTGAAGGGGTTTTCACCGGATTCGGGAGCGGGGGAGCCGGCGGCGCGCCAGAGGAAGGTGACCACCTGGGCCCGGGTGCAGCTGACATCGGGGCAGAAGGTGTCATCCTTGCCGTAGCCGGCGGTGATGCCGTTCTCCGCGGCCCAGACCACCGCGTCATAGTAGTAGGTCCCCTTTTTGACATCGGTGAAGGGGTCCTGGATATCGCCGCAGAGGGTGCAGACGCCATCCTCATAGCTGTGGGGCGCAAGGTCGGAATCACGGAACTCCACCGCGCCGCAGGCACAGCCGCGGGACTCCTGGCCTTTTTCGGTGCAGGTGGCGGGTACGACGGTCTCCCACTGGCCGTAGCTGTGGGGGAGCATTTCGGTGTAGCTGTCCACATAGCTGCTGCCGCAGATGGTGCAGGTATGGGTGGTGTAGCCCAGAGCGGTGCAGGTGGGGGCGGTGACCACATCCGCATAGCTGTGGGTGATGGGCGGATAACCATGGTTCTCGGGATGGCCGATGAGGAAATTCATGTCCACATAGCCCTCGATACCGCTGACGGAGCCGGTGTTGGAATACTGCCACATGGCGTATTCGCCCTCGTAGCCGCAGGCGGCGCTGTAATGGGCCACCCAGCGGTGCCAGCCGTCAAAGCAGGGGTCCGTCAGATAGTGGTTCCACCAGTATACGTTGGCGTAGATGCCCACGGGGTACCCGGCGGCGGAAACCTTATCGCAGAAGGTCCGGGCGATGGCCGCCAGATCGGAGCCGATGGTGGTGTCGTCCTCCATGTCGTAGTAGACAGGGAAGGACAGGGTATGTCCGTTGATCATGCGCAGCAGATGGTCCGCTTCGCTGTCGGCCCGCTCCACCGTCGTGGCGTAGGAGTATAAGTACACGCCGTAGGGGATGCCCAGACGCTCGCATTCGGAGGCGTTGTATTCAAAATACAGGTCGTCCTGCTCGATCAGGTCCATGCCGTAGCCCACCCGGATGATGGCGAAGTCGATCCCCGCGTCCCGGACGGCTTCCCAGTTGATCAGTCCCTGATGGTGGCTGACGTCGATGCCCCGGAGCGTGGCGTCGGGATGGAAAGCCTCGGTCTGGGTAGCCGGGACGGGGGCAGGCTCGCCGCTGATGTATCTCCAGCTGTCGGCCAGGTCCCCGGCTTCGGCGGCGTGCACGGGAAAAACAGCCCCGGACAGGCACAGACACAGCGCCAGCAGCAGTACGGAAAGTCGTTTCATGTAATGATCCACCTTTTTGAGTATTGCATGGAGATAGTATACAGACTGGGGGATATTTTGTCAAATTATAATCGATGGATGCTGAAATTTTCCTGAATTGGGTGGATTTGGTGGGGGATTTGGGGCTTAACATGCAGTCAAAAAGTGGCAATCTCCCGGTATGAAGCTTGACGCGCGGTGCGGGATCATACATCGTTCCAGGAGATTGCCACGTCGGGACGATGCCCCTCCTCGCAATAACATACGTTTTTGGCGGTGCGCAGCGGAATATTGAACTCCGATTTGAACCTCCCTGTGCATAGAAAATACCCCGGAGCGGTTGCTCCGGGGTGTCCTTTTGTAATTACTCTTCCCAGTTATGCCAGATATTCTGGACATCGTCATCATCTTCCATGGTGTCGATGAGCTTTTCCATCAGCTTGATCTGGTCCTCGTTCTCCAGCTTCTGATAGTTCTGGGGAACCATCTCGATCTGGGCGGAGACGAAGGTGTACTTGCTCAGGTTCGCGACCACATCGTTGAAGTCGTCGGGCAGGGTGTAGATGGTGAAGCAGTCGTCCTCGGCCTCAAAGTCGTCGGCGCCGGCTTCCATGGCGTCCATCATGACCTCTTCCTCGTCCAGCTCCTCCTCGGAGTTGTCGATGACCAGCACGCCCTTCTTGTCGAAGGACCAGCTGACGCAGCCGGAAGCGCCCAGGTTGCCGCCGAACTTGTCGAAGTGGTGGCGCATGTTGCCTGCGGTACGGTTGCGGCTGTCGGTCATGGTCTCGACGATGACGGCCACACCGCCGGGGCCGTAGCCTTCGTAGGTGATGGACTCGTAGTTGTCGCCGCCGCCGTTGCCGGCAGCCTTCTCCAGGCAGCGCTTGATGTTGTCGTTGGGCATGTTGGCAGCCTTGGCCTTGGTGATGACGGTGGCCAGGCGGGAGTTGTTGGCAGGATCGGTGATGCCGCCGCCTTCCTTCACGGCGACGATCAGCTCCTTGGCGATCTTGGTGAAAGCGGCAGCGCGCTTGGCGTCCTGCGCGCCCTTGGTTTTCTGAATGTTATGCCATTTGGAATGTCCGGACATATATGTTATCTTCCCTTCATTAGAGTGGTGTCAAAAAATATCGCATCTATTTTAGCAGACCGCGGCTTAAAAATCAATAGAATTTCATGCAGTCGGTGTGCCTTTTGGAAAAATTCACTTCAATTTCGGGGAAAGCTGCCTGAAGTTTGGCAGCCAGGACCGGCATGGTGGGATTTTCCGTGTGGAAATGGCCCGCGTCGATCAGATTCAGGCCCAATTCGAAGGCGGTGCGGAACTGGTTGTATTTCACGTCGGCGGTGACGAAGGTATCGCAGCCCGCGGCGGTCACCTCGAACATCCCGTCGGCGCAGGAGCCGCCGCCCACGGCGACCTTGCGGACAGGCTTTCCGCCGTCGACGTAGCGCAGGCCGTCGCATTTCAGCGCGGTTTTCACAGTCGCAAGGAAGTTTTCCAGCGGCTGTTCGGCCACAGTGCCGCAGCGCAGCAGACCATAGGGGCGGCCCGCCTCGTCGGTGCCCTCGGGATTGATGATCTCGATGTTTTCAAGGCCCAGGGTGGCGGCCAGCACATCGTTGATACCGCCGGGAGCCAGGTCCAGATTGGTGTGGGCGTTGATGGCGGCGATGCCGTGCTCCATCAGCGTCAGGACGCATCGGCCCGTTTCCGTATCCTCGTTGACGGCCATCAGGGGATCCCGGAAGATCAGGGGGTGGTGGGTGACGATCAGGTCGGCGCCCTCCGCGATCGCTTCGTCGATGACGCTGCGGAAGGAGTCCAGAGCCACCAGGATCTTGCGGACCTCCCGGTCCTTCCGGCCGCAGAGCAGACCCACATTGTCCCAGCTTTCTTTCATATAGGTGGGCGCGATGGTCTCGATGTATTTCAGAATGTCGGCGACGGTTGTCATGTTCATCCTCCTTGCTTCAGAAAACGCAGATTCGGGTCCTCCGCCAGAGTCTCCAGCTCCCGCAGGATCTCTTTCAGCCGGGGATCGGCCTTCGCTCCCCGGGCCTGGACGGCGGTTTGGAGATTTTTCACCATGCGGTGATAGTATTCGATGGTTTCGGGGCCGGGATTTTCCAGCATGGCCGGGGGAAAGTACCACTCACCCGGGGTCAGCCGGGGGTACTCCGGCTGGAAGTATACCTCCATGACGGTGTACAGGAACCGCCCATCCCGGAGCACGGCTTCCTCCGTGACGCGCCAGCCCTCCTCCGACAGATAGCGGCGCAGCTCGTGGGTCTTGGACTGGCACTGCAGGATCAGGCGGTATTTTTTATCCTTCAGCCAGGGCGCGTCGGTCAGGATGTGGATCATGGTGTCCGCCCCCATGCCGGCGCAGATCAGGGTGTCAAAATCCCGGGGGATATTCCGAACGCCGTCGGAGAGGAAGAAGGTCATCTTGTCACGGACGCCATATTTTTCCGCGTTGCCCATGGCGCTCCGGAGGGGCTGTTCATTGACATCGGCGGCGATGGCAGAGGTGGCGATACCGTTTGTCAGAAGATGGATGGACAGATAGCCGTGGTCGCAGCCGATATCGGCGATCCGGTCCCCCGGGGCCACAAACCCCGCGCAGGCCAGCAGCCGGGAAGAGATGGGGAGTTTCATTTTGATTCCTCCAGTTGGGAATTGTAGTTTAGCGTGCTGTTTACAAACCCACTTGGCTCTCCCTTTGGGAGAGCTGGCACGCCGAAGGCGTGACTGAGAGGGCCCTCTCCGCCCCTTCGGGGCACCTCTCCCAAAGGGAGAGGCAAGTTGGGCGCTCCCGCGCCAGTGCGACAAACTACAATTTGAAATAAAAAATGAAAAATGCCATCCCGGCGTGGGGCCGGGATGGCATAGCCGGTTGACTTAGGCCTTCTCTGCCTGGTCGGCCTCGTAGGCCTCCAGGAAGTGGTTCAGCTGAGCCAGGAAGGGCTCGCACTCGATGCCGTGGACCATGCAGGCCTCCTCCACGGTCTCACCGCGGGAAGAGGGGCAGCCCAGACAGTGCATGCCGATGGCGAAGAACAGAGGAGCCGCCTGGGGAGCGACGTCCAGAATGTCACCGATGATGGTTTCCTTTTCAATTTTAACAGCCATGATTATGACCTCCTGTTTCTTGTTGCTTTGCCTATTATAACCGTATCCGACATAAAAAACAAGGGGGAAGTTTCCTGTTTTCTTAAAGTTCTGTTACGGTTCGCCGTTTTTTGTTGATTTTCCGGCGGGTTGATGGTAAAGTAGCTGCTGAAAGAGGGAATCCTGATGAAAATCCTTTATGAATCTTCAAAAATCAAAACCGCCGGCGGCACCGCGGACTGGATCCGCCGGGCGGTGCTGTCCTGGCTGGCGGCGGTGACCCTGGAGACGCTGGTGAACCCGGTATCTCTTGCGGGGGTGGAGGGGCTTGCGGAAGTCTCCCCGGGGCGTATTGCCGCTGTGATGGCGGCCGTGTTTGCCGCGTTGTGGCTCCTGTCCCGGCGGACCAATACGGGCCGGTGGGAGCGGTGGGCCATCGCCGGGGTATTCGCGGCGTTGACGGCCCGCTCGCTGGCAGCGTCCTTTACATGGCCCTTCCTGACAGCCTGCGTGCTGGTGCTGGCGGTGCTGGTCGTCTATGCCCGCCGGGGCTGGGACGGGCGCGGGGTCCGCGTCAGGCCTGTGGCGGAGGACCGCCGTTTTGCCCTTCTGGCTGCCGCCGGGGCGGTGGTGTATTTCCTGTTCGTCAGCGTCTGGACGGTCTGCCGGGTCCGCAGCTTCAGTACGCCGACTTACGATTTCGGCATCTTTGCCCAGATGTTCCACTCCATGAAGACCACGGGCCTGCCCATCACCACCGTGGAGCGGGACGGGGCCCTGAGCCATTTCGCGGTCCATGTGTCGCCCATCTATTATCTGCTGCTGCCCTTCTACTGCCTGGTGCCGGAGCCCGAGACCCTGCAGGTGCTCCAGGCGGCGGTGCTGGCCTCGGCGGTGATCCCCCTGTGGAAGCTGGGAAGGCTCCATGGCCTGAACCCCCCGGTCCGGTGCCTGCTCTGCGGGGCGCTGCTCCTGTATCCCGCCTACGCCGGGGGAACCAGCTATGATATCCACGAAAACGCCTTCCTGACGCCCCTGATCCTGTGGCTTTTCTACGGCCTCGACCGGAAAAGCGGCTGGATCACCGCTGTCGCCGCCGTCCTGACCCTGATGGTTAAGGAGGACGCGGCGGTGTACGGGGCGGTGATCGCCCTGTGGCTGCTGGTGAAGACGCTGGCGCGGCGGGAAGGGAAGTGGGGGCTGGTCGCGGGCTCCGCGCTGCTGGCCGGGTCCCTGCTCTGGTTTCTTGGGGTGACCGGGTATTTGGCCCGGAGCGGCGACGGCGTCATGACCTATCGCTACAGCAATTTCATCTATGATGGCTCTGGGTCCTTGCTGTCGGTGGTGAAGGCGGTGCTGATCCTTCCCATGAAGGCGGTTTACGAGTGCGTGGACCCGGAAAAGCTGGAGTTTATCGCCCTGACGCTGCTGCCCCTGCTGGGCCTGCCGCTGGTCACCCGGCGGTATGAGCGGTACATTCTGCTGATCCCCTACGTTCTGGTGAATCTCATGTCCGATTACCAGTACCAGCACAGCATCTTCTTCCAGTACACCTACGGCTCCACCGCCTGCCTGTTCTATCTGACGGCGGTGAACGCGGCAGACCTCCGGGCGGAGAAGCGGCAGATCGCCGCCCTGGGAGCCGCGGTATGTGTTGCCGCAGGGTGCTTCGGCGCCCAGGTGGTGCCCAAGGCGGTGAAATATCCCGGCTACTGCGTGAAATACGCCGGGTATTATGACGAGCTGCGCCGGCTTCTGGCCCAGATCCCGGAGGATGCCTCCGCGGCGGCCACCACCTATTACACCACCTATCTGTCCGGCCGGGAGACCCTCTACGATGTGCGCTACGCATCGAAGGAGCATCTGCTGGAATGCGAGTATATCGTGCTCAGCGTCACGGATGAGAAGAGCTATAAAGCCTACGGCGGCTTCGAGGGCCTGACGGACCTGCTGGAAAGGGAGGGCTACCAGCTGATCGACGGCTATGAAGGGAAAATGGAAATATACCGAAGGGCGTGAGAGCTGTAAATTGTAGTTTAACGCACTGGCGCGGGAGCGCCCCAAGGCTCCCTTGTGTAAAGGGAGCTGTCAAAAATCTCTGATTTTTGACTGAGGGATTGCTGCACTGCAGTACGAATTCGCCGAAATGTTGGTGGTTATTCCAGACTTCTGCTGCACAATCCCCCAGTCTCGGCTATCGCCGAGCCAGGGCAGAAAGTCAAGCAAGTGCAACACTTTCGCAGAAAACTTCAGCAGGCGTTTTCCAACCAAGACATTTTCTGGGACGATTATTGATGATGTTTTCAACGAGCTGAATATCATCATTGGTTACTGTCCTGAAATCAAAACCTTTCGGAAAGAAAAAACGGATGATGTCGTTGGTGTTTTCGTTCGTTCCCCGCTGCCACGGTTTATGTGGCTCAGCAAAGTAGACAAGAGTGGATAAAGACTCTTCTAACTTTCGGAACTCAGAAAACTCCGACCCATTATCTAAACTGACACTTTGGACAGGCAGACCTTTCAGCAGCTTCTCAATCACCAGCCTGGTATCCTCAGCTGTCCGGCTCATAAGCAAGCCCATCCGCAGCAGCCGGCTCTTTCTGTCCACCAGGCTTACCAGTAGCCCCTTTCCAACGCCGCCGTAGACCGTATCT
>JAFUMG010000028.1 GCA_017473225.1 Oscillospiraceae bacterium | reverse complement strand
TGCGCTCTGTACGCGCCTGCGGGCGCAGTGGCGCGGGAGCGCCCCAAGGCTCCCTTGTGTAAAGGGAGCTGTCAAAAATCTCCGATTTTTGACTGAGGGATTGCTGCGCTGCAGTACGAATTCGCCGAAATGCTGGTGGTTATTCCAGACTTCTGCTGCACAATCCCCCAGTCTCGGCTATCGCCGAGCCAGCCCCCTTTACACAAGTGGGCCTTTGGGTGCGGCAGACAACTGACAGATAAACTACAATTTGAATCATTTGAAAGGAGAGACAGTATGGACTTAGACAAGGACCTGGCGGCACGGCAGGAGACGCGGACCCTCTGCCGCCGGGCGGAACAGGCTCAGAAAACCCTTGCCGGCATGAGCCAGGAGCAGCTGGACCGCATCGTGGAAGCCGTGGCCAAGGCCTTCTCCGCCGCCGCGGTGGAGCTGGCGGAGCTGGCCGCCGCGGAAACGGGCTTCGGCAACACAGAGGACAAAACCACCAAAAACCGCTTCGCGTCAGACCGGGTGGCGGAAGCCATCCGGGGCATGAAGACCGTGGGCATATTAAAAGAGGATCCCCGGGAAAAGCTATGGGAGATCGGTGTCCCCGTGGGGGTCATCGCCGCCATCGTGCCCAGCACCAATCCCACCTCTACGGTGTGCTATAAGGCACTGATCGCCCTGAAATCCGGCAATTCCATTGTCTTTTCCCCTCACCCCAAGGCGGTGAACTGCACCCTGCGGGCGGCGAATATCGTATCCGCCGCGGCGGAAAAGGCCGGGGCTCCCGCGGGCAGTGTGGGCTGTCTGAGCCTGGCCTCCATGGCCGGGTGTCAGGAGCTGATGGGAGCAAAGGAAGTGAAGCTGATCCTGGCCACCGGCGGCCCCGCCATGGTCAAGGCGGCCTACTCCTCCGGTAAGCCCGCCATCGGCGTGGGCGCCGGCAACGGTCCCGCCTATATCCACCATTCGGCGGATGTGAAGCAGGCGGTTTCCTGCATTCTGAGATCCAAGACCTTCGACTACGGCACGGTCTGCGCTTCCGAGCAGAGCATCATCGTGGAAAGGGCCATGGAGGAGAAAGTCAAAGCCGAAGCAAAGGCCCAGGGCTTCTATTTTATGGGCGCCGAAGAGGCGGGACAACTGGCCAAGCTCCTGTTCAAGCCCAACGGGACCCTGAACCCGGACATCGTGGGCAGGCCCGCGGAGAAGCTGGCCCAGATGGCGGGCTTCCCGGTCCCCCGGGGGACGAAGATCCTGGTCGCCCGGGAGCAGGAAGCAGGCCCCACCCGGCCCTACTCCATGGAGAAGCTCTGCCCGGTGCTGGCCTTTTTCGTCATGGATAGCGAGGACGCCATTCTGGCCAAGGCCGTGGAGGTGCTGACCCACGAGGGCGCGGGCCACACCTTCGCCATCCACGCGTCGGACCGGGACGTGATCGCCAAATTCGCCAAAGCGATCCCTGTCTCCCGGTTCCTGGTGAACACCCCGGCAGCCCTGGGCGGCATCGGCGCCACCACCGGGCTCTTCCCCGCCCTGACCCTGGGCTGCGGCGCCGTAGGCGGCAGCTCCTCCTCCAATAACATCTCCCCGCTGGACCTGATCAACATCCGCCGCGTCGCCTGGGGCCGTGAGCAGGAAGCACCAACGGTACGGGCAGACCCCGACCTGGTAGAACTCCTGGCGGAGAAGATTTTGGAAAGATTGCGGTAAATTGTAGTTTGTCGCTCTGCCTACGGCATCGCAATGCAAAATTCAAAATGCAGAATGATAGTGTGCGCAAGCGCACAATTTAAATGATTTCCGCAGGAAATACCACAATTTTGCATTTTGCATTCAGCATTCTGCATTTCGTGCAACAGCACGATAAGCTACAATTTGAAATATCCACAACATGAAAGGATGAAACAATTATGGACACCAATTCTCTGGGAATGATCGAAACCAAGGGGCTCATCGGGGCCATTGAGGCAGCGGACGCCATGGTCAAGTCCGCCAATGTGCAGCTGGTGGGCAAGGAGCAGGTAGGCGGCGGTCTCGTGACCGTCATGGTCCGGGGTGACGTGGGTGCTGTCAAGGCAGCCACCGACGCCGGCGCCGCGGCGGCGGAAAAGGTGGGCGAGCTGATCTCCGTCCATGTCATCGCCCGGCCCCACGCCGAGGTGGATGCCATCCTGCCCAAAGGCAGAACCGGCGGCTCCGCCCAGAGCGCCAAAGGCTGATGCTCTACACCGAGGAAACGGTCCGGCAGAACATCCGCAACCGGGAGGGGGCGCGGGTGTTCTTCCTGGGCAAGGGCGACACCCTGACCCCCGGAGCCCGGGACTTCCTGACCCGGGAGCGGATCCGCGTTCTGCCCGGCGAAAGCGCCCGGCCAACAGAGTACCGCCTTCCAAACGGGGCGGTACTGAGCCGGAAGCCAGAGCAGCTGACCCATCTGAACGGGGACATCCTGGTGCCCAAGACCCACCCCCGGATCGCCTTCCGGGGGGCCATGGACACGCTGGAGGCAGAGCTGATGTTATGTCAACTCAACGTGACAGAGCCGCTGCGCCGGAGCCTGGG
This sequence comes from Oscillospiraceae bacterium, assembly GCA_017473225.1. Lineage (GTDB taxonomy): Bacteria > Bacillota > Clostridia > Oscillospirales > Oscillospiraceae > Faecousia. Next base: position 41,554 of record JAFUMG010000028.1, on the reverse strand, counting down.
AGAGATCCTGAGCCTGGCCCGGATGCTGATCCGCTGTGAGGTGATGGACGAGCCCGTCCCGGAGGGGACCCTCTGCGGCCTGACGCCGGAGGAGCAGCAAAGCCGGAGCCACCGGCCCCAGGACTACTACGGCCAGGCCCATTTCATGCCGGAATACACCGACGGCGGGGCGATCCTTTGGCTGAACCGCTGCCGCTGCGCGGCCCGGAGCGCGGAGCTAATTGCCGCCCGGGCCTTCACGGACCCCGAAGGCCGCGCGACCCGGGAGGACATCCTCCGTGCCCTGAACCGGATGAGCAGCATGATCTATATCCTGATGATCCAAACAAAGGCGGGGAAATTGTAGTTGCTCGTTCAGTGGCTGCGGTGCCAAAATATACTGTCATTGCGAGCCAGTGCGCACATTGGCGTGGCAATCCCCTACGGCGACGCACCTGTGTTGGATATCAAAAGACCTTGGTTTTTCCAGGGAAATTACAGTTCCTATCTTTGTAGGTTCACGGAAGAACCGGGGGATTGCCACGCCAGCGTGCGCGCTGGCTCGCAATGACATGCTTCTTTTTAACTGTGCGACAAACTACAATGATCAATACATTCGAAAAAGCAGGTGATTGGATGGAGAAAACAGACGCGTTGATCGATGCCGTGCTGGACCGGATCTTTGTGCCGATCGAGGCCTCCGGGCGGCATGTGCATATCACGAAGGAGCAGGCTCTGACCCTCTTCGGCCACGGCCTGACGCCGGACCGGCCCCTGTCCCAGCCGGGGCAGTACCTTTCCAAGGAGCGGGTCACGGTGCTGGGGCCCAAGGGGGAATTCCGAAACGTGGCGGTGCTGGGCCCGGAGCGGAAGGAAGCCCAGGTGGAGATCTCCCTGACCGACGGCAAGGCCCTGGGCATCCAGCCCCCGGTGCGGCTGTCCGGCGACGTGGCGGGCTCCCCCGGCTGCATCCTGGAGGGCACCCGGGGCACCGTGGCGCTGGACCAGGGCGTCATCGCCGCCCAGCGGCACATCCACCTGACGCCCGAGGACGGAAAACGGTTCGGCGTGACCGATAAGCAGGCCGTGAAGCTTCAGACCTTCACAGACCGTCCCGCCGTCTTCGGGGATACCGTGGTGCGTGTCAGCCCGGAATTCCGCACCGCGGTGCATCTGGATTACGACGAAGCCAATGCCTGCGGCTTCCGGAAGGGAGACCTGGGGAGGATCCTCCCATGACCCGGGCGCTGCTGATCGGCAGCGAGCCGGGGAACCCGCTGGGCTACAGCTATGTCAGCGAGCCCCCCTATGAGGCGGTGGTCATCGGGTCTCTCACCATCGGGCAGCTGCTCCGCTTCCGGGAGGAGCGGGTGCTGGCGGCCCTGGCGGAGGGAAAGGGCGTGTATCTCTACAGTCCCGGCCTGCCGGAGTCTCCGAAAAACCGAGCCCTGGCCGGTGCCATCGCCGCGGCCCAGCGGGAGCTGAAAAGCTGGGGCGTCATTTTCACCGACGGGGCCCGGCGGCATCTGATCACCGCGGAGGAGGCCCGGGACCTGCGGCGCAAGGGGCAGCTGCCCGGCCCCGGCGCGGTGCTGACGCCCCTGGCCAAGGAAATTATGGAGGGATCGGAATGAAGATCGGAACAGTCATCGGCTCGGTCTGGGCCACCCGGAAGGCGGGGTGCCTGTCGGGCCAGACCTTTCTGGTGGTAGACACCGGCCGGGAGGATCTGGTGGCGGCGGATCAGGTCGGCGCGGGGGTTGGCGACCGGGTACTGCTGGCCACCGGGACGGTAGCCTCCCGCTACTGCATGGACGCCCCCATCGACGCCGCCGTCGTGGCGATTTTGGATCCCAATGGGGAGAGGAAATTGTAGTTTATCGTTCCCTTCCGTACCGCAGCTGTCATCCCGAGCGGAATGAAATGGAGTCGAGGGATCTACGCATTCCGTTGAGATTTGCAGTAAAATCGGTGCCAAGATCCCTCGACTCGCTGACGCTCGCTCGGGATGACAGCGTTGTTGGTAATTTGCAGATTGTACGATAAACTACAATTCGAATCAATCAAGGAAGTGATACCATGTCTGCTCATGAAATACTGATCGCCGTGATGGCGGGGTTTGCGGTGCTGGGGGCCGTGGACCGGATCTTTGGGAACCGGCTGGGATTGGGACAGGAATTCGAAAACGGCATCCTGTCCATGGGCTCCCTGGCTATGGCCATGATCGGCGTCATCACCCTGGCCCCGGTGCTGGCGGCGATCCTGAAGCCCGTGGTGGTGCCGGTGTTCCGCTTCCTGGGGGCGGACCCGGCCATGTTCGCCGGATCCATCCTGGCCTGCGACATGGGCGGCGGCGCACTGGCAGCGGAGATGACCGACGATCCCCAGGCGGCGCTGCTGGGCGGCGTGCTGACGGGCTCCATGCTGGGCGCCACCATCGTCTTCACCATCCCCGTCGCCATGGGGATCCTGGCGGAGGAGGACCGACCCGCCATGGCCCAGGGCATCCTCTGCGGCATCGTCACCATCCCCATCGGCATTTTCGCCGGCGGACTGGTGGCGGGCTTCCCGGTGTCCATGCTGCTGCGAAACCTCCTGCCCATCGTGCTCCTGGCAGCGCTGATCGCCCTGGGGCTGTGGAAGGCGGAGGGGCTCATGATCCGGGGCTTCGCCGCCTTCGGCAAGGGCGTCGTGGCGGTGATCACCGCGGGGCTTGCCGCGGCCATCGTCCAGGAGCTGACCGGGTTTGTCATCATTCCCGGCATGGCTCCCATTTCCGAGGGCTTCCAGACCGTGGGAGCCATCGCCATCGTGCTGGCCGGGGCATTCCCGCTGGTGTTCGTGCTGACGAAGCTGCTGCGCCGGCCCCTGACCCGGTTCGGGAAGCTCATCGGCATCAACGAGACCGCCGCGGCGGGACTGGTGGCCAGTCTTGCCAATTCCATCGCCACCTTCGGCATGGTCCGGGACATGGACCGCCGGGGCAAGGTGGTCAACATCGCCTTCGCCGTCTCGGCAGCCTTTGTCTTCGGCGACCATCTGGGCTTCACCGCCGGCTTCGCCCCGGAGATGCTCCCCGCCATGATCGTGGGCAAGCTGACCGGCGGCGTCAGCGCCATCCTGGTTGCCCTCTGGCTGACCCGAAAGGACGCGTAAAACGAAGTGTGGCCCATTGGTTTAAATTGTAGTTTAGCGTTCCCTTTGAAAAGTGGTTGCGGCGACCAAAAAATGCTGTCATTGCGAGCCAGTCCGCATTGAATTGTGGTATGGCTGCCACCGGCAGCCATAATATTGCAGATTCGCTGCGCGGAGCACCACTAGCGTGGCAATCCCCTATGGCGGCGCAATGCGGTCAGATGCTGAAAATCTTGGTGTTTCCGGGTATTTTCTACCGTTTTCCTCTCCATAGGTTCACGGAAGAACGGGGGGATTGCCACGCCAGTGTGAGCACTGGCTCGCAATGACGTGCTTCTTTTTAAGTGCACGTTAAACTACAATTTCACCCCCATCAACTTCAAAACGCCCCGGGAAATGGAGGGTGTTCGTAAGACAGCAGCATAGAATGACAGGCCAGATCCGGATAATCCCGGATCTGGCCTGTTCTGTGTTGAAAAGTGATATATTTTGCTCCGCAAAATGTGATATCCGCACCTGCGGCGCGGGTGATATCGAAACCTGGCGGTTTCGGTGATATGAAATCCACCCATCAGGGTGGATTTCGCCAATCTCCCGGGGCGTTTGTCTATTCCGTTCGTGCCCGCAGGCGGTTCAGGGTCCGCAGCAGGCGGGGGCGGTTGTAGCGCTGGATGATGATGAAGGGCAGATTCCCCAGAAGGCACAATCCGTAGCAGATCCAGCCCCCCAGCCCCTTCCATATCTTCAGGACCCCCAGGGAGAGGACCGCCAGCGCCCAGTGGACCGCTTCCGCCACGCAGGTCTCCCGGACCAGGCGGTCCAGGCTTTCGGCAGTGGGCCGCGCCGTCACCGCCTTGGGCACCATGGAGCGCAGGAGCCTGCTCATATCCGGAACCCGGTCCTTCCAGACGCGGATATGGAGCTTCTCGTAAATTTTCCCCTCCCGCTCCCAGGAAAAGGGCCGGTAGGGAAACCGCTCCGCCCGAAACCAGCGGCGGGGCAGCAGATTGCCGACGGGGTTGGAAATCAGGCCGAGGGCGGCGACGTAAATGGCGCATTGCAGCAACTTCATGGGGATCCTCCAGTGAATATAGGAGTTATTGTAAAGTTTTCATATGAACTTATTATGAACTTTTTTCGAAGAAATCAACAATTGCCCCTCAAGTCCCTTGTTAATTCCGCCGAACGTGCTATAATGTGGTTGCAACAAAGGAAACGAGCAGAGCGAGGTAAGATCGATGAAAAAAATGCTCTTTGTAATGAATCCCTACTCCGGTATGCGCCGGGCGGTCCGGTATCTGGCGGACATCATTGCCCTGTTCAACCGGGCGGACTATGAGGTGACCACTTATATGACCGGCGGCCAGGGCGACGCCACCCGGGTGGTGGAAAACAGGGCCCGGGACGTGGACCTGGTGGTCTGCTGCGGCGGCGACGGCACCTTCAATGAAACCATCTCCGGCATCCTCCGCAGCGATGCGGACGTGCCCGTGGGCTATATCCCCGCCGGCTCCACCAACGATTTCGCCGCCAGCCTGAAGATCCCCACCAACATCCTCCAGGCGGCGAAGGATATCGTGGAGGGCGAGCCCGTCCGCTACGACGTGGGCCGCTTCGGCGACCGGTATTTCTCCTATATCGCCTCCTTCGGCGCCTTCACCAAATCCAGCTACGCCACACCCCAGAGCATCAAGAATATGCTGGGCCACACGGCCTATGTGCTGGAGGGCATCAACGAGCTGTCCCAGATCCGCAAGGAGCACGTCCGCATGGAGCTGGACGGCCAGGTGGTGGAGGATGATTTCCTCTTCGGCGCCATCAGCAATTCCACCTCCGTGGGCGGCATCCTGACTCTGGACCCCAAGCTGGTGGACATGGCTGACGGCAAGCTGGAGGTGCTGCTGGTCCGGGCGCCGGTGGACCTGCTGGAGATCTCCGAGTGCATCAAGGCGGTCCAGAGCCAAAAGTACAACTGCGCCATGATCACCTTCCGCAGCGCGGAGAAGATCAAGGTGGTGGCGGACCCCGCCATGCCCTGGACCCTGGACGGCGAGCGGGAGGATGGCCACAGCGAGGTGGATGTGGAGAACGTCCATCTGGCGGTGCGGATCATGCAGAGGCCCAAGGCATGATCAACACGACCCTTTGCTATGTGCTCCGGGGGGATCAGGTGCTGATGCTCCACCGGGTGAAGAAGAAAAACGACATCAACCACGACAAATGGATCGGCATCGGCGGCAAATTCGAGCCGGGAGAGTCCCCCGACGAGTGCCTTCTGCGGGAAGCGAAGGAGGAGACGGGCCTGACCCTGACGGACTGGAAATGCCGGGGCGTGGTCACCTTCCTCTGCGACCAGGCGGAGGGGGAATTCATGTACCTGTTCACCGCCGAGGGCTTCGAGGGCCAGCTGACGGAATGCAATGAGGGAGACCTGCAGTGGGTCAGCCGGGAGTTTCTGGACCGGCTCCCCAAATGGGAGGGCGACCAGATCTTCCTGGACCTTCTGTGGCAGGACGCGCCCTTTTTCCTGCTGAAGCTCCGCTATGAAGGCGACAAGCTGGTCGAAGCGGTGCTGGACGGCCGGAGAATCCGATGACAGAATGCGCGCCTCGATGGGGGCGCGCATTTTTATGTAAACCCAAAGGCAAAAATCACAGTCGAATTACCATCGTAGGGACCGGCCTCCCGGACGGTCCATGGGTTGTGTGGAATTTCTGCGATAATTTCCCCCATAATTATAAAAATCTTAATCTTCCCGAAAGGACTTCCTAAGGGGCTATGTGATATAATCAGCCAAAAGGAAGGTGAATCCAATGAAAAAGAAAAAATGGCTGGGCGCAGTCTTTACGCTCCTGATCCTGGCGGTCATCGCCGCTCTGAGCGCGCCGAAGGTGGTCAAGTTCTACCGGGACGTCAGCTTCTACTGGCAGGATCGGAGCGAAACCGAGCTGAAGGTCAAGCAGTATGCCGACGAAATGGGCATCGCCTACAGCGAATACCCCGAAAGCCTGATCGAGCTGCTGGAGCGGAATCCCGAGACGGAGGAGTTCGTGCTGAACTACCCCTTCCGCCAGGAGGCGGAGCTCACGGCCCTGGACTGCGACCTGTCTGAAGGCGTGCCGCTGTTCATGCAGTGGGACCAGCGGTGGGGCTACATCAAATACGGCTCCGATGTGGTGGGCATCACCGGCTGCGGCCCGGTGTGCCTGTCCATGGCGGGCTACTATGTCACCGGCGGCGACGAGGCCTTCCGCCCCGAGAAGATCATCGAATTCTCCGCGGAGAACGGCTACTATGAGTCCGGCTACGGCACCTCCTGGACCCTCATCAGCGAGGGCGGCGTCAAGCTGGGCCTGGACGTGACGGAGATCCCCCTGGTGAAGCAGCGGATCGTGGACAATCTGGAAGCGGGCAATCCCATCATCTGCTCCATGCGGGCAGGAGATTTCACCACCACCGGCCACTACATTGTGCTGGTGGGCTGGGAGGACGGCATGATCCGGGTCAACGACCCCAACAGCCACGCCAATTCCGAAGCCCTCTGGTCCTACGAGCAGATCGAAGGCCAGATCCGCAACCTCTGGGTCATCCGCCCCGGCCAGACGGGATGAGCTAACGAAATGCAGAATGCTGAATGCTGAATGCAAAATTGTGGTATTTCCTGCGGAAATGATTCTAAATCGTGCGCAAAGCGCACACCATCATTCTGCATTTTGCATTTTGAATTTTGCATTGCGATGTCCCAAGCAGAGCGCTGGGCTCCAATTTTAAAATTCTCCCCATTTTCTGCTTGACAAGGGCAGGAAATGGGGCTATACTAAAAATAACAAATGAACAACTGCTCATATGTTAAAATAAACAGGAGGGAAAGAAGATGACCCGGAAGGTTTATATCCTGGAAAATCTGGACTGCGCCAACTGCGCCGCCAAGATCGAAGCCAAATTCAACGCGCTTCCCGAGGTCGCGGAAGCCACCATCACCTTCGCCACCCGCCAGCTGCGGCTGACGGCGAAGGACCCGGACAGCCTGCTACCGAAGCTGACGGAAGTGGCCCGGACCGTGGAATCCGAGGTGGAGATCCTCCCCCGGGAGGGCCGCCATGAGCACCATCATGGCCACGATGGGCCCTGCGCCTGCGGTCATGAGCATCACCACCACGACGAAGACTGTGCCTGCGGCCACGAGCATCACCACCACGGCGAAGACTGCGCCTGCGGCCACCACCATGACCACGAAGAGCACGCCGCCCACGAACATCATGAGGAAGACAGCGACAAGGACAAGCGCATCATCGTTCTCGGCACGGCCCTGTTCCTGGCGGGCCTGATGCTGGGGTGGGTAGACCTGGGTATCCTCTCCGCCATCGCCTTCGTAGCGGCCTATGTGGTGCTGGGCGGTGAGATCCTGGTGACCGCCGTGAAGAATCTCACCCGCGGCCATGTGCTGGACGAGAATTTCCTCATGAGCATCGCCACCATCGGTGCCTTCGCCATCGGCGAGCTGGCGGAAGCGGTGGGCGTCATGCTGTTCTACCGGATGGGCGAATATTTTGAGGAAAAGGCCGTGGCCCGGAGCCGCAGCCAGATCATGGAAGCGGTGGACCTGCGCCCCGAAGTGGTCAACCGGATCGACGGAGCGTCGGTCAGCGTGATCCCCGCCGGGGAAGCCCGGGTGAATGACCTGCTGCTGGTGCGGCCCGGCGACCGGATCCCCCTGGACGGCGTGGTGGTCAGCGGTGAAAGCCGCATCGACACCGCCCCCATCACCGGCGAGCCGGTGCCCGTCCGGGCGGCGGCGGGAGACAAGGTGGTCTCCGGCTGCGTCAACACCACCGGCCAGCTGACCATCCGGGTGGAAAAGCCTCTGTCGGAATCCATGGTCACCCGGATCCTGAACTCCGTGGAAAACGCCGCGGCCAGCAAGCCCCGGTTTGAGCGCTTCATCACCCGCTTCGCCCGGGTGTACACCCCCATCGTGGTGGGTCTGGCGGCGGTGGTGGCCATCGTCCCCTCCATCGTCACCGGCGACTGGAACTACTGGGTCTACACGGCCCTGTCCTTCCTGGTCATGAGCTGCCCCTGCGCCCTGGTCCTCAGCGTGCCCCTGGCCTTCTTCTCCGGCATCGGTGCCGGCAGCCGTCAGGGCATCCTCTTCAAGGGCGGCGTGTCCATCGAAGCCATGGGCAAGATCAAGGCCGTGGTCATGGACAAGACCGGCACCATCACCAGGGGCGATTTCCGGGTCCAGGAGATCGCCGACAGAGAAGGGGTTCTGGCCCTGGCCGCCTGCTGCGAGTGCCATTCCACCCATCCCATCGCCGTCAGCATCGTGGAAGCCGCCCGGGAGCGGGCCGTGGAATTCCACGCCCCGGAAGCTCTGGAAGAGCTCCCCGGCAAGGGTATCCGGGCCACGGTGGAGGGCAAGACCATCCTCTGCGGCAATGAAAAGCTGCTGGAAGAGAACGGCGTCCCGCTGCCGGAGGCGCTGCCCCGGGGCGGCACCAGCGTCTTCGTGGCCGAAAACGGCGTCTGCCTGGGCCACCTCCTCATTGCGGACACCCTGAAGCCCGGCGCGAAGGAGGCGGTCAGCCGCCTGAAGAAGCAGGGCATCGCCACCGCCATGCTCACCGGCGACGATCAGACCGCTGCCAATGAGATCGCCGCCCAGACCGGCATCGGCGAGGTCCACGCCCGGCTGCTGCCCGACGAAAAGCTGGAGCACCTCCAGCAGATCCGCTCCCGGCTGGGCGCGGCCATGTTCGTGGGCGACGGCATCAACGACGCCCCGGTGCTGGCCGGCGCCGATGTGGGCGCGGCCATGGGCAGCGGCGCCGACGCGGCCATCGAAGCGGCGGACGTGGTGTTCATGACCTCCGATGTGAACGCCATCCCCGAATCTCTGGACATCGCCCGGAAGACCGGCGCCATCGCCTGGCAGAACGTGGTTTTCGCCCTGGCGGTGAAGCTGATCGTCATGATCCTGGGCCTGACGGGCCACGCCTCCATGTGGATGGCCGTCTTCGCCGACTCCGGCGTCGCCATGCTCTGCGTCCTCAATTCCATCCGCCTGCTGTATCGGAAGAAGTGACGGGATATCCCTATAAATCCAAAAGCGCCGTCTTGCGACGGCGCTTTTTACATATTCAAATCAGCAGAGCTTCGCGCCGGCGGGGATGGCGTCGTCGATCATGATCAGATTCAGCTTCTCCTCACCGTTGACGGTGTGCACGGCGCTGAGCAGCATGCCGCAGCTCTCCCGGCCCATCATCTTTCTGGGGGGCAGATTGGTGATGGCCACCAGGGTCTTGCCGATCAGGTCCTCGGGCTTGTAGTACATGGCGATGCCGCTGAGGATCTGCCGGTCGGTGCCGGTGCCGTCGTCCAGGGTGAACTGCAAGAGCTTGTTGCTCTTCTTCACATTCTGGCAGTCCTTGACCTTGACGGCCCGGAAATCGGACTTGCAGAAGGTGTCGAAGTCCACATTCTCCTCGGCGTAGGGCTCGATCTCCACGGCGGGCTTCTGGTTTGCCTTGCTCAGCTCCTCCAGAGCCGCCAGCTCCTTCTCCACATCCAGACGGGGGAACAGGGGAGCACCGACAACAGTGTTCCACACGGCAGCCTCGTCGGCGCAGTAGCAGCTGGCTTCCCAGGTACGGGCGTTAGCAGGCACATTCAGCAGATCGAAGATCTTCTCAGAAGTTTCGGGCATGAAGGGGAGCAGCAGGATGGCGCTGACGCGGATGCACTCGCACAGGTTCTTCATGACGGTCAGCAGCCGGGGCTTGCTTTCCTCGGTCTTTGCCAGGATCCAGGGCGTGGTCTCGTCGATATACTTGTTGGCACGGTCCAGCAGGCGGAAGACCTCGTTCAGAGCGGCGGAGAACTGGAACTTGTCCATCTTCTGCTCGTAGGCGGCGAAGACCTCCGCGGCCAGTGCCTTCAGCTCGGCGTCGATGGGCGCGGATTCGCCGCCCTCGGTCAGGGAGCCTGCGAAGTACTTCTGGTTCATGGCCACGGTGCGGGAAACCAGGTTGCCCAGGGTATTGGCCAGATCGGTGTTGATGGTGCCCATCAGCAGCTCGTTGGTGAAGTTGCCGTCGGAGCCGAAGGGGAAGGTCCGCAGCAGGAAGAACCGCAGGGCGTCCACGCCGAAGCGCTCGCTCAGCAGGTAGGGATCCACCACGTTGCCCCGGGACTTGGACATCTTCTCGCCGTTGAAGTTCAGCCAGCCGTGGCCGTAGACCTTCTTGGGCAGGGGCAGATCCAGGCTCATCAGCATGGCGGGCCAGATGATGGAGTGGAACCGGACGATCTCCTTGCCCACGAAGTGGACATCGGCGGGCCAGAACTTCTCCAGATTGTCATACTTGTCATTCTCGAAGCCCAGGGCGGTCATATAGTTGAACAGGGCGTCGATCCAGACGTAGACCACATGGCCCGGATCAAAGTCCACAGGCACGCCCCAGGTGAAGCTGGTGCGGGAGACGCACAGGTCCTCCAGGCCGGGCTTGATGAAATTGTTGACCATCTCGTTGACGCGGCTCCGGGGCTCCAGGAAATCGGTGTTCTCCAGCAGATCCTGCACCCGGTCGGCGTACTTGCTCAGACGGAAGAAATATGCCTCCTCCTCGGCGTCCTGGACCTCACGGCCGCAGTCGGGGCACTTGCCGTCCACCAGCTGGCTCTCGGTCCAGAAGGACTCGCAGGGCTTGCAGTACTTGCCCTTGTAGGTGCCCTTGTAGATGTCACCGTTGTCGTACATCTTCTTGAAGATCTTCTGGATGGCGGCCACATGGTAGTCGTCGGTGGTGCGGATGAACCGGTCGTAGGAGATGTTCATCAGCTTCCACAGGTCCAGAACACCCTTCTCGCCCTCGACGATATTGTCCACGAACTGCTGGGGGGTAACGCCAGCCTCCTTGGCCTTGTCCTCGATCTTCTGGCCGTGCTCATCGGTGCCGGTCAGGAACAGCACATCATAGCCCTGGAGCCGCTTGTAGCGGGCCATGGTATCGGTGGCCACGGTGCAGTAGGCATGGCCGATGTGCAGATTGGCGGACGGATAGTAGATGGGCGTCGTGATATAATACTTACCCTTGCACTTTTCACACATAAAAAATTCTCCTCCTGAAAATGAAAACGCCCCTGGAAAGCTCCAAGGGCGTAAAATTTACGCGGTACCACCTTGATTTTATGCGCGCAAAAAAAGAAGCATGTCATTGCGAGCCAGTGCTCACACTGGCGTGGCAATCCCCTATGTTCCACACGCACCTCAAAAACGCGATAACGGGCGCGCCCGGAGTCCCCTACCTGTCGAAGACCCAGCTCCGAGACCATGTTCAGCCGTTTTCCCCGTGCCCACTCTCACCTTCCTGGGCTCTCTGACCGGATATTCCGACTTACTCTTCTCTTCACAGCTTTTGCAAATTGTACCTAGGTATTATAGCCCGAAATGCCCGGTTTTGTCAACAGGAACTTTCCGTTTTGCCGTTATTCCAGGATGACACTCCCGCCAAGCTCACAGACCTGCTCCATTTCGCCGTCCCGGATGCAGTAGGCCTCGCCGAAGAGGGTGGTCACGCCGTCCTCAATGAGAACGAAGCTGCCGTCCACCAGGGCGAAGAAGCACTCGCCCATGCTGTCTGCATAGGTGATGTCCTCAAAGAGCCGCTGGCCGTCCAGCATATTGTCCTTCACCTGCTGGTAGTGGGGCAGAACATTCACATCCGTCAGGCCCAGGCCCTCGGCAAACCGCTCAAATTCCGGGACGGACTCCCCCGGCTCCTCCGGCTGGACATAGACCCGGTCGGCGCAGTTCATGGTGCCGGCGCTGATGCCCATGACGACGCCCTGGAAATCCCCGATCAGCTCCCGCAGGCCGATCTCCTGGAAGAAGGCGTTCTGGGTGGGCACATGGCCCCCGGCCAGGATGATCATATCCGACTCCCAGATCAGCACCTGGGCGTCCTCCGCGTTCCGGCCGTCCAGCACCGCGAACTCGGAAAATTCCATCCCCGCCTCCGCGAAGGCTTCGCTCATATCCCGGCCGAAGCTGTCGGTCAGGTCATAGCTGTCCGGATCGGAGCAGATGAACAGGCACCTGGGATTCTCCGGCAGGCACCGGCGCAGCTTCTCCACGAAATCATTTTCCGGATTCAGAATGGCCCGGGGGGCATTGCATACACAGGGACTGCTGGTCAAAAAAACGGTCATATGGCACCACTCCTTTTGATTTGTATTATACCATCCAAACCAAAAAAGGCAATGATTTTTCAAATTGCAGTTTGGCGTGCAGTTAAAAAGAAGTATGTCATTGCGAGCCAGTCCGCATTGAATTGTGGTATGGCTGCCACCGGCAGCCATAATATTGCAGATTCGCTGCGCGGAGCACCACTAGCGTGGCAATCCCCTACGGCGGCGTAATGCGGTCAGATGCTGAAAACCTTGGTGTATCCGGGTATTATCTACCGTTTTTCTCTTCAGAGGTTCACGGAAGAACCAGGAGATTGCCACGCCAGTGTGAGCACTGGCTCGCAATGACGTGATTCTCACACATCCATCCCCGATTGGAGGTTCATCGCTTCCCCGGTGATAGGATGGTCAAATTCCAGCCGCTTGGCGCAGAGGGCCTGGCTCTCCCAGCCGAAGCCCATGGCCTTCTCCCCGCCGTACTGGGGGTCTCCCAGGATGGGAAAGCCCATGTGGGCGCAGTGCAGGCGCAGCTGATGGGTCCTGCCCGTCACCGGGCGCAGTTCCAGTTTACATAACTTTCCATTCCGTTCCAGCACCCGGTATTCCGTCACCGAGGGCTTTCCATCCTCCCGGACCTCCCGCAGCAGGCTGGGCAGCGCCTTCCGGGCGATGGGGGCATCGATGACGCCCTCGGCTTCCTCAGGACCGCCAAGGGTCAGGGCATGGTAGGTCTTGCGCAGCGGCGTCTCCTGCATCAGGGCATGGACATGGGAATTTTTCGTCAGCAGCACGATGCCGAAGGTGTCCCGGTCCAGCCGGGTCACGGGATGGAAGGCGCTTTTCTGCCCGGTGCGGACATAATAGCCCAGCACAAAATTGGCCAAAGTCCCCTCCAGCCGGGCCCGGGAGGGGTGGATCAGCATCCCGGCGGGCTTATCCACCGCCAGCAGCCACTCGTCCTCGTAGAGGATGGAAAGCTCCCCCTCCTGGGGCGGATAATCCGGCTCCTCCTCATCCAGCGCCGCGGTGATCACATCGCCGGGCTTCACCGCGTAGTCATTATGCTCTGGTTTCCCGTTGACGAAGATCTTCCCCTGCCATTTCAGCCGGTTCACAAGGCCCGAGGACATCTTCATTTCGCCCCGCAGAAAAGAAGACAGCCGCCCCTCCCGGAGCGCGGTATGTTTGAGTTCCATGTGATCACATCCTTTCAAATTGTAGTTTATCATACTGGCGCGGGAGCACCAAACTTGCCTCTCCCTTTGGGAGAGGTGCCCCGAAGGGGCGGAGAGGGCCCTCTCAGTCACGCCTTCGGCGTGCCAGCTCTCCCAGAGGGAGAGCCGAGCGAGTTTGTGAACAGTACGATAAACTCCAATTCACATCATCCGTGAAACTTACAAAAAAGACCCTGTCGCCAGCGACAGGGTCCTGATTGTGTAACGTTAAATTACAGAGCAGCCTTAGCCTTCTCGACGACAGCGGCGAAAGCGGCGGCGTCGTTGATGGCCATCTCGGACAGGCTCTTGCGGTTCATCTCGATGCCAGCCTTATGAACACCGTTCATGAAGGTGGAGTAGTTCAGGCCGTAGGGAGCGACAGCAGCGCTCAGACGGGCGATCCACAGGGTGCGGTATGCACGCTTCTTCTGCTTGCGGCCCTCGAAAGCGTAGTTGCCGGACTTCATGACAGCCTGCTTGGCCATCTTGAAGTGCTTGGACTTGGAACCCCAGTAGCCCTTGGCCAGCTTCAGGGTAGCATTTCTTCTCTTGCGCGTCATCATTGCGCCTTTAACTCTTGCCATTTCTGTATCCTCCTATTCTGGCTTACTTGTAGGGAATCATCTTCTTGATTGCATCCACATTGGTCTGGTCGGCGTAGGTGGTTGCACGCAGATGACGGGTTCTCTTGGTGGTCTTCTTAGTGAGGATGTGGCTCTTGTAAGCGTGAGCTCTCTTAACCTTACCGGTCTTGGTCAGGTTGAATCTCTTCTTTGCACCGCTATGGGTCTTCAGCTTGGGCATAGTAGGTTTCTCCTTCCGTAAATCGTGGTGATTCTGAATTATTTGCTATTCTTGGGGGTCAGGAACATCGCCATAAAGCGACCTTCCAGCTTGGGATTCTTCTCCATATTGGCGATCTCAGCGCAGGCATCGGCAAAGTCCATCAGCAGCTTCTCGCCCAGGTTGGTGTGAGCCATTTCGCGACCGCGGAAGCGGACGCTGACCTTGACGCGGTTGCCGTCACCCAGGAACTTCTGAGCAGCCTTGACCTTGGTATTAAAGTCGTTGGTGTCAATGCTGGGGCTCATCCGGATCTCCTTGATCTCCACCACCCGCTGGTTCTTCTTGGCTTCCTTCTCACGCTTCTTCTGATCGAAGCAGAACTTGGAGTAGTCCATGATCTTGCAGACAGGGGGCGTTGCGTTGGGAGAGATCTTCACCAGGTCCATACCCTGCTCTTCAGCCAGAGCGTTGGCCTGTGCAGCGGACATGATGCCCAGCTGCGCGCCGTCATTGCCGATGACGCGGATCTCCTTGTCGCGGATTTCCTCATTGAGCTGATGTTCTAACTTTGCGATGGTAAGCACCTCCAATTAACAAACAAAAAAGCGGATGCCAAAGCATCCGCACAATTCCGCAATATTTCCCGGAAGGGAAAAGGGGAATATAAACCGTTTTGCCTTTCGCTGACGGTGAGGCGGATGTTCAGCCTTCTTTATTACCCGGGTATTTTACCACGGGGCATGGCAATTGTCAAGACATTTTTTCAGGAAAACTTATTTATTTTTTGTAAGGTAAATTGTAGTTTGTCATACAGTCTGCAAATTACCAGCAATGCTGTCATCCCGAGCGAGCGTCAGCGAGTCGAGGGATCTTGGCACCAATTTTACTGCAAATCTCAACGAAATGCGTAGATCCCTCGACTCCATTTCATTCCGCTCGGGATGACAGCTGCAGTGCGTAACGGAACGATAAACTCCAATCTGAATTTCCCCGCCCGGCCTGGAATATCTTATGACAGTTCCGGGCAGAATCATTCCAACGCGGAAACGATCGTCCCCGGGGCGCCGGTGAAGGCCGACAGCACTTCGATCCGGATCCCATGATCCCTCGCCAGCTCCACGCTCCGGTCGTGGAGCACCTGGGCGCCGTTTTCAATGAGCCGCAGCATCTTTTCGTAGGAGATCCGCCCGAACCGGATGGCCTCCGGGTACCGCCGTGGGTCCCGGTCGTAGACCCCGTCCACATCCGTGAAGATCTGGCACCGGTCCGCGTCCAGCCAAGCCGCCAGGGCCACCGCCGTGGTGTCCGAGCCGCCCCGGCCCAGGGTGGTCACATCCCCGGCATCCGAAACGCCCTGAAAGCCCGCCGTCACCACCACCTTCCCGGCAGCCAACTCCTTCCGGATCCGCTCCGGGTCGATGCTTTGGATCCGGGCATTGCCGAAGCGGGCGTCGGTATGGATCCCCGCCTGCCAGCCTGTCAGGCTCACGGCCGGGCACCCCAGGGCCCCGATGGCCATGGCCATGAGTCCCGCGGACATCTGCTCCCCGGCGGCCAGATAGGCGTCCATCTCCCGGGCCGCTCCCCGGGGATTCAGCTGCGCCGCCCGGGCGATCATCTCATCGGTGGTGTCCCCCTGGGCGGAAACCACGACCACCACCTGCGCCCCCTGCCGGGCCAGCCCCGCCACCCGGTCGGCGGCGGCCTGGATACGCCCGGCATCCCCCAGGGAGGTTCCTCCGTACTTCTGAACGATGAGCATATCACTTCCCTCCTCGGCCCATTGTATGTCCCGAAAAGGCGGAACGTTCCGACAAAAAACAGCTTTGCGAATTGTAGTTTAGCGTACGGTTTTGAATAACATATTCGTAGGGCGGGGTCATGACCCCGCCGCCAACCTAACGGGTTTGAGTGTAATATTCTGTCGGAAACGTTGGGTTTTGCATTATTTTTGCAGCTCAATTCCATAGCTGCTTCGGCGGGGTCATGACCCCGCCCTACGAAGGGTGCAGTACAAATCTGAACGCTAAACTACAATTTGAATCCCCCGCCCCCATTTTAACAGCAAAAAACAGCCGCCCCGTGGGGGGCAGCTGTTTGGATGCTTTTTAACCGGCCAGTACGTCGGCCTTCACCACGCCGGGGGTCTGCTCCAGGATGTTGAGCAGGTCCTCCAGGGAAACGGTCATATCCATGGTCTCGGCGGAAATGGTGACCAGGGCGCTTCCGTTGGTGGGGATGATGGAATTGATGGTCAGAATATTGGCACCCTTCTGGGAGAAGATCTGCAGGATCGCCGCCAGAACGCCGGGCTCGTCGTGGAGCAGGAACTGGAAGGTGATGGTCCGGCCCGTCATCATGTTCTGGAAGGGCAGGACGGAGTCCCGGTACTTGTAAAAGGCGCTGCGGCTGATATCCGTCATCCGGGTGGCCTCGTTGACCGTGGAGGCCTCACCGGTGGAGAGCAGGCGCTTGGCCTCCGCCACCTTGACAAATACCTCAGGCAGCGCGGAAGCTTCGACAATATAGTATTTGGGTTTCTTCGTCATAGAGACCTCCTGAAAGACAAAATGCGGAAAATGTCCGCCCGTGGGCGTCATTCGTCCGTTTGTATTGTAACATACTTTCGCAAAAAAGCAACCCCTGTTGGCAGGATATTCCAAGAAAGGAGGCGTTTTCAGTGAATCCGTCCATCCGTAGATCCGCCGCGCTGATCGGGCTGTTCCTGGCCGTTTTTCTGGCGGCGCGGTACTTGCTGCCGCTGTTTCTGCCCTTCGTGCTGGGGGCGTGCCTGGCTCTGGCGGCGGAGCCCCTGGTCCGCTTCCTCACCGGGAAGCTCCGGCTGCCCCGGGCCGCGGCGTCGGGTATCGGCGTGAGCATGTCCTTCTCCTTCCTGGCTCTGGCGGTGATGCTGCTGTGCGGCCTGCTGATCCGGGAGCTGCGGCAGCTGTCCGGGATCCTCCCGGATCTGGAAAACGCCGCCCGCAGCGGGATGGCCTCCCTATCCCAGTGGCTCCTGGCCCTGGCCCAGAAGGCCCCCGACGGCCTGCGGACCCTGCTGACCCGGAACGTCAGCGACTTCTTCTCCGGCGGCTCGGCGCTGCTGGATAAGATCACCGGGTATCTGCTGAGTCTGGCCTCGGGCATTCTGGGGAAGCTCCCGGACAGCGCCCTGAGCATCGGCACCGGCATCATATCCAGCTTCATGATCTCCGCCAAGCTCCCGAAGCTGAAGCAGACCCTGGCCGGCCGGATCCCCAGGGCGCGGCTGGATTCCCTGAAAGCCCTCCTCTCCCGGCTGAAGGGCACCCTGGGCCGCTGGTTCCGGGCCCAGCTGAAGCTGTCCGGCGTCAATTTTCTGGTCATCACCGCGGGCTTCCTGCTGCTGCGGATCTCTTACGCGCCACTGTGGGCCTTTCTCGTGGCGCTGGTGGATGCCTTCCCGGTGCTGGGAACCGGCACGGTGCTGATCCCCTGGAGCCTTATCTCCTTCCTTCAGGGGGAGCGGCCGCGGGCCTTCGGCCTGCTGGGAGTCTACGCCGCGGCGGCTCTGACCCGTTCAGTGCTGGAGCCCCGGCTGGTGGGCCATCAGCTGGGGCTGGACCCTCTGGCGACGCTGATCGCCCTGTACGCGGGCTATCAGCTCTGGGGCCTGCCCGGGATGCTCCTGGCCCCCATGCTGGCCGCCGCTGCCGCCCAGCTGACCGCCGAACCAAGGGGGCAGGAATAGGAGAATTGCAGTTTGTCGCTCTGCCTGCGGCATAGCAATGCAAAATTCAAAATGCAAAATGCAGAATGATGGTGTGCGCAAAGCGCGCAATTGAAATCATTTCCGCAGGAAATACCACAATTTTGCATTTTGCATTCAGCATTCTGCATTTCGCGCTATGGCGCGCCAAACTCCAACTTGCCCCCACCCGACACCTTAATTATAAATTTCCCGCTCAGCCTATTGTGCATCCGACTGATTTTTGCTATAATATTGAGAAAAAAGTGATATTGGATGTGTGTGGCTGTGAAATACGGAATTTGGAATGTTGAAGAACCGGAGATGGGCTCTGTCAATGCCCTGGTGCAGGCGGGATACGCCCCCCTGACCGCCATGATCCTCTCCGCCCGGGGCATCAAATCCCCCCGGGAAGCAAACGCGTACTTAGACTGCAACGCCCCCATGCCGGACCCCTTCTGCATGAAGGACATGGACCTGGCCGCGGGCCGGGTGGGCCTTGCCATGGCAAGAAATGAGAAGATCGCCGTCTTCGGCGACTATGACGTGGACGGCATCACCTCCACCTGTCTGCTGACGGACTTCCTGCGCCGCCACGGGGCGGATGTGGTGTCCTATATCCCCGGCCGGCTGGAGGAGGGCTACGGCCTGAATCCCATCGCCATCCACCAGCTCCACCGGGAGGGCGTCAGGCTGATCATCACCGTGGACTGCGGTATCACCGCCGTGGAGGAGGCCAGGCTCTGCGCTCAGCTGGGCATCGACCTGGTCATCACCGACCACCACGAGTGCAAGGATGTTCTCCCCCAGGCCGCCGCGGTGGTGGACCCCCACCGGCCCGACAGCGGCTATCCCCACAAGAATCTCTCCGGCGTCGGCGTGGCCTTCAAGCTGGCCGCCGCCCTCTGCGGAAGCCAGGAGGAAGTCCTGGCGGAATACGCCGACATGGTCTGCCTCGGCACCGTGGCGGACGTGATGCTGCTCCGGGGTGAAAACCGGGTCTTCGTCTCCCGGGGCCTGGAATCCCTGCGGCACACCAAGCGCCCCGGCATCGCCGCCCTGATGAAGGAAAGCGGCTGCGCCCCGGAACAGGTCAGCGCCTCCTCCATCGGCTTCATGCTGGCCCCCCGGATCAACGCCGCCGGCCGCATGGGCCAGATCGATCTGGCGGTGGAGCTGTTCCTCACCGACGATCCCACCCGGGCCACGTTCCTGGCCAGACAACTGTGCGAGCTGAACCGCCAGCGGCAGGCGGTGGAATCGGAAATTTACAATCAGGCGGTGGCCATGCTGCCCGACGGCCATATCCCCGAAGCCATCGTCCTGGCGGACGAGACCTGGCATCAGGGCGTAGTGGGCATCGTGGCCAGCCGCATCGCCGAGGAATACTGCTGCCCCACCTTCCTGATCTGCCTAGACGGCGACCACGGCAAGGCCAGCTCCCGCAGCTTTGGCGGCTTCAACCTGTTCTCCTCCCTGACCGCCCTGTCCTCCCTGCTGGAAAGCTACGGCGGCCACGAGCTGGCGGCAGGCTTTACCATCTCCCGGGGCCAGATCCCGGCCTTCCGCAGCCGGATCTGCCAGCTGGCGGGCAGCTTCTATTCCGACGACACCCCCAGGACTATCCTGGATATCGACTGCGCCGTCCCGCCGGAGATGCTGACCATCCGGGGCATCGAAGCTCTGGAGGCCCTGGAGCCCTGCGGCAACGGCTGCCCCAAGCCGGTGCTGATGATGAAAAACCTCACCGTGGAGCGGATCAATCTGGTGGGCGGCGGCCGGCATATGCGGCTGCGGCTCCGCAGCGGCCGCTACGGCATCAACGCCATCTATTTCTCCGCCACCCCGGAGACCGCCTCCATCCAGCCCGGCGACCTGGTGGATGTGGCCTTCAATCCCCAGATCAACGAATTCCGGGGCGAGCGCTCCGTCCAGATGAACGTGCTGGACATCCGCCCCGCCTGCAGCGCCGAATGCTCCGTGGAAATGGGCGGCTACCGGGCGCTGATGGAGGACCGGCTCACCGCCGAGATCGCCGCCACCCTGATCCCCAGCCGGGCAACGCTGGGCATGGTCTGGCGGTTTCTGGCCTCCTGCTCCTCCCCCATCCGTGAAAATCCCATGTGCCTGTGCCGGAAGATCGTCCGCTGGTCCGGCGTGCCCCTGAGCCTGGGGCAACTGCTGACCTGCATCGACATTTTCCGGGATGTGGGACTTCTGAATACCCAGCGTCTTCACAAATATCTGGCCATCTACCTGACTCCCGGCTCCGAAAAGGCCGACCTGAACCGGAGCCGGACCCTGCAGACCCTTCTGCGTGCGAAAGAGAGCTGACAATATATGGAAACTTTTGAAGAACATTATGCCTCCATGCGTGCCACCATCCTCAAGTGCATGCCCTATGTGGACATGGACCTGATCGACCGTGCCGTGGACTACGCCAACGCCAAGCACAAAAACCAGCTGCGCAAGGACGGTTCCCCCTATATCATCCATCCCCTGGCCGTGGCCGAGATCGTGGCGGAGATGGGTCTGGACACCGACGCCATTCTGGGCGCCCTGCTCCACGACTGCATCGAGGACACCGACGCCTCCCACGACGACATCGACAAGCTCTTCAGCCCCACGGTGGCGGAGCTGGTGGAGGGCGTCACCAAGCTGACGAGAGCCAATTTCTCCAGCTCCGAGCAGGCCCAGATGGAGAATCTGCGCAAGATGTTCATGGCCATGTCCAAGGACATCCGGGTGGTGCTGATCAAGATCGCCGACCGGCTCCACAATATGCGCACCATGCAGTACCAGAGCCCCGCCAAGCAGGTCATCAAGTGCCGGGAGACCATGGACGTCTACGCCCCCCTGGCCCACCGGCTTGGTATGCAGAAGATCAAGTGGGAGCTGGAAGATACTTCCCTGCGCTATCTGAACCCCGACGACTACAACACCATCCAGGAGCACCTGTCCGCCCATAAGGAGCAGGACCAGGCCTTCATGAACACCATCCAGCAGCGGATCACCGAGCGGCTCCAGGCAGTGGGCATCCAGAACACCACCTACGGCCGCATCAAGCACATCTATTCCATCTACCGCAAGATGCAGACCCAGGGCAAGACCATCGACGAATTGTACGATCTCTACGCCTTCCGGGTCATCGTGGACACCATCCCCGACTGCTACAACGTCCTGGGCCACATCCACGACCTGTTCAACCTGGTCCCCGGCCGGTTCAAGGACTATATCTCCACCCCCAAGCCCAATATGTACCAGTCCCTCCACACCACCGTCATCGGCTCCCAGGGCATCCCCTTCGAGGTCCAGATCCGGACCTGGGATATGCACGAGACAGCCGAATACGGCATCGCGGCCCACTGGAAGTACAAGCAGGGCTCCGGCTCCGGCGAGGAGAAGGACTTTGAATGGGTCCGCCGTCTGCTGGAAAGCCAGCAGGACACCGACGCCGAGGACTACGTCCAGTCCCTGAAGATCGACATGTTCGATGACGAGGTCTTCGTCTTCACCCCCAAGGGCCGGATCGTATCCCTGCCCGCCGGCTCCACCCCCATCGACTTCGCCTACGCCATCCATTCCGGCGTCGGCAACGCCATGGTGGGCGCCAAGGTCAACAACCGCATCGCCAACATCGACATGACCCTGAAAAACGGCGATATCGTGGAGGTCCTGACCTCCAAGAACGCCAAGGGCCCCAGCCGTGACTGGCTGAATATCTGCAAATCCAACCAGGCCCGGACCAAGATCAAGCAGTGGTTCAAAAAGGAGAAGCGGGAGGAAAACGTCATCCACGGCCGCGCCTCCTTCGAGGGCGAGATGCGCCGGGTGGGCCTGCCCCTGTCCATCACCCTGGACCCCGAGCTGGCGCCCCAGCTGCTGAAAAAGCTGTCCTTCGACAACTGGGAGGATATGTACGCCGCCATCGGCTACGGCGGTCTCACCGCCGTGAAGGCCGTGGGCCGCATCCGGGACGACATCAACAAGGCCCTGAAGGTCCAGGCCAATGAAAAGATGCAGCATCCCCTTCGGATCAATCCCGATTCCGAGGCCGTCCTCCAGAACCGCCACGCCGTCAACGGCGTCATCGTGGAGGACATCGACTCCTGCATGATCAAGTTCGCCAAGTGCTGCACCCCCGTCCCCGGCGACGCCATCGTGGGCTTCATCACCAAGGGCTTCGGCGTCAGCGTCCACCGCTGCGACTGCCCCAACGCCGCCAACCGGGACCTGCCCATCCAGGCCCCCCGCTGGGTCCGGGTCCGCTGGGCCAACCAGGAGGAGCAGCCCTTCGAGACCACCCTGGAGCTGGACTGCATCACCAGAGACGGTCTGCTTCTGGACATCGCCACCGCCATGACCACCGCCCGGGTCCGGGTGAAGGAGCTCAACGGCAAGGACCTCCCCGGCGGCCGCAGCGTCTTTACCATCCGCTTTGAGGTCAAGAACGTCGCCGAGCTGGACGCCATCCGCAATAAGCTCCTGAACATCCGTGACGTGGTCGGCTCCAGAAGAGGACAAAATTAAATGCAAAATGCGAAATGCAGAATGCAAAATTACGGAATCAAAATCATTCTGCATTTTGCATTCAGCATTCTGCATTATAAGGAGATTTTATGCGCGCAGTTTTAACACGAGTCAATTCTGCCTCCGTCACCATTGACGGCAAGGTAAACGGCAAGATCGGCAAGGGCTTTCTGATCCTGCTGGGCGTGGGCCCGGAGGACACCGAGAAGGAGTGCAGGTATCTCGCCGAAAAGGCCCTGGGCCTGCGGGTTTTTGAAGACGAAAACGGCAAAATGAATCTGGGTCTGGACGCGGTGAAGGGCGAAGTCCTTGTCGTCAGCCAGTTCACCCTCTACGGCAACTGCCGCAAGGGCCGCCGCCCCAGCTTTGCTGACGCCGCGAACCCCGAACTGGGCAAAGCCCTTTATGAAAAATTCCTGTCCGTCTGCGAAGAATTGGGCTATCCCCCCCAGCACGGCGAATTCGGCGCCGACATGCAGGTGGAATCCGTCAACGACGGCCCCGTCACCCTGATCCTGGACACGGAGCAGCTGATGGACACGCCGAGGAGGAAATAACGAAAAATGAATAATTAATGATGAATAATGAAGCCGCTTCGCTAATGAATAATTGTGGTATCCGCTTCGCGGATTTTTTTAAATCGTGCCCGGAGGGCACACCTTAATTCTTCATTATTCATTATTCAATATTCATTATTCACTCTATCACCAACCTCACAAGGAGGTAACTTATGCTCAAGATCCACACCCTCCCTCTGGGAGATTACATGACCAACACCTACATCGTCCACGACAGCGCTTCGGACCGCTGCGTCATCATCGACCCCGGCTACGAAGCCCGGACCATTCTGGGCGAGCTGCGCCATCTGGGCCTGACGGCGGAAGCCATCCTGCTGACCCACGGCCATTTTGACCATGTGGGCGCTGTGGAGGAGCTCGTCAAGGCCACGGGCTGCAAGCTCTGGATGAGCGAGCGGGACTGGTCCCAGTTCCCGAACCCCGTCACCGCCTACTATTACCCCCTGGCCAACTGCGACTTCACTGAAGTGCAGTTCTGCGAGGACCAGGAGGAGATCACCGCCGGTGGCCTGACCTTCCTGGTGCTGGATACCCCCGGCCACACCGGCGGCTCCGTGTGCTACCTGTGCGGGGACGCCATGTTCTCCGGCGACACGCTGTTTGCCCGCTCCTGCGGCCGGACAGACCTCCCCGGCGGCAACTGGGACACCATCCAGGCCTCCCTGCGCCGCCTCGCGGAGCTTGACGGGGACTACACCGTCTACCCCGGCCACGGCTGCGCCACCCCCCTGGCCTACGAAAGAAAATGGAATCCTTATATGAGATGAATTGTAGTTTATCGCTCCGTTTGAAACGATGCGCCGCGCCCAAAATATCCATGTCATTGCGAGCCAGTGCTCACACTGGCGTGGCAATCCCCTACTGCGGCGCAATGCGGTTAGATGTTGAGAATCTTTGTGTTTCCGGGCATTTTCTACCGTTCCCCTCTCCATAAGTTTACGGAAGAACCGGGAGATTGCCACGCCAGCGTGCGCGCTGGCTCGCAATGACATACTTCTTTTTAACTGCACGCCAAACTACAATTTCACCCCCAATCGCCAAATTACCGAGGAAAACTTATGAATCTGACACTGATCGGTCATGACGACCGTTATGCCGTAGAGCAGCTGCTCCTGTCCCTCTTCCCGGAGTCGGAAGGGGGCGAAGCCGTTTCCTCCCTCCACCGGGGGGAGACCTGGCTCACCGCCACGGCCAAAATCACCCTTGACGGCAAAACCGCCACCGCCTCCCGCCGCCTGAAGGCGTCGGAGGAGACGGTCCGCCTGCGCCGCCGGGTCCTGCAGCAGAGCCTGTACCGGGCCGCGGTGCAGCTGCTGCCTGCCGAGCCCGCCTGGGGCGCTCTGGCCGGCGTCCGGCCCACGAAGATCTCCACCAAGCACATCCTGGAAGGGGGCACTGCCAAGAGCGCCGACCGCCTGCTCCGGGATGTTTACTACGTCACGGAGGGCCGCCGGAAGCTGGCTCTGGACTGCTCCGCCTCCACCGTCCGGGCGGCCAATCTGCTGGAGCCCGGCGACGTCTCCCTCTATGTGGGCATCCCCTTCTGCCCCACCCGCTGTACCTACTGCAGCTTCGTCAGCCGCTCCATCGGCAAGCGGACGGAGCTGATCGACCCCTATCTGCAGGCGCTGCTGAAAGAAATCGCGGTCACCGGCAGATTACTGGCAAATTCGGGCCGCAAATTGCGTACCATTTACATAGGCGGCGGCACCCCCACCACCCTGTCCACTCCCCAGATGGCATTGCTCCTGGACACCATCCGGGACAGCTTTGATCTGTCCCGCTGCATCGAGTTCACCGTGGAGGGCGGACGGCCCGACACCCTTGACGCCGAAAAGCTGCGGACCATCCGCGATCACGGCGCGGACCGGATGTCCATCAATCCCCAGACCATGGAAGACCATGTCCTCCGGGCCTGCGGCCGCCCCCACAAGGCGGAGGATGTGGTCCGGGCCTATCATCAGGCGGTGGACGCGGGCTTTAAGGCCATCAACATGGACCTGATCGCGGGCCTGCCCGCGGACAGCGTGGAGGGCTTCCGGCGCTCCCTGGACACCGTGGCCGCCCTGGATCCCGCCAACATCACCGTCCACACCCTGGCGCTGAAAAAGGGCGCGGACCTTTTCGAACGCCGGGTCGCCCTGCCCACCGCGGAGGAGGTCACGCAAATGGTGGACTACGCGGGCGCCACCCTCCGGGGCCTGGGTTACAAGCCCTATTACCTCTACCGCCAGAAGTACATGTCCGGCTCCTTCGAGAATGTGGGCTGGAGCCGGGAAGGCCTGGACTGCCTGTACAACATCTACATGATGGAGGAGGTCCACACGATCCTGTCCCTGGGCGGCGGCGGTATGAACAAGGTCAACCTCCCCGGCGGCAAAATCGAGCGGTTCCACAACCCCAAATTCCCCGAGCAGTATATCGAAATGCTCGATTCCGTCCTGGCCCAGAAGGAAGAAATGTTTCTGTTAATGCAAAATGCAGAATGCTGAATGCAGAATTAAGGTGTCGCCCCGCGACAATTCAAAATATCGCCTCCGGCGATACCTTTATTTTGCATTTTGAATTTTGCATTCTGCATTTAATTCCCACGAAAGGAAAACTCTATGGACACTCTAATTTCCAACGTCACCATTGTGACCATGAACGAGCGAAACGACGTGCTCTTCGGCGCCTTCCTGGGCATCGACGGCGGCAAGATCGTCTCCATCACCCAGAACGCCCCCAAGGAGCAGCCCCAGACCATTATCGACGGCACCGGCATGGTGGTCATGCCCGGCCTGATCAACTGCCACACCCATCTGGCCACCTCCGTGCTCCGCAGCTACTGCGATGATCTGACCAGCCGGGAAGCCCTGGACGCCCAGCTGCAGAAGGAGGACCGGATGGACTCCCGGGCCGCGAAGGCCGCCGCGCTGCTGAGCATCGCCGAGTCCTTGCGTTTTGGCGTCACCTCCGTCTCCGACCTCTATTATTACCCCAATGCCACCGCCGAAGCCGTGGCGGAGTCTGGCATCAAGGCCAATCTGGCCCTGTCCTCCTACCGCTTCATCGACCAGAATGAGGACTTCGACTTCGATACCGACGAGCAGTGCCGGGAGCTGGTAAAGGTCACGGAAAAATGGCACAATTATGACAACGGCCGTGTTAAGATCGACGCCGGCATCTACGCCGAGTACACCAGCAACTACAAGCTCTGGGAAGCCCTGGCGGGCTACGCCGCCGAGCAGGGTCTCGGCGTCCAGCTGCACCTGGCGGAGACCCGGAACGAGGTGGACTCCTGCCTGGACCGCACCGGCATGGGCCCCGGAGAGCTCCTGGCCTGCCACCGGCTGTTCAATGTCCCCGCCACTGCCGCGGGCTGCACCTATCTGGAAGAGCACGAGCGGAAGCTGCTGGGCAAGAAGCAGGCCTCCGCTGTGGCAACGCCCCTGACCGCCGCCAAATGCGGTGAAAAGGCCACTCCCATCCTGGACTGCGTGAAGGCCGGCATGAATGTGGCCCTCGGCACCGGCGGCGCCATCGAGTGCGGCAATCTGGATATGTTCGAGGTGATGCGGGGCGCGGCCATGTCCGTCCGGGCCACCACCGGCGATCCCGCCGCCCTGCCCAGCACCGCCGCTCTGATGATGGCCACCACCTGCGGCGCCCGGGCCCAGGGCCGCGCCGCCGAGTGCGGTATGCTGAAGGAGGGCATGGACGCGGACCTGTGCCTGATCGACTTCTCCGCCCCCCATCTGATGCCCTGCCACAACGTCCTTAACAGTCTCGTCTGGTCCGCCAAGGGCGGCGACGTGGCCATGACCATGGTTCGGGGCAAGATCCTCTACCAGAACGGCAGCTTCCCCACCATCGACCTGAAGCATGTGGTGGAAGAGCTGACCACCTACGCCCTGCCGAAGCTGTTCGACGATAAAAAAGATTAAGTGATCGCAGATAAATTGTAGTTTGGCGTACTGGCGCGGGAGCGCCATGGCTTCCCCCGGGGGCGGTGCGTCGCGCAGCGAATCTAATTATCGTGATTGCCGGCGGCAATCACACCCTCACTAATAGCTGTCAAAAATCTATGATTTTTGACTGATGAGAAATGCGGGCGGAAATTTTACGTTTTCGTATCTGTATCAAGCCTACTCCGAACGTTCAGCATAGCATAGGCCTTCGCTCTGCATGAAACCATTTCGTTATCGCCCGCATTCCTCATCCGACCCGGCTTGCGCCGGGCCACCTTCCCCCCGGGGGAAGGCATGGTGGCTGCGCCGCCAGGCGGAGCGCCAAACTGCAATTTAACCCTTCCCCAAAGGAGTTACATTATGTCTGAATCTCCCAAAAAGCAATCCTTCCTCTACGGCACCGCGATGCTGGCTATGGCTACCGCCATCGTCAAGGTCATCGGCGCGCTGTACAAGATCCCCCTCAACGCCATCATCGGCAAGCAGGGCTTCAGCTATTACTCCACCGCCTACGAGATCTACAACGTCCTGCTGATGATCTCCACCGCCGGCCTGCCCGTGGCCATGAGCCGCATGATCTCCCAGGCCAACTCTCTGGGCCACTATAACCAGGTCCGGAAGATCTACTCCACCGCCCGGGGCATTTTCCTGGGCCTGGGCATCACGGGCAGCCTGCTGATGACGGTCTTCTGCCGCCAGCTGGCCCAGTTCCAGAACCAGCCCGACGCCTGGGCCGCCATCGGCTGCCTGGGCCCCTGCGTGCTGCTGATCTGCGTCATGAGCACCTTCCGGGGCTTCTTCCAGGGCCAGAGCAACATGCTCCCCACCTCCGTCAGCCAGGTCATCGAGGCCGTGGTCAAGCTGATCGTGGGTATGCTGGCCGCCGTGGTGATCCTCTCCTTCACCAAGAGCGTCTCCCTGGCCGCCGGCGGCGCCATTCTGGGCGTGACCACGAGCTGCCTGGTCTCCTCCGTCTATCTGCAGCGCTGCTTCCACGGCGCCTACCGGACCCTCCCGGTCAGCGGCGAGAAGCCCGACAGCACCGGCCATACCGCCAAGCGGCTGCTGGCCATCGCCATCCCCATCACCATCGGCTCCGCGGGACTGCAGATCCTGACCATGCTGGAAACCAAGATCTACATGGGCCAGCTGCTGGGCCTGGGCTATACCCAGCTGGAGGCTGACAGCATGAAGGGCATCTACAACATGAGCCAGACCATCTACAACATGCCCTGTGCCTTCATCACCCCCATCACCATCTCCATCATCCCCGCCATCACCAGCCACCTGACTCTGCTGGACAACAAGGGCGCCAGGGCCACCGAGGAGTCCGCCGCCCGGGTCACGGGCCTGATCTGTATGCCCTGCGCCATCGGCATCGCCGCCCTGGCCCAGCCCGTCACCGCCCTGCTGGGCGGCTACACCGGCCAGGACCTGACCCTCTCCACCCAGCTTATGGGCATCATGGGCATCAACATCATCTTCAACGCCGTGGTGCTGCTGACCAACGCCATGATGCAGGCCCACGGCCACGCGGTGGTGCCCGTGGTGAATATGTTCACCGGCGGCATCCTGCGGCTGATCGTGGTCTACATCCTCACCGGCAACCGGAACATCGGCATCGTGGGCACCCCCATCGGCGCCATGGTCTGCTTCCTGTGCATCACGGTGCTGAATCTGATCTCCATGCGCCGCTGCATCCCCGACGCCCCGGCCATTGTGAAGAATCTGGTCCGCCCCTTCCTGGCGGCGGTGATCATGGGCGTCTTCGCCTACGGCAGCTGGCGGCTGCTGACCTTCCTTGGCATTTCCAGCCGGCTGCTCCTCTGCGCGCTGCCCGTGATGGTGGGCGTGGTGGTATACCTGCTGGCCGCTGTGGGACTGAAGGTCATCACCAAAGCGGACTGCATGCTGCTGCCCAAGGGCGAAAAGATCGCAAAACTCCTGCATTTGTAAAGATTTTTCCCGGAATTTGAAATTTCCTCTTGCAATTTGGGCTTAATTGTGATAGGGTAAAATTCCATTTGACTGTAAAGAAAAGAGGAACCAGATCATGAATAAGACCGAACTGATCGCCGCCGCTGCCCAGAGCGCCGGCCTGACCAAGAAGGATACCGAGCGGGTCATCAACGCCGCTCTGGACGCCATCACCGCCTCCCTGGTGGCCGGTGACAAGGTGCAGCTCTCCGGCTTCGGCACCTTCGAGGTGAAGGCCCGGGAAGCCCGCATCGGCCGCAACCCCCACACCAAGGAAGCCATCGAGATCCCTGCCACCAACGTTCCCGTTTTCAAGGCCAGCAAGGCTCTGAAGGATACTGTGGCAAAGTAAGGAGAATTTATGCGTCTTGACAAATATCTGAAGGTCTCCCGGCTCATCAAGCGCCGGACGGTGGCCAACGAGGCCTGCGACAACGGCCGCATCAGCGTCAACGGCCGGGTGGTAAAGGCCAGCTACGACGTGAAGGTGGGCGACAAAATCGAGATCGCCCTGGGCACCCGGACCCTCGCGGTAGAGGTCCTTCAGGTAGCCGAGGCCGTCAAAAAAGACGATGCCGCCGCCATGTACAAAGAGGTATAATAAATGCCCGGAAAGCAGTCGCTTTCCGGGCATTTCCTTTTGGGACTGTTTGAATTGTAGTTTAGCGTTCTGTCTGGCGGCGCAGCCGCCCTCGGCTCCCTCTCTGAGGGAGCTGGCAAAAATCTTTGATTTTTGACTGAGGGAGTGTCGTGTGGACGTCAGGACACTCCCCCAGTCACGCTGTTCGCGTGACAGCCCCCTCATGGAGGGGGCCAAGGCATCTAACCAGCAAAGCGATAAACTACAACTCACCGTCTCATTCTCTGATACAGCTTTTCCAGCAATCCCTTCAGCGGCTTCCACATCACCAGGGCGATGATGAAATTGCCCGCGCAGTGGGCCACATCGAAGGGAATGCCCGAGATCCACTTGCTGACGGCGTAGCCGAAGCCGCCGATGGCCACGTCCACCGGTGCGCAGAGGGCCCCGAACAGCAGGCCGAAGACGCCGCTCAGCAGCGCCCAGCCCAGGGGGCTCTCCAGCTGCCGCAGGAGCACCGCCGCCGCGGCCAGGACCGCCCAGACGTACAGATAATTGATATTCCAGGTCCCCAGGCCGAACCAGAGGACCTCCATGACCACATAGATATACACCGGATACAGCGCCTTCCAGCCGAAGACCGCCCCGAAGAGCATCACCATCAGGCTCACCGGCTCAATATTAGGCAGCGCCGCCATGCACACCTTCAGCGCGAAGGTCAGCGCCGCCAGCACACCGAACAGGACCATCTCCCCCAAAGACAGCCCTTTTTTCTTATCCAATGGTGTATACCAGACTGAAGACGCTTCCGTCGTAGACGGGCGTGGTGTCCGCGCCGGTGGTGGCATACTCCTCGCCCACAAACAGCGCCCAGTAGGACTGGTTCTCCTCCCAGCTGGCGGTCTCGCCGTCCACGGCGTTGATGACAAGGCCGTAGGGGCCTTCCTCACCCTCGATCAGGCCCTCGGCTTCCAGCACCGGGCCCAGATACTCCTCGTCGGTGGCATAGGTGAAATCCTTGCTGCTGCCGTCGGCATGGACCACGGTGACGGTAATGCTCTTGGAGCCCGCCGCGGTCTCGGGCCGTGTGGCGAAATAGACCCCCAGCAGCAGGGCGACGACCACCACAAGAGCGGCAGCAATGACGATCAGTTTTTTGTTCTTCATGAAAATTCCTCCTTAAAAACAAAGAAGCCGCGGCGTCCGTAACAGACGCCGCGGCCGTTTTTCCGCGACAAAGCACACCTCCGTAATCGCGCGGAGATGGGAGAACCCAGCTGCGTAGGTCTTCTGACTCGTGCCCTGTGGTTGGGGGACCACACTTCCGTCGGCCTTCCCAGGGAATCTCCCCAGTGACCGGCTTTCGCCAAAGACGGAAGGATCAGCACATACAGCGGCGGTACCGTCCGGGATTCACACCCGGTTATCTTGTTCAGTATCCCCGGTTCACCGCCGGAGATACCACGCAGGCTGTTTCAATTGTCACCATGATTGTACCACCGCCCCCGCCGCCTTGTCAAGAGGAGTGGGGTGGTAAATTGTAGTTTGGCGTTCTGTTTAAAACGGTGCACCCAGGTTCCGACTACCACTGTCATTGCGAACCAGTCCGCAGACTGGTGTGGCAATCCCCTATGGCGGCGCAATGCGGTCAGCTGCCGAAAATCTTGGTGTTTCCGGGTATCTTCTACCGTTCTTCTCTCCGTAGGTCCACGGAAGATCCGGGAGATTGCCACGCCAGTGTGAGCACTGGCTCGCAATGACATACTTCTTTTTAACTGCCCGATAAACTACAATTTGAATCCCCGGCAGTGCGAAAAAGCACCGCCCTTTCGGGCGGTGCTTTCGCTTATCAAATACAGAAAAATCCTCTTCCGCCGCAGCAGAACATGTTGCACAGCCAGCACAGGCACAGATTGGTGCAGGGATCGCCCCGCATCTCGAAGCCCTGGAAATTTCCCGCCTGGCGGCGGTAGGCGCTGCCGCCGTTTTCCATCCGGTTCAGCAGGTCCAGATACTCCTGGTTGTCCGGCTCCATGGAGACCGCCCGGCGGATGTGCTCCAGGGCCGTCACCTGGTTGCCCAGGCCGTCGTTGGCCAGGGCGCTGAGGTAGTACCAGCGTCCGTTCCGGTCCGTGGAATTATTCAGGGCATTGAGGGCCTCCTGATAGCGGCCGTAGCGGATATAGTTGTAGGCCGCCTTCTGGTAGGTGTCGCCCGTGTCCGTATAAGTCTGGCGCTGATAGCCGCCGTAACCGCCAAAGCCGCCGAAGGGGCCATACTGGCTGTACCCGCCGTAGCCGGAGCCGCCGCCGGGACCGGCCTGCTGGGCCTTCTCGGGGTTCTTGATCTGCTCGTAGGCCGCGTTGACCTCCTGCATCTTCTTGGCCGCCACCTGGTCCCCGGGATTCAGGTCCGGGTGATATTTTTTCGCCAGCCGACGGTATGCCCGCTTGATCTCCTCGTCGGAGGCATCGGGGCTGACACCCAATACTTTGTAAGGATCGTCGATCATGTTTCTTCTTCCCTCGCTTTTGCGCCCTTGTTTCGGAACGTCACCCAAATGCCGCTGTAGAGGATGTTGTCAAGCAGCCCCTTATCCTGCACCAGCGGCAGCATCTCGTAGCTTTCGGTGCATCGGCCCATGGCCAGCACCAGATATTCCTCCCAGCGGGCCCAGTCTTCCCCGCTTCCCATGGCCAGGAAGGGGTTGTACTTCTTCTTCCGCTTGTCGGCGCGGTAGTCCACCGCCGCGTCGGCCAGATAAATATATCGTCCAAGGGCCATGCCCATCCGCCGCAGCGTGGGGGCCCAGAGATCTTCCTGATAAACCAGCAGCTCCGCCATCAGCCGCCCGAAGCAGGCGGCGGGCTCGTCGGGATTGGCGCAGCCCTCTTTTTCCAGGGCGCTGAGCTTCCTGATGCATTCCGCGATGGCCTCGCACTGCCGGGGGTAGCGCTGCCGGATGGCACCGCAGTCCTTTTCCAGGGCCTTGGCCATCAGCTTCGCGCCGCGCTTGCCGTCATCCTGCCAGTCATCCAGGCAGTTGTAGTAAGCCAGCGCCACGTTCATATCCGCGCCGTAGCGGACGTATTCATTGTCGATCCAGATCCGCCCGTGGCCGGGATGGGCCGCGCAGCGGTTCTTCCCCTGGGCCTCCTCCGGCTCGTACAGGCTCATCAGCAGCAGGGCCAGGAAGGCCATGTCATAGCTGAGGGTCATCCGGGCCGTCTGGGACGCCTGGCGCTTGATATCCCGGCAGATGCCGCAGTAGACGCCGCTGTAGCGGTCCTTCTGCTCCTGGGTAAGCTCTTTCCAGTTCGCGGTCACATAGCCAAACACAGTCTCCCGCCTCCTTTTCGTACCATCATAGCGGGCATCTGTGAACATACGGTAAACATTGAAAAAGTTTACGAAACCGTCACAATTTCCCTATTTTCCCCGGGCTTCCGCCAGCAAACGGTTCAAAACCGCACCATAAAACACGATGGACACGCACATATACAGCCACAGCATCGCCAGCGCCACCGCGTACACGGAGCCGTAGATATTGGTATAGTTGGAGAAATTCTCCACATAGATGGAAAACACCGAGGAGAAGGTCATCCAGCCCAGGGAGGCAAACAGCGCCCCGGGCAGGCTCTCCCGGAAGCCGTTATGCCGGCAGGGCAGGAACATGAACATGGCGGTGAACAGCAGCACCTCCGCGCCGATCAGGGCGAAAACGCCCCAGTCGATGATGTCCATCCACCGCAGGAACCGGGGGTCCCCGGTGCTGTGGATCAGCTCCTCGATGGTATTGCCGAAGACATGGAGCACCAGCGACAGCACCAGCACCACCAGAAAGAGGATCGTATAAAACATGCTCATCAGTCTGGTCTGCAGCCATCCGCGCTGCTCCTCCACGCCATAGACGGCGTTCAGCCCCGTCACGACGCCGTGGATGCCCCGTCCGGCGGACCAGAGGGCCGTCAGCGCCGACACCGACACCACGACCTTCGACGTATTCTCATAGGTGCCGGAGATCAGCTTCCAGATATAGGGCTCCAGGGCATTCGGCAGCACGCCCCCGACCAGATCCATCAGATCGTAGGCCTCCAGGGCGGTATAGCGCAGCAGTCCCAGCAGCAGCGTCAGTGCCGGGAACACCGCCAGCACAAGGAAGTAGCAGGCATGGCTGGCATGGGTCGGGATCTCCATCCGCCGGACCTTACCTAAGAAACTCTGTACCTTTCCAAACATTCCGCCCTTCGGCAGTTCCCGCACGGGTCTCCCTCCTTTCCCTGAAATCGTGGTTCAAATTGTAGTTTATCTTACAGTTTGCACTGCACCCAAGGCCCCCTCTGACGAGGGGGCTGTCACCGAAGGTGACTGGGGGAGAGAAAACGTTCCGTCTAGCATTGCGGTAATTGCAACGCTTTCTCTCCCTCCGTCTCGGCTTACGCCGAGCCACCTCCCTCGTCAGAGGGAGGCTTGGGGCGCTCCCGCGCCAGTACGATAAACTACAATTTTCCCTTCCACAAAAACGAACACCCACCGCCCTTGAGGCAGTGGGCATTCGCGATCCACCAAAGCTTATTCAGCAGAAAACATATAATAATACACAGGCTGGCCGCCATTGAGCAGATTCACATCCGCGTCGGGGCAGATTTCCGCAAACAGGTCCGCGGCCTTCTGGGCGTGCTTTTCCTTCACATCAGCGCCATAGTAGATGGTGATGTATTCCTTGCCGTCGTCACGGACCTTCTGGGCCAGGGACTTCAGCAGCACCCGGATATCCTGGCTGGTGCCGAAGAGCTGGCTGCCGTAGAGAGCCAGATAGTCTCCCTCGTGGATGTCGTAGCCGTCGAAGTCGGAGTTCCGGGCGGCGTAGGTGATCTGCATGGTGTCCACAGTGCCCAGAGCCTCGGTCAGAGCCTCCACGTTCTCCTCCTCGGTGCCCTCGGGGTTGAAGCTCAGCATGGCGGTGACGCCCTGGGGAACGGTCTTGGAGGGGATGACGATGACGCGCTTGGGGGTCAGGGCATCCACCTGCTGGGCGGCCATGATGATGTTCTTATTGTTGGGCAGCACGAAGACGGTCTCCGCGGGGACCTTGTTGACCGCTTCCAGGATGTCCTGGGTGCTGGGGTTCATGGTCTGGCCGCCGGAGATGATGGCGTCGACGCCCAGGTTCTCGAAGACATCCGCCAGGCCCGCGCCGGCGCAGACGGAGACCACGCCGAAGGGCTTCTCAGGCTCCGCGATCTGGGGGGCCTTCTCCGCCTCGGTCATGACCTTCTCGGTGTGCTGCAGGCGCATGTTCTCGATCTTGACGGTCTGGAAGGAGCCGTACTCGATGGCCTCATGCAGAGCCTTGCCGGGGTCGTTGGTGTGGACGTGGACCTTGATGATCTCCTCGTCGTCCACCAGCACCAGGCTGTCGCCCAGGCTGGACAGGAATTCCCGCAGGACCTCGGGGTCCTTGTCATTCTCACGGGCAATGATGAACTCGGTGCAATAGGTGAAGGTGATGTCCTCGTCGTCGAAGTCGGAGAAGGAAGCGGCTTCCTTGACCTCGGCGCTTTCCTGGCCCTCGGGGACCACCACATCCTCGCCCCGCAGAGCCAGGAGCATGGCTTCCAGGGCAAAGACCCAGCCCTTGCCGCCGGCATCAACCACGTTGGCCTTCTTCAGGACGGGGTTCTGGTTGGTGGTATTGGCCAGGGCAACCTTCGCCTCTTCCAGAGCGGCTTCGTGGACGAATTCGAAATAGTTGTTCTCCTGAGCGGCCTCCCGTGCCTTGGCGGCAGCCAGACGGGCCACGGTCAGGATGGTGCCCTCGGCGGGCTTCATAACGGCCTTGTAGGCGGCGTCAACGCCCTCCTGCAGGGCATCGGCCCACAGGACGCCGTCGCAGATCTCCGCGCCCTTCAGCTTCTTGGAAATGCCCCGCATCAGCAGGGACAGAATGACACCGGAGTTGCCCCGGGCGCCCCGGAGCATGGCGGAAGCGGTGACGGCGGAGGCCTTCTCCAGGGTGGGATCCTCGGCCTTGCGCAGGTCCGCCGCGGCGGCATTGATGGTCATGGACATATTGGTGCCGGTATCGCCGTCGGGAACGGGGAACACGTTCAGTTCATTCAGCTGCTGCTTATGGATCTCGATGGAAGCAGCGGCGCTGATCATCAGCCGGCGAAAATCGGCGCCATTAATCGTCTGTCTCAATTTATTTTACCTCCGATCATCAACCGATCATCATGGAATCGATATAAACATTTACGGCCCGGACCTCGGTGCCGGTGCACTTGGTCACGTGATAGCTGACCTGCTCAATGATGGACGCGCCCACGGCGGCCAGATTGACGCTGTTATCGACCATGATGTGCAGATCGATGGAAATGGTGTCGTCCTCGTGGAACTCCACATGGACGCCCTTGCTCATGGACTCCACCCGCAGCAGATGGTACAGGCCGTCCTTGACGGAACGGGCAGCCATACCCTTGACGCCGAAGCAGTTGGTAGCCGCGGTGCCCGCGATGTCGGTATACACGCCGGTGCTGATATTCACGGAGCCGTTATCATTGTTCTGACGAATCATAAATCAGTACCTCCAAATATTTTAAATAATGAATAACGAAGAATGAATAGTGAAAAATGAATAATTGTGGTATCCCCTTCGGGGATGATTGAAATTATTCATTATTCATCAGCGAAGCGCCTTCACTATTCATTATTCATTTGCTTCCGCTGTGTGGAAGCCTTACACCATGCTTGCTTCCCAGCAAGCGGGAGCATCCAGGCCCATCATCTTCACCACGGTGGGGGCCACGTTGGCCAGGCCGTAGGCGCCGTCCACGATCTTCCACTCACGGTCGGTGTCGTAGATGATGAAGGGAACGGGATTCAGGGAATGGGCGGTGCGGACGGAAGTCTTGCCCTTCTTGGTCTCGGTCATCTGGTCGGCGTTGCCGTGGTCGGCGGTGACCAGCACAGTGTAACCGTACTTGTCGGCGGCCTCGATGATCTGCTTCAGGCCGTTGTCCACGCACTCCATGGCGTAGACGACGGCTTCCATAACGCCGGTGTGGCCCACCATATCGCCGTTGGGGAAGTTGCAGCGCAGGAACTGGAATTTCTTGCTTGCCATGGCTTCCACCATCTTCTCGGTGATCTCGGCGGACTTCATGGCGGGGGCCTGCTCGAAGGGGATCACGTCGGAGGGGATCTCCTCATAGACCT
Organism: Oscillospiraceae bacterium; assembly: GCA_017473225.1. Taxonomy (GTDB): domain Bacteria; phylum Bacillota; class Clostridia; order Oscillospirales; family Oscillospiraceae; genus Faecousia. The sequence continues at coordinate 4,685 of JAFUMG010000028.1, read as the reverse complement.
CCAGGTCCTCGCAGACCTTGCCGGAGCGGTTGCCGTTCCAGAAATAGGTCACATGGCCGTACTTCTGGGTCTCGGACAGGGCGTACTCGTGGATGCCGGCCTGGCACAGCACCTCGGTCAGAGTGTTCTTGATGACGGGAGGCTGGACCAGATAGTGCTCGGGGATATTCAGGTCGCCGTCGTACTGCAGCATACCGGCAAACTTGACGCCCGTGTAGCCGGGGCGTTCGAACTTATCGAAGTCCTTGCGGTCGAAGGCCAGGGAGATCTCCTGGGCCCGGTCGCCGCGGAAGTTGAAGAGGATGACGCTGTCACCGTTGGCGATCTTCGCCACGGGCTCGCCGTCGCGGGCAACGACAAAGGCGGGCAGATCCTGGTCGATGCAGCCGGTCTCGGCCCGGTAGGTCTCGATGGCTTCGCTTGCGGAAGCGAACATCCGGCCCTCGCCCAGCACATGGGTCTTCCAGCCCTTCTCGACCATGGCCCAGTTGGCTTCATAGCGGTCCATGGTGACCTGCATACGGCCGCCGCCGGAAGCGATGGCGTAATCGCAGCCCTCGCCCTTCAGCTCCTTCAGCACATCCTCCAGCTGGGAAACATACTCCAGCGCGGAGGTGGCGGGCACGTCACGGCCGTCCAGCAGGATGTGGCAGTAGCACTTCTTCACACCCTCGGCCTTGGCCTGACGCAGCAGGGCGATCAGGTGGGAAATGTTGGAGTGGACATTGCCGTCACTCAGCAGGCCCAGGAAATGGAGGGCGTGGCCGTCCTTGGCATTGGCCACCAGGTCCTTCCAGGTCTCGGATGCGTACAGCGCGCCGTTTTCGATGGACTCGCCCACCAGCTTGGCGCCCTGAGAATAAACCTGACCGCAGCCCAGAGCGTTGTGGCCAACCTCGGAGTTGCCCATGTCGTCATCGCTGGGCAGACCGACGGCGGTGCCGTGGGCCTTCAGATAAGTATGAGGGCAGGTTTCCAGCAGGTGATCCAGGGTGGGAGTCTTCGCGACCTTGACCGCGTCGCCGCTGCCGCCGTCGCCCTTGCCGACACCATCCATGATCACCAGAACAATCGGTTTTTCCATTCAGATACCTCCAAAAAACGTATCGAAACGTAATATTGCATTCTATTGGTTGTATTATTTTACATCATTTTCCCGTAAGTTACAACTATTATTTTAAATTTTCCGTTCATCACAAAAAAACTCCCGGGAAAATGTGAAAAACAGTGAATTTCCCGGAAGTTGTTAAGTAAATTTTAAACAGCGGCGCGGCTCAAAACTGGAATCCTTCAAAAACGTTGTCATCCTGAGCGACCGAAGGGAGTCGAAGGATGACAGGCGCGTTCTGTTATTCCGCGTTTTCCGCACTTTTTATGATTGGTTTTCGTCCATCAGGAGGAAAATCTGCCCCCGTGGCTGCGGCTCTTGAAGATCAGCGCGCCGATGATCACCAGGGTCATCACGATGATGACGATCAGCAGTCCGATCAGAAGGCCGGTGACGCCCGCCGTTTCCTCCGGCTCCACAGGCTCGGTGGGGGCCGGTGTCTCCTCCGTGGGCGCCGTCTCAGGCTCCGTGGGCGCTTCCGTCACCGGGGGCTCCGTTTCGGGGACGGGGGGCACGGTGGGGGCTTCCGTCTCGGGGACCTCCGTGGGCGGGAGGGTTTCGGGCTGGGTCTCGGGCTGGGTCTCCAGCTCCGTCTCAGGCGGCTGGGTCTCCTCCACATAGCCGGTGTACTCATAGAGGTCGCTGCCGTCGGAACCGCGGAACTCAATGCGTCCCCGGAAGGCCGTCTCCAGCTGGGCGATCAGCTCCAGGCTCCAGGGCCGCTCCGCCGGATAATAAATGGTGACGGAGGTCTCCCACATGCTGTTATGGCGGAAGGTGGGGAATTTGCCGGCGCAGTGGATCTCCGTCAGATTCTTGCAGCTCTGGAAGCTGCCCTCGTCGAAGATCTTGAAGGTCTCCGGCAGAGAAATGGAGGTCAGGCCGTCGCAGGAATCGAAGGCGTACTGGCCGATCTGATACAGGTCGTCGCCGAAGTCCACGGTTTTCAGGGCGTCATAGTCCCGGAAGGCGCAGGCGCCGATGTAGGTCACGCCCTCGAGCACCAGCTCCTCGATCTCCTCCCGGTAAGCGTCCCAGGGTGCGCCCAGGCCGTAGTCGTCCATTTCTCCCTCGCCGGTGATGGTCAGCTTCCCGTTTTCATAGGTCCAGCTCAGGCCGTCGCCGCAGCTCCCCTGCTCCGCTGCCGCCGCGGGCACGGCCAGGGAAGCCAGAATGACCAGCGTCAGAATGTACAGTAAAACACGTCTTTTCATGGTAATTTTCCTCCTTTGAGGGGTGTTAATTCATGCAGAATTCAAAATGCAAAATATCGAACAGCAAATACATTTTGCATTCCGCATTCTGCATTTTGCATTTAATTCATCGTCCCTTCCGCTCTGGTGAACAGCTCGCCGATTCGTTCCCGCAGGGCGATGGCCTCGGGGGTGTCGGCGGTGCCTTCGGCGTCGATCCACTCCGCCGAAGCGGCCTGGGCGTCCTGCAGCGTCCGCAGGTCGCAGCTGAGATTCGCCACCCGGAAGGTGGGCAGGCCCGACTGGCGGCTCCCGAAGAAATCGCCGGGGCCCCGGAGCTTCAGGTCCTCCTCCGCGATCTTAAAGCCGTCGGTGGTCCTGCACAGGGCTTTCAGCCGCAGCAGGGTCTCCTGGTTTTTGCTGTGGCTGGTCATGATGCAGTAGCTCTTGGCCCTGCCCCGGCCCACCCGGCCCCGGAGCTGATGGAGCTGGGAAAGGCCGAACCGGTCCGCGTCCTCGATGACCATCAGCGTGGCGTTGGGCACGTCCACGCCCACCTCGATGACCGTGGTGGCCACCAGCACATCCGCCTCGCCCCGGGCAAAGGAGGCCATCACCGCTTCCTTCTCCGAGCCCTTCATCTGGCCGTGGATCAGGGCGATCCGCAGCTCCGGGAACACCGTCCGCTGCAGGGTCTCCGCCCAGACGGTGGCCGCCTTGATGTCCAGCTCTTCATTCTCCTCCACCGCGGGACAGACCACGAAGCACTGGTGCCCCTCGGCCACATGCTTGCGGATGAAGGCGTTGATCCGGGGGCGGTAGCTCTCGCCCACCAGGAAGGTGTCCACACTTTCCCGGCCCGGGGGCAGCTCGTCCAGAATGGACACCTCCAGATCGCCGTACATCAGCAGCGCCAGAGTCCGGGGAATGGGGGTGGCGGACATGACCAGCAGATGGGGGTCGCTGCCCTTGGCCGACAGCTTCGCCCGCTGGCCCACGCCGAAGCGGTGCTGCTCGTCGGTGATCACCAGCCCCAGGTTCTGAAACCGGGTGGCGTCGGACAGCAGGGCATGGGTGCCCACCGCCAGATCCACCTGCCCGGCGGCGATGGCTTCCCGGACCCGTTTTTTCTCGCTGGGTTTCATGGAGCCCGTCAGCAGCGCCACGGTGATCCCCATGGGCTCAAAGAGCCTCGCCAGGGATCCGTAATGCTGCTCCGCCAGGATCTCCGTAGGCGCCATCAGCGCCGCCTGGCGGCCGTTTTTCGCCGCGATATAGGCCGCCGCCGCGGCCACCATGGTCTTGCCGCTGCCCACATCGCCCTGGACCAGTCGGTTCATGGGCACGCCCCGCCGAAGATCCGTCAGGATATCCCCGATGGCCCGGCTCTGGGCCCCGGTGAGGGTGAAGGGCAGCGCGGCTTCGAAGGGCGCCAGGTCTAAGTTTACATAACTTTCTGTCTTCTTCCCCGCCCGGCTGGCCCGCATGAGGGAAAGGCCCGCGGAAAATACGAAAAACTCCTCGAAGATCAGACGTTTTTTCGCCATTTCCGCTTCCGCCATGGACTGGGGCTCATGGATGGCCCGGTAGGCCCGCTCCGCCGGGAGGATGCCGTATTTCTGCCGCACCGGCTCCGGGATGATCTCCGCCGGCGGATCGCAAAGCTCCAGCGCCTGCCGCACCGCCTTCAGCAGGGCGGCATTGCTCAGCCCCGCCGTCAGGGGGTAAATGGGCAGCACCCGCCGGGTGGTCACCGGCTGGGAATCCAGGGCCTCGAAGGTAGGGTTGGTCATATTGTAGCCGATGAAATCCCCGGACACCGCCCCATAGAATATGTATTCCCTGCCATATTGTAACTGCTCGGTGACGAAACGGTTGTTGAAAAAGGTCAGGTTCAACCGGGCCGTATGGTCCGCCACCTGGACCTTGGTGATGTCCAGGCCCTTGCGGATATGGGAGGTCCGGGGGGTGTTCATGACCATCGCCCGGAAGCAGGCGGGCACGTCCACCTCCAGCTTTTCGATGGGCAGCAGCTGGGTGCGGTCCTCATAGCCCCGGGGGAAATGGCAGATCAGGTCCCCCAGGGTAAAGATATTCAGATTGGCGAACTGCTTCGCCCTCGTGGGCCCGACACCCTTCAATATGGTAACAGGATCTGTTAACTTCGCCATTTCCTCACCGCCTTTTGTTTCATTATAGCATATCGTGGGGAGAGATTCAAATTGTAGTTTATCGCACCGTTCAACAGTGGTTGCGGCGTCTAAAAAATATGCTGTCATTGCGAGCCAGTGCTCACACTGGCGTGGCAATCTCCCATGGCGACGCACCTGTGCTGGATGTCCCAAAGTCTTGATACTTCTGGGAAAAACTGTAGTCCCCATCCT
>JAFUMG010000027.1 GCA_017473225.1 Oscillospiraceae bacterium | reverse complement strand
ATGATACTCTGACTGGATTATCCTGTCCATATTCAACCTGAGCGGTGGGGCTGCTCAATCCGAGCGGTCCCATTGCTCAATCTAAGCGGAACAGCTGCTCAATTTCGCCGGTCGAGGTGATTTCTCTGAGCGACATACGCAGCTGCTCACCGCCCTGGGCGAAGATACCCTGCGCTACTGCTTTGACGCGTTCAACCGGGAGGACTACAACGTCTACGAAGCTGAGCTCATGGCCGCAGTCTGCCGGGATATCGCGGAAGGCTGGGGTGAGGATATCTCCTTTGAGGGGCAGTATCTCAATGCCACGGACTGGTTCCGTATCCTCCGGGAAAATGCCGCCGAACGGGAACAGGCGCTGCTGGAAAAATCCATCACCGCGGAGGAGCTGGCGAAAGACGATCCCTGCATCCTGATCCTGCTGCAAATTCTGGCTGAATAAAAGAAATACACAAAAAGCGGTGACAGCCTTAGCTGTCACCGCTCATTTTTATTTCCGGTAGAAGCTGTTGCCGCCGATGAATTCCCGCACCAGACTGGTGGGCGGGATCTCATCATCCACCTCAGCTTCAATGATGAAGTTCAGGATCTTGACGATGTTGCGGACCTCGTCGTAGCATTCATCCTCGGGCTGGACGGCTGTCAGCAGCGGGAAGATGTGCTTTTTCAACACCGCCAGCTCATAGAGGGTGGAGCTGTTGAAGATCACGTCCGCGTTCTCCTGGAACGGGAAGATCCACCGCTTTTCGCCCCGCTGGACCGACTCCCACATGGACAGGGTGTGCTGGACCGAGGAGCCCCGGGTCTCGTAATCCCGGACGATCCGCCGCAGCAGCCGCAGATAGGAGGTGGGGATCCGGTTGTGGTTATCCAGATTCAGAGGCAGCAGCGGGCTCACATAGAGCCGGAAGATCATGTTCTTATCCACATTCTCCGGCAGCATCATCGGGTTCAGGCCGTGAAGGCCCTCCACGATGATGACGGAGTCCGGGTGGAGCCGCAGCTTGTGGCCATGCCATTCCCGCCTGCCGGTCTTGAAATTGAAGCTGGGCAGCTCCACCTCCTCGCCCCGGAGCAGCTTCGCCATGTCCTCCCGGAAGAGCTCCGTGTCAATGGTGTTGATATGTTCCAGGTCCAGCTTCCCGTCGGGGCCGGGGGCGATCCGGTCCCGGTCGATGTAGTAGTCATCCAGGCTCATCAGGATGGGCTTTCGGCAATGGACCCGCAGCTGGGTCGCCAGCCGGTTGGCCGAGGTGGTCTTGCCGGAGGAGCTGGGTCCCGCCAGCATCACGGCCTTGGCTCCCCGCTCGCAGACCATGTCTGCCACCTGGGAATACCGCTTTTCATGGAGGGCCTCATTGACCCGGATCAGCTCCCGGATCCGGCCGCTGACCGTCAGATCGTTCAGGTCCGCAACGGTCTCGCACTCCATCAGCTGGCACCAACGCTCGCTTTCGGCGAAGACATTGAAGAAGTTGGGAGAATCCAGATAGTGGGCGACCACATCGGGATCCTTATCGTCGGGATAGACGAACAGGAAGCCATCCTCCGCCTCCCGGATATCCCAGACCATCAGATACCCCGTGGAGGGCATCATTTCGCCATAATAGTAGTCCGCGAAATCGCCGTAGGCGTATTCGTCGAAATAATCCGCGATCCGCCAGGAAAGCAGCCGCGCCTTATCCGTCTGGCCGTCGGCACGGAAGTGCTCCAGCGCGTCCTGAAGCGGCACCCGACGCCGCAGCAGCGGAATATCCTCCCGCACCAGTTCCTGCACCCGCTCCTTCAGCTTCGCCACGGAAAAGTCCGCCGCGCCCTCCACCTTCATGTACACGCTGGCGCCTATGGTGCAGTTCATCTTGGTCACCGCTTCGGGCCACAGCTGCCGCAGGGCCAGGAAAATGGCAAACTGTGCTGTGCGGATATAGGCCTCCTTGCCGGCATTATCCCGGTAGCGCAGCAGCCGGATCTCTCCGCCCGACGCCGCCATGGCCCGGCGCATGGAGGGCCGCTCGGCAGAAATATCCTGCTCCCGGACGGGGATATAATTCAGGGTAAAGACCTCGCCGGCGATCTTCGCCGCCAGCGGACGTTCGGACATCCGCTTCTCATCCATGCCCAGTGCCCGCACCAGGTCCAGAAGAGACTGGCCGGGGCTGGCCACGATGGCTCTGCCGTCGATCATCAGGTTCATAACAGCGCCTCCTTTTGGTTTTGCACAAATTGTAATGTTGATAATAACATATTTTTGTCAATCATGCAACATAAATTTACAAGAAGAGACCGCTCCGAAGAACGGTCTCTTTTACCATATGTATCACCAAAAGGATCATTCCTTCTTTTTGCCGCAGCCGGCGCAGGCAGAGCAGTCTCCGCAGCAGCCGCACTTTTTCTTTTTCCGCAGCAGAAGGTAAACGCAATAGCCCCCGATCAGGGCCAGCAGCAGCCAGTCCAACCAGGTCATAACAGCATCAGCCCCACATGATAGACCAGGAATGCCGCCAGCCAGGCCACCACGCATTCCGCGATGATCACCAGGATGGTCTTCCAGCCGGAGTTCAGCTCCCGTTTCATAGCAGCCACAGCGGCCATGCAGGGGGTATACAGCAGGCAGAAGGTCAGGAAGGAGGCGGCGGAAGCCGGGGTAAACAGGCTGTGCAGCGCCATTTCCAGCTGCTCCGTGCTGACGCCCAGGATGACGCCGAAGGTGCTGACAACGGCCTCCTTGGCTGTAAAGCCGGAGACCAGCGCCGTCACCATCCGCCAGTCGCCGAAGCCCAGGGGCGCGAAGATGGGCGCCACCAGACGGCCGATGGACGCCAGGATGCTCTGGGTGCTGTCATCCACCACGTTCAACTTCAGGTCAAAATTCTGCAGGAACCAGATGATGACCGTCGCCAGGAAGATGACCGTAAAGGCCCGGGTCAAGAAATCCTTGGCCTTTTCCCACATCAGCAGCAGGACGCTCTTGGGAGAAGGCAGACGGTAGTTGGGCAGCTCCATGACGAAGGGCACCGGCTCGCCCCGGAAGGCGGAGTTCTTCAGCAGCAGCGCCATCAGGACACCCACCACCATGCCGCCAAAGTACAGGCAGATCATGACGATCAGCTCCCGTCCGGGGAAGAACGCCGCGGCAAAGAGGGTGTAGATGGGGATCTTGGCGGAGCAGCTCATGAAGGGCGTCAGCAGAATGGTCATCTTCCGGTCCCGGTTGGAGGACAGGGTCCGGGTGGCCATAATGGCAGGCACGGAGCAGCCGAAGCCGATCAGCATGGGCACAAAGCTCCGGCCGGACAGGCCGATCTTGCGCAGCAGCTTATCCATGACGAAGGCCACACGGGCCATATAGCCGGAGTCCTCCAGAATGGACAGGAAGAAGAACAACGTCACGATCAGCGGCAGGAAGCTCAGCACACTGCCGACGCCGGAGAACACGCCGTCGATGATCAGGCTGTGGACCACGGGGTTGATGCCGTAAGCCGTCAGCAGCCGGTCCGCCAGCATGGTCAGACCGTCCACCGCGTAAGCCATCAGATCCGACAGCCAGGCGCCCACGGCATTGAAGGTCAGCCAGAAGACGGCGCCCATGATGGCCACGAACAGGGGGATCGCCAGGTACTTGTCCGTCAGCACCTTGTCGATGCGCATACTGCGCCGGTGCTCCTTGCTTTCCTTGGCCTTCACCACGCAGTCGGCGCAGACACGCTCAATGAAATTATACCGCATATCCGCCAGCGCCGCGTTCCGGTCCAGGCCGGTCTCGCTCTCCATTTCGATGATGGTATGCTCGATCAGCTCCTTCTCGTTCTGACTCAGCTCCAGCATCGCGAAGAAGTCTTCCTCTCCCTCGATCAGCTTCATGGCGCAGAACCGGCGGGAGACATCGATCCGCTCCGCGTGGTCCTCGATGATGTGGCACACCGCGTGGATGCAGCGGTGGACCGGGCCATCGGGGCAGAAATCCTGAACCTTGGGCAGCACCTTCCGGGTAGCGGTATCCAGGAGCGTCTCCACCAGCTCCGCCACGCCCTGATTCTTTACCGCGGAGATAGGCACCACGGGAACGCCGATGGCCTCCATCATTTTCTTCACATCCACGCTGCCGCCGTTGCCCCGGAGCTCGTCCATCATATTCAGAGCGATGACCGTGGGCACCTGCAGCGCCAGAAGCTGCAGCGTCAGGTAGAGGTTGCGCTCGATATTGGTGGCGTCCACGATGTTGATGATGGCATCGGGCTTGGATTTGAGGATAAAGTCACGGGTGACGATCTCCTCCTGGGAGTAGGGGCGGATGGAATAGATACCGGGGAGGTCCACCACCTCATGGCTGGTGCCTTTGATGATGCCGGACTTCTGGTCCACCGTCACGCCGGGGAAATTGCCGACATGCTGATTAGAGCCGGTAAGGGCGTTGAACAGCGTGGTCTTGCCGCAGTTCTGATTGCCCGCCAACGCGAAAATCATGCCTCTCCCTCCTTCAGTGTGATCTTCCGGGCGTCTTCCCGCCGGATGGTCAGCTCATAGCCCCGGACCTGGATCTGGATGGGATCGCCCATGGGGGCAACCTTCTGGAGCAGGACCCGGGTCCCGGGGATCAGGCCCATGTCCAGGAAACGCAGCCGCAGCAGACCCTCGCCGCCCACGGTGGCAATGGTCCCGCTTTCGCCGATCTTCAAATCATCGATGGTCATATTTCTACCTCCGTTGATCAGTTCGCTTAGTCTAACTTGAGTTTATTATAGTACGCCGCCATTCCCATTGCAACCCCGGATCGACATTTTCAGTCAAAAAATTTCAGGGCATCTTTCGATGCCCTGTCTGTTAGTTTTCCTTCTCCTGTCCGATGGACATGATGTCATACGGCGTGGTCTGATAGACGAAATAGTTCAGCCAGTTGGAGAACAGAAGATTCGCGTGGCCGCGCCAGCGGACGATGGGGTCCCGGGCTTCATCGTCACCGGGATAATAGTTGGCCGGGACGGAAATGGGCTTTCCCAGATTCTTGTCCCGCAGATATTCCGTTTCCAGCGTCAGAGGATCATACTCGGCGTGGCCGGTGACGAAGATCTGGTGTCCCGCCTTGTTCATCACCGCGTAAACGCCAGCCTCCTCAGAGGAGGCCAGGATCTTCAGCCCGGGCACCTTCTCGATATCCTCCCGGAGCACTGTGGTGTGCCGGGAATGGGGCACATAGAAGGTATCGTCGAAGCCCCGGAGCAGGATCGCCCGCTTATAATCCGCCTTGTGGGGATAGACGCCGAAGAGCTTTTGGGGCAGGTCGTGCTTCTGAATGCCGTAGTGATAGTACAGTCCCGCCTGAGCGCCCCAGCAGATGTGGAAGGTGGAATGGACATGGGTCTTGCTCCACTCCATGATCTCACACAGCTCGTCCCAGTAATCCACCTCTTCGAAAGGCATCTGCTCCACCGGCGCGCCAGTAATGACCATGCCGTCGAATTTCCGATCCTTCAGCTCATCAAAGCTCTTGTAAAAGGTCAGCAGGTGCTCCTGGGAAACGTTTTTGGCCTGGTGGGACGTGGTGTGCATCAGCTCCAGCTTTACCTGCAGGGGCGTGTTGCCCAGAAGCCGGGTCAGCTGGGTCTCGGTGGTGATCTTGGTGGGCATCAGGTTCAGCAGCACGATCTCCAGCGGACGGATGTCCTGGGTAGTGGCCCGGTGCTGGGTCATGACAAAGATATTTTCCTGCTGCAGCGTACCGGCGGCAGGCAGGTCATTGGGGATCTGAATAGGCATGACGATTTCCCCTTTCTGATTATTTCGTTTATTCTACCGCACGGATAGGAAATTGTCAAATTATAGTTTCAATACCAGTTTATATTACCCTGCCCACCGGGTCAGCACAGTACCCTGATAATAATGGGCCAGGATCTCCTCATAGCCGCTGCCGCTCACGGCCATGGCGTCGGCGCCGTACTGGCTCATGCCCACCCGGTGGCCGTAACCCCGTGTGGTGACGGTGATGGAGTCCTCCCCCGCCGTCATGGTGAAGGCCGTGGACCGCAGGCCCAGGAGCCTGCGCAGGGTCGTGCCGCTGAAGCTGACGCCGCCGATCTTCATTGTGTCCACCCCGCCGCCGGCGGTGTAAGTCACACTGCCCAGCCAGCTTTCCGGCTCCCCGGTCAGATCCAGAGCCAAAGCCTTCCCGAATTCCGCCCGGGTGAAGGTCACGGTATCGGTATAGTGGGCGGCGTTCTCCTCCCCGGGGCTGTCCACAGCCCGCAGGTAGGGCACATCGGTACCCCAGACCGCCACCGCGTCCTCGGTGCTGCCGCCGCTGCAGGAAAAATAAGTCGCTTCGATCAGCGCCCCCTCGTAGGTCAGGACCTCCCCCGCCGTGGCTTCCACCGCGGCGCGCATGTTCCCGATCCCCTCCTGGGTGCCGCCCCTGGCCAGATAATCCTCTGGGGCCAGGTAAGCCTGACAGCAGCCGGAGTCCGTGCACACCGCGGCGTTGTCATGCTTTCCTCCCTCCCGGGACCGCAGTGTAAAGGTCCGGGCCACCACCGCCTGGGCCTTCCGGGCTTCCTCCTCAAAATCCACCGGCATCTCCGCCAGCACCACGCCCACCAGATACTCTTCCAGCTCCATGGATGTAATGGTACCGTCCATCAGGACGTCGATCCGCACCGGGTCCGCTGCCGGCTGGGTCTCCCCCACCGGCCCGGTCTGGTCCGTCCTCTCGGTCACCTGGGTCAGCTCCTGCTCCTCCGGCAGATCGATGAGCTTCACCGCCAGCCCCAGCAGTACCGCCGGAACCACCAGCCCCATCACCGCCGCGAAACAAACTTCCTTCCAAAAAGGCTTCATATCCTTCCCTCCCTGTGGGATATCCTAGCAGTTTTCGGGCACGGATGCTGTCAGATGCCGGGAGTGAAAGAATTGTTTGCAATCATATACGGAATCTGCTATGATGGTCTTATCAAAACCTGTCACGGAGGTTTCTTATGTCACAGAAAAAGAAAAAATGGGGCGACCGGAAGGACGGCGTCTGGCTGAAGGATCTGCCGCCCCTGAACCGGATCATGCCCGGCATCATGCCCAACCGGGCGGATAACGAGGCCTACATCAGCGTGGATATCGACCTGCGGCCTCTGGACGCCTATCTTGCGAAGAAAAACGAGGGCCGCGCCGAGGATAAGTATACCTATTTCCACGTCATCAGCGCCGCCATCGCCAAGGCCTTCGTGCTGCGGCCCCGGATGAACCGCTTCATCGTCAACAACCGGGTCTACCAGCGAAAGAACATCACGGTGGCCTTCGTGGTGAAGAAAAAGTTCGACGACCGCTCCGAAGAGGGTCTGGCCTTCCTGGAATACGACCCCGGGGAGACCCTGGACAGCTACCACGGTAAGATCATGGATGTCATCCACCAGACCCGGAAGGACGGCGCCCAGGATACCTCCTCCGGCGCCATGGACATCATCACCAGGCTGCCCCAGTGGCTCATCAATACCATCATCCGCACCGTCCTGTGGCTGGACAAGCACGGCTGGGCTCCCGACGCCCTCATCGGCTCCGACCCCAACCACGCCGCCATTTTTCTGACGAACCTGGGCTCCATCGGCCTGGAGGGCGGCTACCACCATCTGGTCAACTGGGGCACCAACTCCTGCTTCATCGTCCTGGGCAAGAAGTACATGAAAATGGAATACGACCGGGATGGCAACGGCGACCTCCACGAGGTCATCCCCCTGGGCATCACCCTGGACGAGCGGATCGCCGACGGCTACTACTACTCCGGCACCGTGGCCCTGGTCAAGGAGCTTCTGGCCCACCCGGAGCATCTGGACCTCCCCGCGGACGCGCCTGTGGAATACGCCATCAAACGTTAAAAGGCGGGCACGTCTGAAATCTGTCCGCGCCCGGTATGTAGGGGCGTGCATCGCACGTCCGCTGTACCCGGTCAAGATTTCGCCGGGCACCCGGCAAATTCGTAACATTTCCCCGCCGGACGAGCGATGCTCGCCCCTACGATGGTATCATACCTTTCATAAACCAAAAGCGTGCCTGCATTTTACGCAGGCACGCTTTTTATGCGCTTTTCTGTTAATTGTACTCCAAAACCAGCTCCAGCGCCGCGTGGACGGTCTGGCTGCGGATATCCTCCCGGGTGCCGGAGAAATGGTACTCCCGGGCTTCGGTGCGCCGGGAATCGGCATAGCCGATGTAGACGGTGCCTACGGAATTGCCGAAGGCATCCCCCTGGGGGCCTGCCAGGCCCGTGACGGACACGGCGATATCCGCCGCCAGCACCCGCCGGGCGCCATGGGCCATCTGCTTGGCAACGGTGGCGGACACAGCCCCCACCTCTTCCAGCAGCTTCTCGTTGACGCCCAGGACATTGTTCTTGACCCAGTCGGTATAGGAAATGATACCGCCCTTATAGATGGCAGAGCTGCCGGAAACGGTGGTCAATGCCGCGCCGATCCCGCCGCCGGTGATGCTTTCCGCCGTCACCAGCGTTCTGCCCTGGAGCCTTTCAACAATTTTAGCACAGAGGTTCATCATGATACTTCACCTGAATCTTTTCTACGCTTGCCAGGGCCTCTTCGATCAGCGCCTGACGGTCCAGTTTGCTTTCCGCGTTGATGACCTGACCCAGAGTGGGCTTGGTCTTGGGGTGCTTGGGCGTGAATACGGTGCAGCAGTCTTCGTAAGGCAGGATGGAGGTCTCCATCGTGCCGATCTTCCGGGCAATGGTGACGATCTCTTCCTTATCCATGCCGACCAGGGGCATGAAAATGGGGATATCCACAACAGCGCCGGTGACGGTCATGGCTTCCATGGTCTGGGAGGCAACCTGGCCCAGATTCTCACCGGTGATCAGCGCGCCGCAGCCGTCCTGCTTGGCGATCCGCTGGGAGATCTCCATCATGAACCGGCGCATGATCAGGGTAAAGAATTCCTCGGGGCAGTTGTCCCGGATGGCCTCCTGGATCTTGGTGAAGGAGACCACATTGACGGTCATCCGGCCAGTGTAGCGGGTGACCAGCCGGGCCAGCTCCAGGACCTTGTCCTTAGCCAACTGGGAGGTGTAGGGATAGGAGAAGAAATGGACCGCCTCCACCTCCACGCCCCGCTTGCCGATCATATAGGCCGCTACGGGAGAATCGATGCCGCCGGACAGCAGGCACGTGGCCCGTCCGCCCACACCCGTGGGCAGGCCGCCGGCGCCGGGCTCCGCGGGGCCATGGACATAGGCCGCCAGATCCCGGATCTCCACATAGACGGTATAGTCGGGATGGTGGACATCCACCTGAAGCTCCGGCCGGGCATCGGCGATGCGTCCGCCGATTTCCTGGGAAATACCGATGCTGGTCAGGGGGAACCGCTTATCGGAGCGCTTGGACTCGACCTTGAAGGACTTGGCACAGTCCAGGTCGTCGCCCAGATACGCTTCGATGGCTTCGTAAATCGCATCCAGATTCTTCTCACAGGGGCGGCAGCGGCACAGGCTCACCACGCCGAAGATGGAATGGCAGGCCTCCCAGGCGCCATCCACGTCCGCTTCCTCATCCATGGGCTCCACATACACGGTGGACTGCATCAGATAAACGTCGAAATTGCCGTAGGGCTTCATCCGGCGGCGCACATTGGAGCGCAGCTTGCTCTCAAACTGGCGCTTATTGGCGCCCTTCAGGACGATCTCGCCCAGCTTCATCAGAAAAATTTCTTTCATATGGTCTCCTAAACTATTATCGTTTCTTGATCAGGTATGTCGCGTATTCCAGGTCGTCGTCTTTGACATAGATGGTATACAGAATCATCGAATTGTTGTTACCAATGGGAATGGTACGGGCTCTGCCGCCGGGCATGGGACCGGAACCCATTGCGTTTTCGGTCCTCAGCTTGTATTCAATATGGTTCGCTTCCAGAATTTCGCGGACTCTTGCCATTTCCTCCATCTTCTGGGTAATGATCAGCTCTTCACGGTTGAATATGTGGATCATCGTCTCGCACCTCCATAATCAGGGGCAAGCTCCTTCGTCGAAGGGGATTGCCACGCCAGTGTGCGCACTGGCTCGCAATGACAGCGTAAACTACCGATTCCCCAAATTCACAGCCCGGTACTGGATGGCCTCGGCGATGTGCTGGGGCTCGATATTTTCACATCCGTCCAGGTCGGCAACGGTCCTGGCCACTTTCAAAATCCGGTCGTAGCTTCTGGCGGTCAGGCCCATGGCTTCAAAAGCCTGCTTCATCAGCGCCGCGGAGGGCTCATCCAGCTCACAATACCTGCGCATCTCGTCGGGACCCATCCGGGCGTTGCACATGGAGCTGCCCTCGCCGAAGCGTTCATGCTGGCGGTTTCTCGCCGCGTCCACCCGCTTCTTGACCTCGGCGGAGCTTTCCGCTTCCGCCCGGGTCCGCAGGTCCTCAAAATGCACCGCGGGGACCTCCACAACGATGTCGATCCGGTCCAGCAGGGGGCCGGAGATCCTGCCCCGGTAATCCATCACCGCCCGGTCCGTGCATTTGCACCGTCCCGAGGGATCGCCATACCAGCCGCATTTGCAGGGGTTCATGGCGCACACCAGCATAAATTCCGCCGGATACGTCACCGCGCCGGATACTCTCGAAATAGTCACCTGCCCGTCTTCCAGGGGCTGGCGCATCATATCTAAGGTATCCTTCCGGAATTCCGGCAGCTCGTCCAGAAACAGTACGCCCTGATGGGCCATGGATATCTCGCCGGGCCGGGGATTGGTGCCGCCGCCGGCAAGTCCGGCATTGGAAATGGTATGATGGGGCGAACGGAAGGGCCTTCTGGTCACCAGCGGCTCCTTCGGCGTCAGCATTCCCATGACGGAATAGATCTGGCTGACCTCCAGGGATTCCTCCCAGGTCATTTCGGGAAGGATGGAGGGCAGGCGCTTGCTGAGCATACTCTTGCCGGAGCCCGGCGGGCCGATGAGCAGCACATTATGGCTGCCGGCAGCAGCAACCTCAAGAGCGCGCTTGACATTCTCCTGGCCCAGCACATCCTTGAAATCCAGGCAGGCTTCGCCGCTCTGCCGGGGCTCCCAGAGGGGCTCCGGGTTCAGAACGGTCTCGCCGTTCAGGGCTTCGGCCAATTGCTTCACATTGCGGATGCCGTAAACCACGGGCCCACGGGCCAGCGTCGCCTCCGCCGAGTTCTCCGCCGGGACGAAAAGGGCCTTGATCCCCTCCCGCTTGGCGGCCAGGGCCATGGGCAGCACACCGGTGACCGGCCGCAGCTGTCCATCCAGACTGACCTCGCCGATGAAGGCGCTGTCAGACCTGGGACGCCGGACAGAGCCGGAAGCGGCAAGGATGCTCAGAAGGATCGGCAGGTCATAGTGGGAGCCGGCCTTCTTCAGATTGGCAGGCGCCAGATTGACGGTGATACGGCTGACGGGAAAGGACATGCCGCTGCTCTTGGCCGCGGCCCGGACCCGCTCCCGGGCCTCCTTCACCGCGGCGTCGGGAAGGCCGACGATATCAAACCCCGGCAGTCCGGAGGAAATATAGCATTCGGCAAGAATGCCGCTTCCCCGGATCCCGGTCACACCCAGCGTGCGGACGCTGCAGATCATGGGCACACTCCTCTTTTCCTCTTTTTATTCATCATACTCCATTTGAACGAAAAACGCAATTCCTTTTTTAATTTCTCCGCCGCGCATACATATTTCTCTGCTACATGTACATTTTGCCATTTTCCGAACCGAAGAAAAAGTTTTTTTCGTATAACCGGTCATATAACTGCTTTACAAACGGGTCAGAAAGTGTTATGATATACGCGACAAAATTTGTAATACTTTAGGAGGTATTTCATTTTGGCTAGAAAATTTAAAACCATGGACGGCAACACCGCTGCCGCCCACGTCAGCTACGCCTTTACCGAGGTCGCTGGCATCTACCCCATCACCCCCTCCAGCCCCATGGCCGACAACGTTGACCAGTGGGCCGCTGCCGGCCGCAAGAACATCTTTGGCGACACTGTGAAGGTCGTTGAGATGCAGTCTGAGGCAGGTGCCGCGGGTACCGTTCACGGCTCTCTGGCCGCCGGTGCTCTGACCACCACCTACACCGCATCCCAGGGTCTGCTGCTGATGATCCCCAATATGTACAAGATCGCCGGCGAGCTGCTGCCCTCTGTCTTCCACGTCTCCGCCCGCTGCGTCGCTTCCCAGGCACTGAACATCTTCGGTGACCACTCCGACGTCTACGCCTGCCGTCAGACCGGTTTCGCCATGCTGTGTGAGACCAACGTTCAGGAAGTTATGGACCTGGGCGCCGTCGCTCACCTGGCTGCCATCGAAGGCCGCGTTCCCTTCATCAACTTCTTCGACGGTTTCCGTACCTCCCACGAGATCCAGAAGGTCGCGATCTGGGACTACGAGGACCTGAAGGAAATGGTCAACATGGATGCTGTGGAAGCTTTCCGCAAGCACTCCCTGAACCCCGAGCGCCCCGCAATGCGCGGCTCTCACGAGAACGACGACATCTTCTTCCAGCACCGTGAGGCCTGCAACAAGTACTACCAGGCTCTGCCCGCAGTGGTCGAGAAGTACATGGCCAAGGTCAACGAGAAGCTGGGCACCAACTATCAGCTGTTCAACTACTACGGCGCTCCCGACGCTGACCGCGTCATCGTTGCCATGGGCTCTGTCTGTGACGTCATCGAGGAAGTCATCGACTACCTGAACGCTCACGGCGAGAAGGTCGGCCTGGTCAAGGTCCGCCTGTTCCGTCCCTGGCGTGCCGACAAGTTCCTGGAAGCCATCCCCGATACCGTCAAGAGCATCGCTGTTCTGGACCGTACCAAGGAGCCCGGCTCTCAGGGCGAGCCCCTGTACCAGGATGTCGTCATGGCTCTGGCAAAGTGCGGCTGCAACAACGTCAAGATCATCGGCGGCCGTTACGGCCTGGGTTCCAAGGACACCACTCCTTCCTCCTTCTTCGCGGTTTACGAAGAGCTGGCTAAGGAAGAGCCCAAGGAAGAGTTCACCGTTGGCATCGTTGACGACGTGACCTACCTGTCCCTGGACGAGAAGGTCTCCCCCAACACCGCCGCAGAAGGCACCATCGAGTGCAAGTTCTGGGGTCTGGGCGGCGACGGCACCGTCGGCGCGAACAAGAACTCCATCAAGATCATCGGCGACCACACCGACAAGTACGTACAGGCTTACTTCCAGTACGACTCCAAGAAGACCGGCGGCGTCACTGTTTCCCACCTGCGCTTCGGCGACAACGCCATCAAGTCTCCCTACTACATCAACAAGGCTGACTTCGTGGCCTGCCACAACCCCTCCTACATCACCAAGGGCTTCAAGATCGTCCAGGACGTCAAGCCCGGCGGCGTGTTCCTGATCAACTGCCAGTGGAACCTGGAGGAGCTGGAGCATCATCTGGATGCCGCTTCCAAGCGCTACATCGCTGAGAACAACATCCAGCTGTACACCATCAACGCCATCGACCTGGCTGTCAAGGTTGGCATGGGCAAGCGCACCAACACCATCCTGCAGTCCGCCTTCTTCTCCCTGGCAAAGGTCATGCCCGCTGAGGACGCCATCAAGTACATGAAGGACGCCGCTGAGCACTCCTACCTGAAGAAGGGCCGCGACGTCGTTGAGAAGAACTGGAACGCCATCGACGCCGGCGCTACCGCTTACGTCAAGATCGATGTTCCCGCTTCCTGGGCCAACGCCGAGGCTGTCGTTGTTGACAACGAGCTGGAAGGCCCCGCTGACACCGTTAAGGTCGTCAAGAGCATCCTGCAGCCCGTCGGCAAGATGGACGGCTACAGCCTGCCCGTCTCCGCTTTCGGCGATCTGGCTGACGGCCAGTTCCCCCTGGGCGCTGCCGCTTACGAGAAGCGCGGTGTCGCTGTCACCGTTCCCGAGTGGGATCAGACCAAGTGCATCCAGTGCAACAACTGTGCCTATGTCTGCCCCCATGCCACCATCCGTCCCTACGCTCTGACCGAGGCTGAGGCTGCTGCCGCTCCCGAGGCTGCCAAGATCGTGCCTGTCAAGGCCGGCAAGGGCAAGGGCAAGTACTCCTACACCATGGCCGTGTCTCCTCTGGACTGCATGGGCTGCGGCGTCTGTGTCGGCGTCTGCCCCACCAACGCCATCAAGATGGTTCCTCAGGAATCTCAGCTGGCTCAGCAGGACGTCTGGGGCTACATGGTCTCCAAGGTCGCTGAGAAGGCCGACATGCAGGATAACACTGTCAAGGGCTCTCAGTTCCACAAGCCTCTGCTGGAGTTCTCCGGCTCCTGCGCCGGCTGTGCCGAGACCTCTTACGCTCGCCTGATCACTCAGCTGTTTGGCGACCGTATGTACATCTCCAACGCTACCGGCTGTTCCTCCATCTGGGGCGGTCCCGCCGCTACCTCTCCCTACTGCGTCAACGCTGAGGGTCACGGTCCCGCATGGGCAAACTCCCTGTTCGAGGACAACGCTGAGCACGGCCTGGGTATGTACACCGCACAGGCTGTCATCCGTGAGTCCCTGGCCGGCAAGGTCAAGACCGTCATGGAGAACACCGTTGACGATGCCCGCAAGGCTGCCTGCCAGAAGTGGCTGGACACCTACAACGACGGCGAGGCCAACAAGGCCGCTACCAAGGCTCTGATCGAGAACCTGGAAGCTCATGTCTGCTGCGACACCGTGAAGGACATCCTGTCCAAGAAGGAATACCTGTCCAAGAAGTCCGTGTGGATCTTCGGCGGCGACGGCTGGGCATACGACATCGGCTTCGGCGGCGTGGACCATGTCCTGGCTTCCAACAAGGATGTCAACATCTTCGTCTTCGATACCGAGGTTTACTCCAACACCGGCGGCCAGGCTTCCAAGGCTTCCAACATCGGCCAGGTTGCTCAGTTCGCTGCTTCCGGTAAGGAGACCAAGAAGAAGTCCCTGTCCGAGATCGCCATGAGCTACGGCTATGTCTACGTTGCTCAGATCGCCATGGGCGCCAACCCCGCTCAGACCATCAAGGCCATCACCGAGGCTGAGGCTTACAACGGTCCTTCCCTGATCATCGGCTACGCTCCCTGTGAGATGCACTCCATCAAGGGCGGCATGATGAACTGCCAGCAGGAGATGAAGAAGGCTGTCGAGTGCGGCTACTGGAACCTGTTCCGCTTCGATCCCTCCAAGGAGACCGGCAAGTTCCAGCTGGATTCCAAGGATCCCAAGGACGGCTATCAGGACTTCCTGATGAACGAGGCCCGCTACTCCCGTCTGACCCGCGAGTTCCCCGAGCGCGCTACCACTCTGTTCGCCAAGAACGAGGCTGCCGCTAAGGAGCGCTGGGAGCACCTGAAGAAGCTGGTCGAGATGTACAAGGACTAATCCTTACATTTCATAGCTAACTAAACCAAGCCCCTATCTGGGATTTACTCCTGGATAGGGGCTCTTTTTTAAACATTTTAGAATATTTATATTATTTCTGGTTTTTGATTCAAACCAAAAAACCAACAAAAAACCAACACAAGAATTTGGATTAGTTCTTTCTCTTCCATTTACATAAAGCTTTTTCAGAACACCATCATTGAACTCTGCTCAAATAGATCCGAGCAATTTATATTTATGCTTTCTTATACAGTGCCGATTCCAGTGTCTTGTTTGCTCTTAGTTGTGCTTCCTGGTTAGCATGACTATAGATATTTAAGGTTATTGATGGAGCAGCATGACCAAGTTTCTTGCTTACACTCACAACATCAGCACCGTTGGCGATACTTACTGTTGCCATAGTATGCCTTAGTGTATGTGGATGTAGGCCAGGGAAATTATAGCGCTTTCCAAATTTACTTAGATATTTGGTTGGTGCGTTCGGGTTAAGCATTTCTCCATCATCCTGCGTAAATATAAAACCCGTATGGGGAAGGCCCATCGAAAAAAGCCATTTTGTCTGCTCTCTCTTCCACTCCTTGAGTAAATCAAGAATCGGCTGATTAAGGATAACCAGTCTTCCCTTTCCGCTTTTCGGAGTGGTGATATATTTACCCTTTTCAACGGTATATTGCGCATTCCCCTTTATCTCTGTATAGCCTGATTTCAGATTCACATTTTCCCAACGTAAAGCAACAGCCTCCCCTCTTCTGCATCCACTGTCAAGTAGCAGCATCACTAACGCACGCCACATCAAGGGTTCAGCTTTGAGGCACTCAATAAGTCGCTTTGATTGCTCCAGAGTTAAGGCTTTTGAATCCGTCTTGATTTCATCCTTTTTAGGTTTGGGTTTCTTCATCCTCTGCATTGGTGAATAATCAATGATCTCATCTGTTACTGCAGCTTCGAACAAGGTGTGAAGTACATTATAATGCTTTGCAACGGTATTATAGGAAAGTGGTGCTCCATTTCGTTCACTTACCCCTTTTGACTGCAACTCCGTAATATATGTACGCATAATTATTGGAGTGATTTCCGTCATCTTATAGTCACCAAGAATAGGTTTTGCTCTGCGAAAAACAGTACGGTAGTTCGTCAATGTTCCGTCACTTCGTGTTAATTCAGATTCTTTCATAAAGAGTTCTACATACCCGGAAAATGTGAGCTTTAATGATTCTTCTCGCTTCGCTTGTTCAGCAATCCGAATTTGCTCCAATTCAAAGGCTTTTCTTTCTGCCTTTGTCATTACTTCGCCGGCTTGACATCGTGCCTCAAAAGCAGCGGCCTCGACCTGAGCGCGCTTCATTGCTTTATTAGCAGACCAGCCCTCTGGCGGTTTATATCGTGTTGTATAAGGCGTTAATGGTTTTCCGGTAACAGGATCCCGTCCTCTAGCCACACGGATCTCATACACACGGCTCCCATCTTTGAGTATTCTTTCTGTGATACTAGGCATAACTATCTCCTTTCTAATAAGATATTATCCGTTGTGTGGTTATATTATAATCATGTAAGGGTATATTGTCAATGCCTTATATACTCAATCTTAATTATTTTATCTCGCATATTGACATTTTATTGCTGTTTCGATTATAATATCTCTATTCTATTATGTGAGGGAGATATATGGGAGCAGCAAAAATTATTAAGCAACTTATGTTCGAGCAAAATGTTTCTGTTGGACAGTTAGCGTCAGAGTTGGGCGTTCAACCACAATCTATGAGCAACAAACTTTATCGGGATACTTTTTCTTTTGACGAAGTTGTCCGTATTGCCAATATACTCGGTAGTGATGTAAAGATAATTATTCGAGAGTCAGGCAAGGAGTTCTATTAATCCTTTTTCTACCTATCTCTAGTAATCACAATCGTTCATTTTTCATCAACTTTTGGGTCTTTGACCTCCTCAAGTGTCGCCAAAAAACGAGGTACATTCACAAGGAACTTCTTCCCGGAATAAAAACCAGGAACTTTATTCTCTTTCACGGCCGCACGTATAAAGGATTCGGCCAAACCAGTTTTCTTCGCCGTCTCCCTGATGCTCATATATATTACAGATTCCATCATCACTTCTCCTTTTCATTTATTGGTTTTCAAATGGATATGAAAAAGCCACCAGCCCGAGCTGATCTCATTGCGGGTTGGTGGTTATTATTTTCAAGTTAACAAGTGGAATCTTTACCCTGCGGCGGTTGATTCCTTTATCGGTGATGGTAATGGCCTGCCCTTCCAGAATGACTGTCTGGTTGACGGGGAAAATCTTACCTGAAGCAGTGAATTTGGGATCAAACTCCAGAAGGAATTCAAACTCAGCCAAATAAGAAGGCTCTTCGTAAATGTCATCAGAATAGAGATCATCTACGGAATGCTCAGGAGCT
>JAFUMG010000075.1 GCA_017473225.1 Oscillospiraceae bacterium | reverse complement strand
GATGAGGAATGCGGGCGGAAAACTTACGTTTTCGCATCTGTATCAGGCTTTTTCTATGCTTAAGTGCACGCCATTCCTCATCCGACCTCGCTTCGCTCGGCCACCTTCCCCCCGGGGGAAGGTATGCGGCTTCGCCGCTAAAAGTACGACAAACTACAATTACCACCACCCTAACAAACTGACGCCGCCCTCGTGGGCGGCGTTTTTTGTCGTTTCCGCATAGAATGGCCGGGAGGTGAGTGTCATGAACGCGTGCGAGCTGACGGCGGCCATTACGGCACTGGCGAATTCTCTGGCCTGGGGGCGGAGTACGGATGAGGTGAATCTGCTGGGGGTGATTTTCACCCAGCTGGGAGATACCCTGCTGACCATCGGGACCCAGCGGGAGATCTGTGAAAAATCTCCCGGATAGCGGCCTGGAATCACCTCAGCAGTTCTGCCGGGATCTCCATTGCCATCCGCTGATAGCCGGCCTTGCTGGGATGCAGATGATCCCCGGAATCATATTCCGGCAGGAAGTGGTCCGGCCGCTCCGGGTCCCGGAGGGCCCGGTCAAAATCGATGCAGCCGTCGATCAGATCCGTGGTGCGGATGAAGTCGTTGTAGATACGGCGCATTTCCTGCCGGAAGGGGGCGTCGGTGCGCCAGCCGCCCATGGGCAGCAGGGTGCCCACATAGACTCTGTAGCCGAAGGAACGTGCCTGGGCGATGTAGGCCTTCAGACCTTCGATCAGCTCCTCCACGGTGGGCAGGTCCTTCATGGGGCGGAAAATATTCACCCGGGCCCCCACGGGGTGGATGATGTCGTTGATGCCCTGCTGAATGATGACGGCGTCGGCGCCGTCGGTGGGCACCTCGTGGGCAAAGCGGTGCTCGCCGGATAGGCCGTAGGATTCGTAGGTCAGGCAGTGGTATTCCCGCAGGATCCGGGAGCCTGAGGTGGCCCGGCGGATGATGGCGGTTTTGTGGTAGCCCTCCCGGAAGCACCGCAGGGCCAGATCATCGGGCCAGTCCTGGGCGGTGATGGAATCGCCGTAGCAGACGATGGCCCGGTTACACCGGTCCGTCAGGACCGACACATTGCTGAGGAAATAGAACAGATGGGTTGTCCGGGAGTTATTGATGCCGATGTGGGCGTTTTCCGTCTCGTCGCCGTTGGCGTACAGGCCTTCGGACAGAGGGCCGCAGGCATAGACCACGGAACGCATCAGGGTAAAGTCCTTCAAATAGAAGCTGACCTGCAGGATCTCGCCCTCCCGCAATGCCACGGACAGGGGATCTGTCACGATTTTTTCCCCGGCGGGGATCTTCATTTCCCGCTGTCCATCCAGGGTGGCGGTGTAGAATTTGCCGCCATAAAAGACGGTGACCTTATTCAGCGTGACGGCTTCGGTGCCGCAGTAATTGTCAAATGTCAGCCGGACGCCGGTGCCCCCGAAGGGGACGTGGATGGGATAACGGATGGTGATATCCTTTGCGTACCGCTCCGGCCGGTTCTCCGCCACACTCACCGCGTTGCCCCAAACGCTGACCCAGCGCTGTGTCTGTTCCATAGTTCTCTCTCCTTTGCGTCTTTTCCTTATCATACGATAAATGGATAAAAAAAGCCAGCGTTATCTGAAAATTGTAGTTTATCTGTCAGTTGTCTGCCGCACCCAAAGGCCCCCTTGTGTAAAGGGGGCTGGCTCGGCGATAGCCGAGACTGGGGGATTGTGCAGCAGAAGTCTGGAATAACCACCAACATTTCGGCGAATTCGTACTG
>JAFUMG010000026.1 GCA_017473225.1 Oscillospiraceae bacterium | reverse complement strand
GCCAAGATTGCCTGCGGCTGTTTCAATAACCTTGCCCACCACAGGGCTATCCATGATGGATTGCTTGCGGCGCTCGGCATTTGCTGTCAACGCTTCGATTAACTTATCGTTCCCCTCAATCGCTTGCGAAAACAAGGTACTGCGATCAGCCCATGATTGCAGACTGGAAGCTGGAGCTGATGGGCAAGAAGATCCTCGAGCTGGTATTCCAGGATAAGCGGGATCTGATTGACCACACCTGCGATATGATTCGGAAGTGTCTGCAGACAGCAAGACCCCAGGGAGTCACCCTATCCAATATAGTAGGTAAGATGGAACGCATCAAATTCAAGAAGGAAATGCTTCTGGAAATGCGGACAGATGGAGAAATCACCAAGCAAGAGTTTCTGGATCAGCGGAAGAAACTGGACAAGGAATTGCAGGAGCTGCAAGCGGAATACGACTCCAAGGCCTACAATCCCGTCATCGAGATGGATCAGCCGGAGTGGGGCAAGATTCAGACCGCACTGGAAGAAATCCTGGACTTGAGCCAGCCCACGCCCAGCCCGGATTTGATCCGCAAATTTGTTGCTCAGATCGTACCCGAAGGCAAGACCAACTTCCAGTGGCATCTGAATCTGGACGGCAATCAGACTACCCATGTTGGAATGACCGTAGAAGGCAGAAAGAACAAAGCTGTCGTTTCTTTCGCAACGGAGGGGACTTGCTCCCCTCTTGCCTTCGGCGCGGTTATAGAGTACCCAACCCTATGCCGCGCTGCTGCGGATAAAAATGCCTACCTGTCTGCAATGCAGGACAGGCTGCGATTAAGGGCTAAGATATACCCCATCATACAAAACAGGCGTACTGTCCATCCGGGCAGTACGCCTTCTTTTTCGTTTTCAAAGTAATCAAGCAAGTGGTTTTGTAGGAATTTATTTCCGAAACCTATTGACAAATCCTTCCTCTTCCGTTATAATCCCTACAAACCAACTGGTACAGTAGGTTTTATCCAGACAAGGAGTGAGAACCGGTATGAAGAACGTTTTTGTGGAACTTCTGCGAAGAAACTTTCGCTTTGGACGAATGCGCGGCTCCCGGGCTGAGTGTATGGCCGGGTGCGCTCTCGCGCCCATGGTTCCGCTTCGCTGAGGGAACCTCTTTCGCCATATGCCGTCCGGGAGTATGTTCGCCTTCCCGGGCTTTTTTGTTTCCAAAATATCACAAAATATGAAAGAGGTAACGATTATGTCTAACTATAAATTTGAAACTCTGCAGCTCCACGTCGGTCAGGAGCAGCCTGATCCCGCCACCGATTCCCGCGCCGTCCCCATTTACCAGACCACTTCCTATGTGTTCCGCAACTCCGCCCATGCGGCGGCCCGCTTCGGTCTGGCGGACGCCGGCAATATCTACGGCCGGCTGACCAACTCCACCCAGGATGTGCTGGAAAAGCGCATCGCCGCACTGGAAGGCGGCGTGGCAGCCTTGGCCCTGGCCTCCGGCGCCGCGGCCATCACCTACACCATCCAGGCCCTGGCCCAGGCCGGCGACCATATCGTGGCCCAGAAGACCATTTACGGCGGCAGCTATAACCTGCTGGCCCACACCCTGCCCCAGTTCGGCGTGTCCACCACCTTCGTGGACGCCCATGATCTGTCAGAACTGGAAAACGCCATCCGGGACAACACCAAGGCCGTCTATCTGGAGACTCTGGGCAACCCCAACTCCGATATTCCCGACATCGACGCCATCGCGGCCATCGCCCATAAGCACGGCCTGCCCCTGGTCATCGACAATACCTTCGGCACCCCCTATCTGATCCGCCCCATCGAGCACGGCGCGGATATCGTGGTCCACTCCGCCACCAAGTTCATCGGCGGCCACGGCACCACCCTGGGCGGCATCATCGTGGACTCCGGCAAGTTCGACTGGAAGGCCAGCGGCAAGT
This sequence comes from Oscillospiraceae bacterium, assembly GCA_017473225.1. Classification (GTDB taxonomy): domain Bacteria; phylum Bacillota; class Clostridia; order Oscillospirales; family Oscillospiraceae; genus Faecousia. The sequence continues at coordinate 10,683 of JAFUMG010000026.1, read as the reverse complement.
ACGCCCCCATTGCCGAAGCGAATCCCAGCTACCACGGCGTCTCCTTCGTGGATGCCGCGGGCCCCGCCGCTTTTGTCACCTACGTCCGGGCCATCCTGCTGCGGGACACCGGCGCCGCCATCTCCCCCTTCAACGCCTTCCTGCTGCTGCAGGGCGTGGAGACCCTGTCCCTGCGCTTAGACCGCCACGCGGAAAACACCAAGAAGGTCGTCGAGTTCCTGGCAAACCATCCCCAGGTGGAGCATGTGAATCATCCCAGCCTGCCCGATCATCCCGACCACGCCCTGTATGAGAAGTACTTCCCCAACGGCGGCGCTTCCATCTTCACCTTCGAGATCAAGGGCGGCCAGGAGGAGGCCCACAAGTTCATCGACAGCCTGGAAATCTTCTCTCTGCTGGCCAACGTGGCCGACGTGAAGAGCCTGGTCATCCATCCCGCCACCACCACCCATTCCCAGCTGACCGCCGAGGAGCTGCTGGACCAGGGCATCAAGCCCAATACCATCCGACTGTCCATCGGCACGGAGCACATCGACGATATCATCGCCGACCTGGAAAAGGGCTTCGCCGCGGTCAGATGACCGCAGCAAAAAGTCCGCTCGAAAGAGCGGACTTTTTGTCTTCAAATCACATAGTCATCTCCCGCGGTGCCCCGTTCCATCAGGTCCGCGATGGTGACGCTTTCCAGATACTCCCGGATGACCTTATCCAGGCCCTGCCACAGCGGTAGGGTCCGGCATTTCGCCGCTTTGGCGCAGGCATCCGCCCCCTCCTCCAGGCAGGCAACGGGCGCCAGGGATTCCTCCGTCAGGTACAGGATGCTGCCCACCGTATAGGCCTCCGGCGGCTTGCGCAGCTTATAGCCGCCGCCCTTGCCCCGCAGGCTTTCCAGCACCCGGGCCTTCACCAGCATCCGGATGATGCTCTCCAGATACTTCTCCGAGATCTCCTGCCGCTGGGCGATGCCCTTCAGCGAAATAAAATCCTCCGTCCGGTGCTCCGCCAGATCGATCATCACCCGCAGCGCGTAGCGGCCCTTTGTGGAAATCAGCATACCCTATCCCTCCTGTCTGTATAATCCTATTATACAGCAAGGTTTATAGGGAATCAACAAATTTTTTCGCCGGAAAGCTCTTGACAAATCCCTCCCGACGTAATATAATCCATATAACCCTAGCGGAAAGGTAGGAATTAATCATGAGTAAGATCTATACATCCGCCGATCAGCTGATCGGTAAGACCCCCTTGCTGGAGCTGGTCCACCTGGAGAAGGAGCTGGGCCTGGAAGCCAAAGTCCTGGCCAAGCTGGAATACCTGAACCCCGCGGGCTCCGTCAAGGACCGCATCGCCAAGGCCATGATCGACGACGCCGAAGAGAAGGGCCTTCTGAAGCCCGGCAGCGTCATCATCGAGCCCACCTCCGGCAACACCGGCATCGGCCTGGCCTCCGTGGCCGCCGCCCGGGGCTACCGCATCATCATCGTCATGCCCGAGACCATGAGCGTGGAGCGCCGCCAGCTGATGAAGGCCTACGGCGCGGAGCTGGTCCTGACAGAAGGCTCCAAGGGCATGAAGGGCGCCATCGCCAAGGCGGAGGAGCTGGCCAAGGAGATCCCCGGCGGCTTCATCCCCGGCCAGTTCGTGAATCCTGCCAACCCCGCCGTCCACCGGGCCACCACCGGCCCCGAGATCTGGGCGGATACTGACGGCCAGGTGGATATCTTCGTGGCCGGCGTCGGCACCGGCGGCACGATCACCGGCGTGGGCGAATATCTGAAGGGCCAGAATCCCGCCGTGCGGGTGGTGGCCGTTGAGCCCGCCTCCTCCCCTGTCCTGAGCAAGGGCACCCCCGGCGCCCACAAGATCCAGGGCATCGGCGCGGGCTTCGTGCCCGAAGTGCTGAATACCGGCGTCTATGACGAGGTCATCGCCGTGGAAAACGAGGATGCCTTCGCCGCAGGCCGGAAGATCGGCAAGTCCGAGGGCGTTCTGGTGGGCATCTCCTCCGGCGCTGCCCTTTGGGCCGCTATCGAGCTGGCCAAGCGGCCGGAGAACAAGGGCAAGACCATCGTCGCCCTGCTGCCGGACACCGGCGACCGCTATCTCTCCACCCCGCTGTTCGCGGACTGATACGACTGGGCACTGCCTGACGGCATTGCCGACACCCCGAGGGCTGCCGCGTACCGTGGCAGCCCTCATTTTGATATACGGAGGAACACCATGACGAATTTGGATTTTCAGGAAATTCTGGACGGCCTGAGCCGGGGCGAGACGCCGCGGCTTACCAGGACCCTGGAGGGCCGGTCCTACACCCGTGTATTTCTGCCGGAAAACCGGCTGATCCTGCTGGGCGGCGGCCACATCGCCCAGCCCCTCTGCGCCATGGCGGCCATGCTGGATTTCGCCGTGACTGTCGTGGACGACCGGATCACCTTCGCCAATTCCGAGCGTTTCCCCCGGGCCGCCCAGGTGGTCTGCAATTCCTTCGGGAAGGCCATCGCCGGGCTTCAGGTCCGCGCCGGGGATTATGTCTGCGTCATCACCCGGGGGCACCGGTGGGACGGCGAGTGCCTGCGGCAGCTCCTGTCCGGGACGTTTCCCACCTATCTTGGCATGATCGGCTCCCGGCGGCGGGTGAAGGGACTGCTGGACCTGCTGGCGGAGGAGGGCTTCGACGCCGAAAAGCTGGCCCGCATCCACGCCCCCATCGGTCTGGCCATCAACGCCCAGACCCCCGCCGAGATTGCCGTGTCCATCTGCGCGGAGCTGGTGGCCCACCGCCGCGCGTACGTCCGAAAGGACCGGGACATCACCCTGGACCAGACCAATACGGACTACACCATGCTCCGTTTCCTGGCCGAAAGCACCGGGCCCAAGGCCTGCGCGCTGGTCCTCTCGTCCACCGGGTCCACCCCCGTCAAATCCGGCGCCATCATGGGCATCGACTATCTGGGCCGGGGCTACGGCACCATCGGCGGCGGCTGCAGCGAAGCGGCGGTGATGTCCCGGGCCCGGAAGCTTATGGGCACCGGCGGCTCCTGCCTGGTGGAGGTCGACATGACCAACGAGGTCGCCGAAAGCGAGGGCATGGTCTGCGGCGGCACCATGCGGGTTTTGCTGGAGGACGTCTCTAGAATAAAATGAATACTATTTGATGCGCTGATACGCCCCGGTTTGTGATGGACCGGGGATTTTTAAGAAAAATGTACTGCTATTTCACGTTTTCTCCCTTGATAGAACACAGTTTCTCCTGTATAATTATAAATATCTCAATTCATTGGAGGAACGACACTATGAAACGTACACCACTGCGGATCGCAAGTCTGCTGTTGACCCTGTGCCTGCTGCTCGCACTGATGCCGGTCACAACGGTCAAGGCCGCTACTCTCACGCTCAGCCAGCTCCAGGAGAAATTCCCCAATGGGGCCTACTGGAACCACTATGCCGCCAGCGGCCATAGCTACAGCGGCTATGAGCACATCGGCTCCTGCAACAATCCGGACGGCTATACCTGGAGCGCCTGCTACAGCCATAACGCCAATGCCCCCGTTGGATATGCCGACTGCAACGTTTTCAATGGCGGTATGCAGTGCTGCGGCTTTGCCAGAAAGCTGGCCTACGACGCCTACGGCTCCTATGCCACCAACTGGACGAACTACACCTACGACAGCGCCAGCAGCTATATGTGGAGTTCTCTGAAGCCCGGTGACGTGCTTCACTACACCGGCGGCAACGCCGATGCCACCTATGGACACTGGGTATTTGTGACCGGTGTCAGCGGCAACGCGATCACTGTTGCCGAATGCAACATCTACGGCGCGCCCTGCCAGATCCGTTGGGGCAATGTGATCTACAAGGGCGATATCACCCCGGTCAGGGTCTGTGTCGCCCCCTACGCGCTGGATACCACCACTGCCTCCTCCATCACCTGGACCGACAGCCTTTCTGACCCCTCCCAGACGGACGCTTACCTGTACATCAAGGCCAACGCCCCCTACAGCGGCTCCTGGGGCGAAGCCGGCATCACGGTATGGGATGCCTACGGCAACGTTGTAGCACAGAAGACCGAGGCCGCCGCGTCCAACGCCACCAACTATCTGGTCATCTGGTACAATCTGACCGCGGAAACCGGCGCGGTCCTGACACCCAACAGCTACTATACCTACCAATTCCACGTTTATTTCAACGGCACCTGCTATACCTCTGACATCGGCAGCTTCACCACCGACCCCTGCGCCACCCATACCATTGCCGCTTTTGAGGAGATCGGGGCTACCTGCACCTCCGCAGGCAGCACCGGCGGCACCTACTGCTCCGTCTGCAATTCCACCATCACCCCCGCAACGACCGTCCCCGCACTGGGCCATAACTGGGATTCCGGCACCGTCACCAAGCAGCCCACCGCCACCACCGCAGGCGTAAAGACTTATTCCTGCAGCCGCTGCACCGCTACCGAGACAGAAGCCATTCCCGCTACCGGCATCTGCGACGGCGGCAATTCCTGCCCCAGCAAGGCCTTTGCCGATGTAGCCGCCCCCGGAGACTGGTCCCACAGCGGCATCGACTTTGGTATCAGCAACGGCCTGTTCCAGGGAACCAGCGCCACCACCTTCGAGCCGGACACCGCCATGACCCGGGCCATGCTGGTCACAGTCCTGTGGCGCTATGAAGGCTCTCCCCAGGAGGGCTCCAACACGTTCTCCGACGTCCCCAATGGCACCTGGTATACGCAGGCTGTCGCCTGGGCCGCGAAATACGGCATCGTTGAAGGTGTGGGAAGCGGCAAATTCGCGCCCAACGACAAGATCACCAGAGAGCAGCTCTCCCTGATCCTTTTCCGCTACAGTGCCTGCATCGGCCGGGATAACTCCGCCCGCGGCAGCTTCAGCGGATATGCCGACGGTTCCTCTGTCAGCAGCTGGGCATACGGCTCCATGCAGTGGGCCGTGGCCGAGGGCCTGATCAACGGCATTCAGGGCGCCGGAAGCACCGTCTATCTTACTCCCCAGGGAAATGCCACCCGTGCTCAGGTCGCAACCATCCTCATGCGCTATATCACCTCCATGTAAAAACCGGAATGACCCCCGCTTGCCCGGAAGCAAGCGGGGGTTTGGCATCTTTTCGGTTGAAACAATCTGGCTTTTATGTTATTCTAATGAAAACGCAACATATCAAGGAGGAAAAAACCATGTCCTACTGGTTTTCCGCTGATCCCGAGGAGGGAAAGCTTTACGCCTGTTTCACCGACGCCGCCGGGCAGCTGATCGGCAGCTTCCTGGAGCTGATGTCCCCGGAGGATCTGGCCCGGCTGGAGATCGAGCTCAAAAATGTGCTGGATGGTCATTTCTGGGAGGTCTACTACGTTGAGGAGCTGATCCGCTTCAACGCCGACCAGGTCACCACCCGCATCCGGTGCAATTTCCCCGGCCAGAACAAGACCGAATTCTACGATACGGACTATATCCACCAGATCCTGGCGGAATACAACGCCCGCTATGACGCGGAATTCGGCCGTGTCCGTCCTCCCTACCGTTACGAGGACGACACTTGGGACCGGGAGGACCCCTGGGTCCGCCGCCGGAAAAAGCTGAGAGTATAACATACAGGGCGGAGGTAAACCTCCGCCCTGTTCTGCTTTTCAAAAAGCCCCTGCGATTCAGCAATTTGTAAGCAAATCTACCAACAGAGGCCTTGGCCCCCTCACTGAGGGGGCTGGCACGGCGCAAGCCGTGACTGGGGGAGTGTCCTATCTTTGGAGCGGCACTCCCTCCGAGCCGCCTGACGGCGGCACACCTCCCTCAAAGAGGGAGGCAAGGCGTTTGCGCTTATGAAAGCCAATAACAACATCTGGGGTCAATCTATGCCCTGCTGTTATTTCCGAATGCCGATGAGCACCGCGCCGAAGTATTTTCTGCCCCTGACAAACCCTTCCAGACTGGGGCCGTAACGGTCCGGGCCGGTGGAATTGCGGTAGGTGTTATAGCCGATGAATTCCCCGTCCCGGTACTCCACCGCCACAAAATGGGCCCCCAGCTTCCATTTCCGCCACCAGTGGTAGAAGAGGATGCACACATCCGACGCCTTCGCCACCGCGTCGAAGCGCTCGTACACCGAGGTATGCTCCACGGCATAGCCCCGTTTCCTGAAATAGAACGCTGGGGACAGGGCCATGGTGCCCAGATTTCCCTGGATCAGCGGCACCTGCCGCTCATAATAGCGGATCAGCGCCTCCGGCTCCGCCGCTTGACCCAACAGGCGCAGGGCATTGTAGGTGGCGATCCAGCCGCAGCCGGTGGCCGCGCTGGACCGGAAGCCATAGCGCCACCGCTCCTTCGGGATCTTCCGCTGGCAATAGATCAGCTCATCCATGGCGCTCTTCCAGGGGGTGGGCCGCGATGAATTCATCCATCAGGCAGGCTGCCAGCATCACCATCCGCTCGCAGGGCCGCTTTTGGTAAAATTCCGCCGTTCTGGGGGTGGGATTGGGGTCAGATGCCGGATTTTTCAGGAGCTCCCGGCAGATGATGCTGCCCGCCTCCTCCCGGAACTGCCCGGCCAACTGCTGGACCTCCCCATAGAGCTCCCGCTTGCCGGCGTTGTCGCCAGGGTCATCGTAGCCATAGAGGAGCCCCAGCACCATCAGCATCCCGCTGACCGCGCCGCAGACCTCCCGCATCCGGCCCATGCCCCCGCCGAATGAGGAGGCCATCCGGGCGGAAAATTGTTCGTCCAGCCCCGTCACGTCCGAAAAGGCCGCCGCCACCGCCTGAGCGCAGTTATAGCCCTGGGTGAATAATTCCGATGCTTTCATTTTGTGGTCCATGTTATGAGCACCTCGCTGTTTTAAATTGGAGTTGTCGCGCCATAGCGCAAAATGCAGAATGCTGAATGCAAAATGCAAAATTGTGGTATTTCCTGCGGAAATCATTGAAACTGTGCGCTTTGCGCACACCATATTCTGCATTTTGCATTTTGAATTTTGCATTGCGATGCCGTAGGCAGAGCGACAAACTACAATTTGAATATTTCCCCCATTTTACCATGGGATCGGGGGGATTGCAACCTTTTCCGCCAATGGCGGAAAAAAGTACTTGACAAACGGACAAAAATGTGGTTCAATGTTGTCAATCGATACTGCATCAAACCATTGAAGCGGAAGTAACGGTATCAGCGCATCCACAGAGAGTTCTGCACAGCTGAGAGCGGAGCGAAAAGCGGGATATCAAATGGGCCGCCGAGGGCAGAGGGAAAGGGCTTCCCGAGTATTCTCTGACGTATTGTCTGCGTTAAGGGCTGCGGCGTGTTGGCGCCGCGTGAGGTGGCCGCGGAGGCGGCAATCAAGGTGGTACCGCAGGAGCTTTTTATTTCCTGTCCTTGTTTCCCCACAGGGGAAGCGAGGACTTTTTTATTTTCACGGAAAGGATGATCGCTATGAAAAATCCGGGAAGACGATGGCGCGGCTGAATCTCATCCGTCATATGATAATTATGCTGAAAAATGAAAAGGAGATTCTGTTATGAAAAAGATTATCGCTGTTATCACCGCCATCGCCATGATCGCCTGCCTGTTTGCCGCCTGCGGCGGCTCCGCCGCGGATGACGGCGTTTACAAGATCGCCATCGTCCAGCAGCTGGACCACGCCTCCCTGGACGAGATCCGCACTGCTGTGGAAGCCCGGCTGGACGCCGTCGCCGTCGACAAGAACATCACCGTCGAATACAAGGAATTCAACGGCCAGAACGACGCCACCGTCCTGAACCAGATCGGCTCCCAGGTGGTCTCCGACGGCTATGACGCCATCATCCCCATCGCCACCCTGGCCGCCCAGTGCATGGTCACCGCCGCCGAGGGCACCGACATCCCCATCATCTACGCCGCCATCTCCGACCCCGCCGCCGCGGGCCTGACCGATATTCCGGGTGTCACCGGCACCTCCGACGCCCTGAACACCGCCTTCATCCTGGACATGATGCTCGCCGCTGACCCCGACATTCAGACCGTGGGCCTGCTGTACTCCAACAGCGAACCCAACTCCGAGACCCCCATCGCCGAGGCCAAGGCTTACCTGGACGCCAAGGGCATCGCCTACCTGGAAAAGACCGGCAACACCGCTGACGAAGTCATCACCGCCGCCAACGCCCTGGTGGGCCGCTGCGAAGCCGTATTCACCCCCACCGACAACGCGGTCATGAACGTGGCCGCCACCGTGGCTGAGATCCTGAACGAGGGCGGCATCCCCCACTACACCGGCGCCGATTCCTTCGTCACCGCCGGCGCCTTCGCCACCTGCGGCGTCAACTACACGGAGCTGGGCACCTACACCGCCGATATGGCCATGGATATCCTGCTGGGCGGCGCGGTCCCTGAGTACCACGTCATGGACGGCGGCATCATCACCGTCAACACCGAGACCGCCGCGGCCTTGGGGCTGGATTACAGCGCCTTCAGCGAAATGGCAAATACCGTCCGTGAAGTCACCACCGGCGAATAAATGTAAATTGTAGTTTATCGTACTCTTAGCGGCGAAGCCGCGTACCTTCCCCCGGGGGGAAGGTGGCCGAGCATAGCGCAGCGGATCTAAATATTATGCTTGCCAGTGGCAAGCATACAATAAACAACGCGAGGTCGGATGAGGAATGGCGTGCACTTAAGGCTGGAAAAGGCCTGATATAGATGCGAAAACGTAAGTTTTCCGCCCGCATTCCTCATCAGTCACCGCCTTGCGGCGGCGACAGCTTCCCCCCGGGGGAAGCCATAGGCGCTCCCGCGCCAGTACGCTAAACTACAATTTGAACCCCAAAAAACAGGAGGAACCCTATCATGATCTCAACTGCCGTTATCATCAGCGCTTTGGAGCTGGGCTTTATTTACGCGCTGGTGGCCTTTGCCCTGTTTCTCAGCTTCCGGGTGCTGAATATCGCCGACATGACCACCGACGGCAGCTTCACCCTGGGCTGCGCCGTCTCCGCCACGCTGGCGGTGGCCGGGCATCCCTATATCGCCCTCCCCGCCGCCATGCTGGCCGGCGCCTGCGCGGGCTGTATCACCGCCGCCCTTCAGACCCGGCTGGGGGTCCCCTCCATCCTGGCGGGCATCATCACCAACACGGGGCTTTACACCATCAATCTGGCGGTGATGGGCTTCTCCTCCAACGTCAACATGATGAAGACCGTCACGGTCTTCTCCTCCTTCGGCAAGCTGAAGATCATCCCCGCCGCCGTCATCACCATCGTCATGGGCGCGGCGCTGGTCGTCTTCCTGTCCACCCGGCTGGGCCTTTCCATCCGGGCCACCGGCGACAACCCGGACATGGTCCGGGCCTCCTCCATCAATACCGCCTTCACCGTCACGGTGGGCCTGGCCGTCTCCAATGCCCTGACTGCCCTGTCCGGCGCGGTGCTGGCCCAATACCAGCGGGCCGCCGACATCAACCTGGGCTCCGGCATGGTCATCATCGGCCTGGCATCCCTGATCATCGGCGAGACCCTCCTGCGCAGGGGCAAGACCTGGGTGAAGGTCCTGGGAGCCCTGGTGGGCTGCATCCTCTACCGCTTCATCATCGCCATCGCCCTGCGGCTGGACCTGCCCAGCGAATGCCTGAAGCTGGTGTCCGCCGTCATCGTGGCCGTGGCCATCGCCCTGCCCGCGGTGCGGGCCAGAAAGGGGGGCAACTGATATGCTGAAGCTGGAAAACATCTGCCTGACCTTCAACCGCGGTACCGTCAACGAAAAGAAGGCTCTGGAAAACCTGGATCTGGAACTGGCAAAGGGCGATTTCGTCACCATTCTGGGCTCCAACGGCGCGGGCAAATCCACCCTCTTCAACACCATCGCCGGCACCTTCCTGCCGGATTCCGGCCATGTATACCTGGACGGCAAGGACATCACGAAGCTCCCGGACTACCGGCGCAGCAAGGACATCGGCCGGCTCTTCCAGGACCCCCTGAAGGGCACCGCCCCCAACATGACCATCGAGGAAAATCTGGCCCTGGCCTATCTCCGGGCCAACCACGCCAAGTCCCCCTTCTCCATGGTCAGCAAGGCGGACCGGGCAGACTTCCGGGAAAAGCTCGCCATGCTGGGGCTGGGGCTTGAAGACCGGATGTCGCAGCCCGTGGGCCTGCTTTCCGGCGGCCAGCGTCAGGCCCTGACGCTGCTGATGGCCACCCTGGTGACCCCGAAGATCCTGCTGCTGGACGAACACACCGCAGCCCTGGACCCCGGCACCGCAGAAGTGGTGCTGGAGCTGACGAAGAAAATCGTCGCGGAGAACAACATCACCTGCCTGATGATCACCCACAATCTGGCGTCCTCCCTGGCTCTGGGCAACCGGACCATCCTGATGGCCGGGGGACACATCAAGCTGGACCTGAAGGGCAAGGACCGGGAAGGCCTGACGGCGGATGATCTGCTGAAGCTCTTCCGCAGCCAGGGACTGGATAATGACAGGATCCTGTTCAGCGAATAAGAAACACAAAAGCGCCGTCACAAGACGGCGCTTTTTGTATACGAAGTCAAATTGTGATTGTGGTTATCGGCTTCAAACAGCACGCACAGCGGAAAGTCAACAAAAGCAGTTGTCATCCTGAGCGAGCGGAGCGAGTCGAAGGATCTTGGCACCGATTTGAGTGCAAATGTTATTATAATGCGTAGATTCCTCGACTTCGCTGACGCTACGCTCGG
>JAFUMG010000025.1 GCA_017473225.1 Oscillospiraceae bacterium | reverse complement strand
GAGCAGTACCAGTAAGCGGTGTTGTAGCAGGACTCTGCAACAGCCTCCAGCTCGTGGGTAGCTTCAGCCTTGATGACGTTCTTGGAGTTGGTGATCTGAGTCAGAGCCTCGTCTGCCCAGTAGGTCTCACAGACGGAGCAGTACCAGTAAGCGGTGTTGTAGCAGGACTCTGCAACAGCCTCCAGCTCGTGGGTAGCTTCAGCCTTGATGACGTTCTTGGAGTTGGTGATCTGAGTCAGAGCCTCGTCTGCCCAATAGGTCTCACAGACGGAGCAGTACCAGTAAGCGGTGTTGTAGCAGGACTCTGCAACAGCCTCCAGCTCGTGGGTAGCCTCAGCCTTGATGACGTTCTTGGAGTTGGTCATGACAACCAGATCTGCGTCAGCCCAGTAGGACTCGCAATCGGCGCAGTACCAGTACTCAGTGTTGTAGCAAGACTCTTCGACATGCTCCACATTGGCATGATCGCAGTCAGCCGCAGCCTTAAACGCGGCGGTGATCACCAGGGTGCCGGCGGGAGTGTTCCACGTGTCGGCAGGATCGTAAGTATTGACGGTCACCTGGATCTCGTCACCGGCAGCAACTTCGACAACCCCGGGGTTGACAACGGGATCGCTGTCGCTCCACTGGCTGTCGCCATAGGTGCCGGCGGTCAGGTTGTTGATGACGTAGAACCAGCCGCCCTCGGGCATGGTGATGGACAGGGTACCAGCCTCTTCAGCGGTCCAGGTGTAGTAGTAACCCTGGCTGCCAGCCTCGATCTCAGCGGTGTTCTCGCCGATGACCAGCTCAGCAGGATTGTTCATGGAGCCGGCGGGCTCAGCAAAGCTGACAGCATAGGTAGCAGCAGCCTCGCTCTCGTTCACGATCTGCATGGTAGCCAGAGACCAGAAGGAGCTGGACACACCATTGATGGTGACAACGCCGTTCTCAGCAGCGTACTCGGTCTCACCGTAAACAACAGTGAAATCGCCCTGGCCGGAGACGGTCATGTTCAGGGTGCCGTTGAAGCACAGGTTGCACTTGACAGTCTCGCCAGCGGCAGCTTCAATGCTTGCGCCTTCGGCAGAGACGTCAACGATGTACTCTTCGGAGTTCAGCAGCTTATTGCAAGTGGTGCAGTAAACATTGCTGTAGCCGTTTTCCACGACTGCTTCGCCTTCAACGTGTGCGGTCACAGTGTCGCACAGGTCCCGCCAGCTGGTCAGCCAACCGTACTCGACCCAGCCCTGAGCCTCACAGACGTTGGGGATGATCTCGTACAGGTCATTGGTCATGGGGTAGTAGTTGCCAATGGCAGTGTACTCCAGCAGCGCGTTGGTGTAGTCATAAGCTGCAACAACATTGCCGTCCGCGTCGTACTCATAATACCTCGCACCGCCGCTGCCCAGCATGCCAGTAATGCTGATGCTGGAATGAGCGAAGTTGACAACGACCAGCTTATCATTGTAGTAATAGAAGCCGTCGTTGCCCAGCACCAGATCATCGCCAACGGTAGCGCCGTCAACGGAGCACCAGTTCACATTGTCGGAGCTGGGGGTGTGGGTGTTCACGTAGGTGGTGGGCTTGATGGTGGTATCCTCGTACTCACCGGACTTCGCGACAGTCAGAGTGCAGGACTCGACGCCTTTAACAGCGACGATAATGCTCTGACCGACAGAAGTGATGTTGCCAGTCACAGAACTGGTCACATATTCGGTGGGGAGGGAATACCAAAATGCAGAGCCGGTGCAAAGACCGATTTCTGCAGCACCATCGGAAGTGATGGTATACACACCGGTTTCATCGGGGCAGAACTCATAGACGGTGGTCTCGACTTCCGTCAGCAGGGTGAGGTTATTCTCGCCCAGAGCCAGAGGAGTGTCGTAATCCATGCCGTAAGAACCAGCCTCCGCAGCCAGTGCGGGAGTTGCCAGGCTGCAGATCATGCACAGGGCAAGAACCATAGCCAGCAACCGCTTGGTTGTCTTCATTGGAATCTCTTCCTTTCAAAAATATTTGCTCCCGGACAGCCCGGGTTAAGCACAAAATAACAGCGGACGTTTCGCTTGGTTTCGAATCAATCCGTGGGTGTAATTCACACGTCCATGTACCGTGGACGCTCGAATTACCTTACTAATATTAGCACTTCTTTCCTGAAAAAGCAATGGTTTCCTGAAAAAAAATCTAACTTTTTTTCAGTTTTTCTAAAAAATTTTTGTCAGAAAACTTGTTGCGAAATCAACCTTTCGGCCACCTCAGAAAATGGTACTCAAAAAGCCGAAAATGCAACTTTCATATCCATATTTTACCGTTGGATACAGAAAAACAGCGGTACCCGAGCACAAAGCTCAGATACCGCCGTTCCATTCAGTCCGTCAGGTCTACACGCTCCGCGGACAGGCATTTTCCCGTGGCCGAATCGATGCTAAACAGCACCGCTTCCATCTTCGTGGGCCCCTCGGCCCACCTGTACCGCTCCGTCAGATCCCCCCGGAATTTGGCGATGGACAGCTCCGGGCGGATGCCCAGAATGGAGTCCCGGGGCCCCGTCATGCCCAGGTCCGTCACATAGCCGGTGCCCTTCGGCAGGATCCGGGCATCCGCCGTGGGCACATGGGTGTGGGTGCCCCAGACAGCGCTGACCCGGCCATCAAGCATCCAGCCCATGGCCAGTTTTTCCGAGGTGGCCTCCGCGTGGATCTCCACCAGTATGATCTTGGCGGTGATCTCCTTCAGCACCTTGTCGATCAGCAGGAAGGGATTGTCCGGGCCGTAGTCCATGTTGCACCGGCCGATGAGGTCCACCACCGCCACAGTCCCCGCCCGGGTGTCGAATTCCGCCCATCCCCTGCCCGGCACCTGGGGGGCATAGTTGGCAGGCCTTATGATCTGGGGGCAGTCGTCCAGGTAGGTCACGATCTCCCGCTTGCCCCAAGTGTGGTTGCCCATGGTAATGCAGTCCGCCCCGGCGTCCAGGATATCCTCCCCCTGCTGGGGGGTCATGCCCACCACCGCGGCGTTCTCGCCGTTGACGATGACGAAATCCGCCCCCGTCTTCCGCTTCAGATAGCGCAGGCTCCGCCGCACCCGCTCCATACCCGGATTCCCCACCACATCGCCGACACATAATACCTTGAATTCCATTACTGCCCCTCCTGTTTCTTGTTCAAATTGGAGTTTAGCGTTCCGTTGAATAGTGGTTGCGGCGTCTAAAAAATACGCTGTCATTGCAAACCAGTCCGCAGACTGGTGTGGCAATCCCCTACGGCGACGCACTGTGTTGGATGTCAAAAATCTTGGTATGACCAGAAAAACTACAGTTCCTATCCTTGTAGATTCACGGAAGAACCGGGGGATTGCCACGCCAGTGTGAGCACTGGCTCGCAATGACGTGCTTCTTTTTAACTGCACGCCAAACTACAATTTAAACCACACATTTCATTCTTCTCTAGTATATCCGAAAAAACCGCCCGATGCAAGCATCGGGCGGTGATATTCCCTTATCGGACGGATTTGGCGTATTCCGTCGGGGTGATGCCGAATTTCTCCTTGAACTGCCGGGAGAAATGGTGCACCGTGGAATACTGGAGCGCGGCGGCGATCTCCGTGAAGTTCAGGTCATTCTCCCGGATCATCTGCTTGCTCTCCTGGAGCTTGATGCGGCGGATGTACTCGCCGGGGGATATCTGCAGGTTCTTGTGGAACAGCGCCGTCAGATAGCTGGGGCTCACGTCCACCTGCCGGGCCACCAGCGGCACGCTCAGCTTCTCCCGGATGTGGGTGGAGATGAAGATCTGCGCCTGGCGGATGATCTCATTCTCGCTGTGGACCGCGTTGGAGGTCTGGAGCTTGCCGCCGGAGGGATTCTCGCTCTCCCGCAGCAGGAGCAGCAGCAGCATACTCAGCTGGGAGATGATCATGTCATTGGAGAAGGCGTCCATCCGCTCCTGCTCCCGGAGCATCTGCTGCAGCAGCGTCACCGCCTGCTGGGGCGCGGTGAATTTCCGGTTCAGCAGCGGCGTGATGTCCGCGCCGTTCAGGTCAAAGGAGATCGTCACATACCGGGGCGCCACGCCGATATCGGCGTACTGCATATGCCACTGGTCCGGGCCGTAGATCACGATATCGCCCTGCTTCAGCAGCAGGTCCTGACCGTCAGCCACGGAATGGAGGCTGCCCTGGTCCACATAGGTCAGCTCCGGCATGGGATGGGACTCACCGGGGAACAGGAAGCCCTGCTCCTTTTCGTGATAAAAGAAGGTATAAAGTCCCTCCACATGGAGCCGGTGGTCCACCCGCAGAGACTCGGTATTGCGCATACCGATGACCTCCGGCCATACGCCGGCTGCCATCTCATAGGAGGAGTCTCCGCGGAAGGGTGCTACAGAGAAGGTGATGCCGCTCCTGACGCAGACGGGCTTATCCAGATAGAAGTGGAAATAACTCTCGCCGTCATTGGATACGGACAGCACGCTCATGCCGGTGCCGCAGTTCAGCCAGGTCTCCGACACGGCCTGGTACACCGGAGCGTCACCGGACTGGAGCTGCAGGGTCTGGCGTGCGCCCTTATCAACAATTTTGGCGGTATGAGCTCTTTCCGGCAAGATGGTCCCGAATCCCTGGAAACTTACCTGGTTCAAATTCCGAATCATGGCGCATACCTCCGAAGAATGCATAATAGGGCCACCAAATGCTGGTAGCCCTATTATTATACACGATACAGTCGAAAATGGCAAATATTTTATTGAAAAATTTATCTCTGATATTCGAATTCAAAATCATAGATATCCACGGTGTCGCCATCCTGGATGCCCATATCCTCCAGTCGCTTGAACAGGCCGCACTTGCGCAGCTGCAGGTCGAAATAATTCCGGGATTCGTAATCGTCGAAATTGATATTCATGACCAGCCGCTCCAGCCATTCGCCGGTGACCAGCCAAGTGCTGCCGTAGTGCTCGATTTCCAGGGCCTCGGGGTCGCTGGGGGTCTCGATGACCTCCACATACTCCGGCTCGTAGATGGTCACAGGGGGCAGGGTCCGCAGCTTTTCCGCCACCACCCGCATCAGGTTCCGGGTGCCCTGGGTCGTGCCGGCGGAGATCTCGTACAGCTCGCAGCCCGCTTCCTCCACCCGGGCCCGCAGGCGCTCCAGGTTGTCGGAATCGGGATCCAGCAGGTCCACCTTGTTGGCCGCCACGATCATGGGCCGGTTGCTCAGGTCCACGGAGTAATTGGCCAGCTCTTCGCAAATGGCGTCAAAGTCCTCCACCGGGTCCCGGCCCTCGGAGCCGGAGACATCGATGACATGGACCAGCAGCCGGCAGCGGTCGATGTGCCGCAGGAAGTCATGGCCCAGGCCCGCGCCCTCGGCGGCGCCCTCGATGATGCCGGGGATGTCCGCCATGACGAAGGACACGCCCTCATCAACGTAGATGACACCCAGGTTGGGGAACAGGGTCGTGAAATGGTAGTTGGCGATCTTGGGACGGGCATTGGAGGTGACGCTCAGCAGCGTGGATTTGCCCACGTTGGGGAAGCCCACCAGGCCCACGTCGGCCAGCAGCTTCAGCTCCAGAATGACGTCCCGCTCCTGGCCCTTCAGACCCGCCTTGGCGAAACGGGGCACCTGCCGGGTGGGGGTGGCATAATGGGCATTGCCCCAGCCGCCGCGGCCGCCCTTGGCGATGATGAAATCCTCGCCGGTGGACATATCCACGATGATCTGACTGGTCTCGGCATCCCGGACCACGGTGCCCCGGGGCACCTGGATGACCAGGGGCTCGCCCCGCTTGCCGGCCATCTTCCGGCTTCCGCCGTTGACGCCGGACTGGGCCACATATTTGCGCTTATAGCGGAAATCCAGCAGCGTGCTCATATTGTCATTGACCCGCAGGATGACGCTGCCGCCATGGCCGCCGTCACCGCCGTCAGGGCCGCCGGATGCCACATATTTTTCCCGGTGGAAGGCCACCGCGCCGTCACCGCCCCGTCCGCCGCAGACGGTGATCCGAACTTTATCTACAAACATAGCATTTCCTCCTTTGGTGAAGGGTTGGTTTATATTGTCATAAATTGTAGTTTATCGCACTGGCGCGGGAGCGCCCCAAGGCTCCCTTGTGTAAAGGGAGCTGTCAAAAATCTCCGATTTTTGACTGAGGGATTGTTGCACTGCAGTACGAAT
>JAFUMG010000024.1 GCA_017473225.1 Oscillospiraceae bacterium | reverse complement strand
TCTTAGCGGTTTTTGTCGACCGCAGCGAACTTTTATATTCTATCACAACTCTTTTCGTTTGTCAAGTACTTTTTTCAAGTTTTTCAAAAAACTTTTTAGTAGCTTTCCTAACGAATTTTTAGTTGTGATCGCAGTCCTCCAAGCCTTGCGGGCCGTTCATCAGACAGCTTTTAAATTCTAGCACATCTTTCGAGGTTTGTCAAGAACTTTTTTCGTTTTCTTGCAAATTTCTTTTCGATTCGCTCATTTGCGGCTCGATTCTCCCGAACAGCCTGCATATGATATCATATCGGCTTCCATTTGTCAAGAACTTTTTTCAGCTCTTACAAAACTTTTTTAGATTTGCCCGCCGCCGCGCGCTCACGCGACAGCTTGCATATGATATCACCGAATTCCTGATTTGTCAATGGCTTTTTTCAACTTTTTTCCACAGAAATTTGCATGGCGCTTCCCTGCCATATATACAGAAAGAGGAGCCTCTTCCGAGGCTCCTCCGGATATCCTTTATTCCTTATTCCACATCATCGATCAGGCCGTAGCCGCCGTCGTTTCTGCGATAGACAACCGCGAAGGAACCGCCGTTGTCCTCGTCCCGGAAGGCAAAGAAGTTATGATCCAGCAGGTTCATCTGCAGGACGGCCTCTTCTCTGGTCATGGGCTTGAAATAGAAGCTCTTGACACGGCTGATGGTCAGATCATCCTCATCCTGCTCCGGCGCGAAGGAGGTCTCCTCCTGGACCGTACGGGTGAAGGCATCCTGACGCAGGCGGCGGGCCAGGCGGGTCTTGTTCTTGCGGATCTGGCCTTCAATGGTGCCCACGGCAGCGTCGATGGAAGCGAACATGTCAGAAGTGCTCTCGCTTGCCCGGAACCAGGTGCCGGCGCCGTGAACGGTCAGCTCGGCCTTATTCCGGTTTTTTTCTACAGAAAAGACGATCAGTGCCTCCGCATCCTCCTCAAAATAGCGTGCCAGCTTCATGACCTTCTTTTCGGCATAAGCGTGGACGTTACCGGGCAATTTGACTTTCTTTTCGCTGTACTGAAATTTCATATGCGGCAGCTCCTTTCTGTTACCGGTCATCCGGTGTAGTGATACTATACCACAAAACAACAAAATAGACAAGGGGTCCTGAGAAATATTTCCATTTTGTTCACCAAATTGCACAAAAGCAGCCGGTGCTGACACCGGCTGCCTTCGCTTTCTTTAATTGTCCACGGAATCCTCGTCATCCAGCAGCTCGGCCATGGTCAGATTATAGACCATTTCCGCCTTTTTCTCAAAGAGCTTGCCAAGCCGGACCGCCTGGCGCTGATCGGGCGCCGCCAGCTCCAGGGTCATCAGGTTGCCCATCTCGTCATCCAGGGCCATGATCACGGAATAGTCCCCGCTCTCCCGGGGGATGATCTGGGTCTTGACGAAGCTGCTGCGGCGGATCTGGCGGTTGAATTTCGCCACCGCGTTCTCAGCCCGCTGCTTGACGGTATAGGCAATGGAATCCTCGGTCAGGGAGCCATCGGCCTTGCCCTTCTCGGTAATGGCATATTTCTGCTCCTCCAGCTCCTTCAGATGGCCGGACTTCACCATCTCCGGAATGGCAGTGCACACATCAAAATAACTCAGGCAGTCATCCTGGTAGCACAGCTCATAGATCTCCTGACTGTTAACAGGATAGCTGACCCGGGCCATGACGAACAGAATGAGCACCTTGACATCCAACATATCATGAATGAATCCCAGTCTCTGCATACGCTTCACCTCTTGTATGTATTATACGAAAAGGCTGAGAAAAAATCAAGCACAACCCATTCCGCCTGCGCATATTCTGGCAGGAAAGGGTGATGCATATGTCCATACTGGTTCTGAGAACCAACGCCGCGCTGGAATACGCGGCAGATCATCTGGCAAAACAGGGGCTTGAGGTGACGGAATCCCCGGATGGAGAGGTCCGGCATCTGCTGCTTCCCGTGCCCAGCTTCGCTAGGGGAAGCAAATACATAACGCCGGTCCTTGCGGCGCTGCCAAAGTCCGTGACGGTCTCCGGCGGAAATCTGGACCATCTGGTGCTGGAAGGGTACCGCAAAGTGGATTTCCTACGGGACCCCTACTATCTCGCCGCCAACGCCGCCATCACGGCCAAATGCGCCGTCTCTCTTATGGGGAAGGATCCGCGCAAGCTGCCGGTTCTGATCCTGGGCTGGGGACGGATCGGGAAATGTTTAGGGCAGCAGCTGCGCCAGCTGGGGGCGGATGTCACCATCGCTGCCCGGAAGGACAGCGATCTTGCCATGATCCAGGCCCTGGGCGCAAGCGGCGTGCCCATCAGTGAGGTCAGGAGCGAGCTGCCCCGCTTCCTGGCTGTCTTCAACACCGTCCCGGAAATGATCCTGCCGGATATGGTCCGCCCCCCGGACTGCATCGCCATAGAGCTGGCGTCGAAGCCGGGAATGTCCGGCGACGGGATCCTGTCCGCCCGGGGACTGCCCGGAAGGTACGCCCCGGAGGAATCCGGCAGGCTCATTGCCGAGACCTTCCTCCGCCTGTCTTTCGGAAAGGAGGATACCTTATGAGGATCGGTTTTGCCATGTGCGGCTCCTTCTGCACCTTCGCTCAGGTTTTCCCCGTCATGGAGGAGCTGGCGAAAGAGCATCAGGTGACGCCCATTTTCTCCTTTGCCGCGTCGACCATCGACAGCCGCTTCGGTCTTGCCCGGGAGCATCTGGAAAAAGCCGGGGCGCTCTGCGGTACGGCGCCGCTGCGCACCATCGAAGCGGTGGAGCCCATTGGGCCCAAAAAGCTCTTCGATATCCTGGTCATCGCCCCCTGCACCGGGAACACCCTCGCCAAGCTAGCCCACTCCATCGCGGACACGCCGGTGACCATGGCAGCAAAGAGCCATCTGCGCAACGGCCGGCCCATTCTGGTGGCCGTTTCCACCAATGACGCCCTGGCAGGCGCGGCGGAAAACATCGGAAAGCTCCTGAGCCGGAAGCACTATTATTTTGTCCCCTTCGGCCAGGATGATGCCGAGAAGAAGCCCACCTCCATGGTAGCGGATTTCAAGAAGATCCCCCAAGCGATGGAAGCGGCAATGGACGGGCGGCAATTGCAGCCGGTTCTGTTTGGGTAATTATTATGTAGGGACCGGCCTCCCGGACGGTCCGCATACACCATGTCACGAATTCGCCGAAAGCTGGCACAGACCTGAACTGCATACCGCCGGACCGTCAAGGATGCCGGTCCCTACAATCTCGGATGATACCACTGAGAAACCCATACCCATGGTGGCGGTTAGAGAAAAGTATCCAGATAATGTAATACGGCGGAGTCTTCGACTCCGCCGTATCTTTTACTTATTAAAGTATACTCACAGCTTTTCGCTATGCCGCGCTTTCCGCTTTTCCAGCCAGACCAGTACTGCCCACAGGATCCCCTCCAGGATCAGCGCGGGGCCGAAATAGCAGCCCGCAAAAACGAAGGCGCTCCACCAGGGGAAGCTGGTAAAATACACGAAGCTGGCAATGATGTTCTGCGCGATATACACCACAGCCCAAACAAGCGTGGCCCAGAACAGCAGCTTTATGATCTTCTTCGCCATTTTCATAGCTTCTCGATCTCGTCCAGCCAGATTCTTCCGCTGGCGTCGCTGGGCATTCTCCAGTCGCCACGGGGGCTCAGGGAGATGTTACCGACTTTCACGCCGTCGGGCATGCAGCTGCGCTTGAACTGCTGGGTAAAGAACCGGCGGTAGAAGGCTTTCAGCCACTTTTTGATGGTCGCGGCATCGAAGTCCTGGGCAAAGGCCCGGCAGGCCAGGCAGAAGATCTTCGTGGGCGAATAGCTGTAGCGCATCATATAATACAGGAAGAAATCATGCAGCGCGTAGGGGCCCACCAGATCCTCAGTGTACTGGGCGATGTTGCCCTTCTCGTCCGGTGGCAGCAGCTCCGGGCTGATGGGGGTGTCCAGGATGTCCTGCAGCACCTCACGGGAGGCGGCAAACTGCTCGCTTTCAGAAATGGCGTCGATCATCCAGCGGAGCATGGTCTTGGGGATGGAGGCGTTGACGCCGTACATACTCATCTGGTCGCCATTGTAGGTGCACCAGCCCAGGGCCAGCTCACTCAGGTCGCCAGTGCCGATGACGATGCCGTTCACCACGCTGGCGTAGTCCATCAGGATCTGGGTCCGCTCCCGGGCCTGGGCATTTTCATAGGTGCCGTTGAACACCGTGGGGTCGTGGCCGATATCCTGGAAATGCTGGGTCACGGCGGCCTTGATGCTGATCTCCTTGGCGTTGACCCCCAGGGTCTCCATCAGCTTCCAGGAATTGTTGTAGGTCCGGTCCGAGGTGCCGAAGCAGGGCATGGTGACGCCGTAGACATCCGACGCAGGACGGCCCAGCTGGCGCATGGCCTCCACCGCCACCAGCAGCGCCAGGGTGGAGTCCAGACCGCCGGAAACGCCGATCACCGCGTTGGCCCCCAGCAGCCGCAGCCGCTGGACCAGGCCGGCCACCTGGATATTGAAAATGGACATGCACCGCTCCAGCCGGTCCGCCCGGGCAGAGGGCACGAAGGGCAGCTTCTCCAGATGGTACAGCGTACCGTCGGAGCGGAGGGCACCACAGCCGCAGTCCACCGTCCGCATGGGCTCCATGGCGCCATAGAAGGAGGTGGCGTCCCGGACGCTCTTGTTCTTCCGCCGTTCGGCCCGAACCTTTCCCAGATCCGCGTCGTGGACCATCAGATAGTCCGTTGCGATCTGGCTCTGATTCTCCGCCAGAACGGTGCCGTTTTCCGCGATGATGCCATGGCCGGAGAACACCAGATCCTGGGTGGACTCGGTGCAGCCGGCGCTGACATAGGCATAGACGCAGCTGCAGATGGAGGACTGATGCTCCACCAGTCGGCGGCGGTAGCTCCGCTTGCCCACAGTCTCATTGGATGCGGACAGGTTCACTACCACCTCCGCGCCGTTGATGGCCAGCATGGTGGAGGGGGGCATGGGTGTCCAGAGGTCCTCGCAAATCTCCACGCCCAGCATGGTCCCGTCGCCCATACGGAAGAGGATGTCCCGGCCGATGGGGACCCGGTAGGATCCTCCCAATCCCAGATCGGCGGCATCCACCTCAGTCTGGGGCAGATCCCGGGAGGAGGAGAACCAACGGCGCTCGTAGAATTCATTATAATTGGGAAGGTAGGTCTTGGGCACCAGTCCGTGGAGCCTGCCGGCGGAGAGGACCGCGCCGCAATTGTACATCTGGCCGCCCACCACAGCGGGCAGGCCCACCACCACCATCACCCCGGGATGCTCCCCGGTGCAGGCGGCGACGGCACGGAGCCCCGCCTTACAGGCGTCCAGCAGTGTATCCTGGAAGAACAGGTCCGCGCAGGTATAGCCGGTCAGGGCCAGCTCCGGGAACACCACCAGGTCCGTCCCCTGCTCATCAGCCTCACGGATCCTGCGGCAGATATCCTCCACATTTTTTGTCACATCACCCACCCGCACCGGCGGTACGGCGCAGGCGATTCGAATAAAGTCCAGCATGGAAATACCTCCAACGCAAATTTATGAGTATATCATAGCATATTTTGTCCGATTTGCAAGATATCATCAGGATTTGATGCAGAAGGCAGAAATACGGTTTGTGATTTCAAATTGTAGTTTATCGTTCCGTTCGGCGGCGCAGCCGCCCTCGGCTCCCTCTCTGAGGGAGCTGGCAAAAATCTTTGATTTTTGACTGAGGGAGTGTCGTGTGGACGTCAGGGCACTCCCCCAGTCACGCTGTTC
>JAFUMG010000074.1 GCA_017473225.1 Oscillospiraceae bacterium | reverse complement strand
CTCTTTCTCCACCGGCGAAGCCCGTGCTGCCCGCAGCACTTCCCGCCGCGAGATCGGTCACTGCGCCCTGGCTGAGAAGGCCCTGCTTCCCGTGATCCCCTCTGTGGAGGAGTTCCCCTACGCCATCCGTGTGGTATCCGAGGTTCTGTCCTCCAACGGCTCCACTTCCCAGGGTTCCATCTGCGGCTCTACGCTGGCTCTGATGGACGCCGGCGTGCCTATCAAGCGCCCTGTTGCAGGTATTTCCTGCGGCCTGATCTCCGACCAGGAGACCGGCGAGTGGAGAACCTTCACCGACATCCAGGGTGTCGAGGACTTCCACGGCGAAATGGACTTCAAGGTGGCCGGTACCACCGAGGGCATCACCGCCATCCAGATGGACCTGAAGAACAAGGGTCTGACCATGGAGATCATCGCCGACGCTCTGGAGCGCTGCCGCAAGGCCCGTCTGGAGATCCTGAGCGAGGTCATGCTGAAGGCCATCGCCGAGCCCCGCGCTGAGGTCTCCGAGTACGCTCCCAAGATGCTGAGCATCAAGATCCCCGTGGAGAAGATCCGTGAGGTCATCGGCTCCGGCGGCAAGACCATCCAGAAGATCTGCGCCGACACCGGCGCCAAGGTGGACATCGAGGACGATGGCTCCGTGTTCATCTCCGCCGTTGATTCCGCCGCCGCTTACGCCGCCAAGAAGATCATCGACGACATCTGCTTCGTTCCCGAGGTGGGCAAGCTGTACTACGGCAAGGTCGTCCGGATCCTGCCCATCGGCGCCTTCGTGGAGATCGCTCCCGGCCATGACGGCATGGTGCACATCTCTAAGCTGGAGAACCGCCGCGTGGAGAAGGTCGAGGACGTCCTGAACCTGGGCGACATGACCTGGGTCAAGTTCATGGGCTTCGACGAAAAGGGCCGCGCCAACTTCAGCCGCAAGGACGCCCTGAAGGAAATGGCGAACCAGTAATTGGATCATATAAGAAGAGCGCTGCGGCTGCAGCGCTCTTTTTGTGTTATTGGGATTCAAATTGTAGTTTAGCGGGCAGTTAAAAAGAAGCACGTCATTGCGAGCCAGTGCTCACACTGGCGTGGCAATCTCCCCGTTCTTCCGTGAACTTACGGAGAGTAAAACGGTAAAATACACCTGGAAATACTCAAGTTTTTGATGTCCAACCGCATTGCGCCGCCGTAGGGGATTGCCACGCCAGTCTGCGGACTGGCTCGCAATGACAGCATATTTTTTAGACGCCGCAACCACTGTTGAACAGAACGCCAAACTACAATTTCCCCATCTCACGCGGAAAAAGCCCGCGCCGTTTAAAAACGGCGCGGGCTGTCATAGGGTAAATCCTCTCATTCTCAAAAGGGCAATTTCCCACATTCTCCCTCAACTTCCTTTTTATCTCCTTTTTTCTCCGCTGCCCGTCCTCTTATTTCTTCTCATGTTCTTCTTTTTCTCTCTCAATTTCTCTGCGTATTGGGCAGCACTCGCAGAAGTCTTGAGAACCTAAAAGAGATTATGAGAGCTT
>JAFUMG010000023.1 GCA_017473225.1 Oscillospiraceae bacterium | reverse complement strand
GAACAGCGTGACTGGGGGAGTGCCCTGACGTCCACACGACACTCCCTCAGTCAAAAATCAAAGATTTTTGCCAGCTCCCTCAGAGAGGGAGCCGAGGGCGGCTGCGCCGCCGAACGGAACGATAAACTACAATTTGAAATCCTTTGATTGGGAGAGACAGATATGAAAATGGAAAATGATCTCGGACGGGACAAGGTATCGAAGCTGGTCCTGCGGATCGCCATCCCCAGTATGCTGGCCCAGTTCGTCAGCGTCTGCTACAGCATCGTGGACCGGATGTTCGTGGGCAATATCCCGGGCGTGGGCGATGTATCGCTGGCGGGCGTGGGCATCTGTGGCCCCATCGTCACCATGATCGGCGCTTTCGCCTATCTCGTGGGCATCGGCGGTACGCCCCTGATGGGCATCAGCCTGGGCGAGCGGAATAAGGAGCGGGCATCCCGGATCATGGCCAACTGCTTTTTGCTGCTGTGCCTTACCGCGATCCTGATCACCGCCGTCGTGATCCCGCTGCGGGAACCGATGCTGCGGCTCTTCGGCGCCAGCGACGTGACCTACCCTTACGCGGAAAAATACTTCGTCATCTATATCAGCGGCACGATCTTTGCCCTGCTGGCTTCGGGCATGAACCAGTTCATCATCTGCCAGGGCTATGCCAAGGTGGGTATGTTCTCCGTCATGATCGGCGCGGTGATGAACATCGCGCTGGACCCGGTGTTTATCTACCTGCTGGATATGGGCGTCAGCGGCGCGGCCCTGGCCACCATCATCAGCCAGGCGGTCAGCGTGGCATTCGTGCTGCGGTTCCTGCTCAGTGATAAGGTGGATGTCCGGCTGACCTTTGGCAAGCTGGACGGGACCATCGTGAAGCGGGTCCTGCAGCTGGGCTTTGCGCCCTTTGCCATCATTGCCTTGGATAATGTGATGATCATCGCCATGAACGCCTTGCTGCAGAAGTACGGCGGGGCCCAGGGCGACGCGCTGATCACCTGCAATACCATCGTCCAGAGCTTCATGCTGGTGATGACCATGCCCCTGGGCGGCATCAGCGGCGGCACCCAGAGCATCCTCAGCTACAACTACGGCGCCTGCCGGTCCGACCGGGTGCTTCTGGCCCAGAAATACATCATGGGCCTGTGCGCCCTGTATACGGGGCTGCTGTTTGTCCTGGCCCGGGTGGCGGGGCCGCTGTTCGCCTCCCTGTTTACGTCGGACCCGGAGCTGAACGCCCAGGCCTGCCGGGCGATCCGGATCTGCACCATCGGCGCGATCCCCCTGGGCATTCAGTACGCCATCATCGACGGCTTCACCGGCATGGGCCAGGTCCAGCTGTCGCTGCCCTTGAGCCTGTGGCGGAAGGCGGTGTACTTCGTGTCGATTTTTGTGCTGCCGGCGATCTTCGGCGCGGAAGCCGTATTCTATGCCGAGACCATTTCCGATTTCGTCGGCCCGGTGGTATCGGTGGCCGTATACCTGCTGACCATCCGCAGGATCCTGAGAAAACGGGAAATGGGCTGAGAAGAAGCGGGGATTTGGAGCTTGGCGCGCGGTAGCGCGAAATGCAGAATGCAAAATGCAAAATTGTGGTATTTCCTGCGGAAATCATTTAATTTGTGCGCTTTGCGCACACCATCATTCTGCATTTTGCATTTTGAATTTTGCATTGCGATGCTGCGGGAAGCGCGGCAAGCTACAATTTCCCCCCACACACAAAAAAGCGCCGTCGGTAGACGGCGCTTTTTGCTGTATGGAGATCAGGAGATCTTGATCCCGTAGATGCCTTCCCGGGTGCCCAGGACCATCATATTGCCGAAGATCACGGGGGATGCTTCGGTGGTCTGGTCGAAGCCCAGGGCGTAGAGGACCTCGCCGGTGGCGCCGTCTACCAGACGGACCTTGCCGGAGGCGTTGGCGATGGCGATGTATGCCTCGCCGCTGTCGGTGTAGAAGGCGGCGGGGGAGCTCCAGGCGTAGTTCTTGGTGTCCATTTCCCAGACGACCTCGCCGGTCTCGGTGTCGAAGGCAATCATGACGCCGTCGTAGGAGCTGGGGGTCCGGGCGATGACGTAGATCACCAGGCCCTCGATGTTGGTGCCCTCCTTGCCCAGCAGGGGCGTGGCCTGAACGCCGCCGGAGACATCGGTGACGGTGACGCAGTCCCGGGTGTATTCCCAGACGATCTCGCCGGTCTGGGCGTTGAGCTTATAGATGGTGACGGCACCGGCGCTCTTTTCCGCGGTCCAGTGGAGGGAGGGAGCGGTGTAGATGTAGCCGTTGCCATCCTCACCCCACTCGAAGACGGGGGAGGAGTTGGAGTCGTCCTTGGTATCCTGGGCCCAGACCAGCTCCATGGTATTCAGATCCACGCAGTAGAACATGCCGCCGTTTTCGGAGACGTACAGGTAATGGTCCACGATGGAGACGCTGCTCTCATAGCCCAGGTAGCGTTCATCGGAGACCGCGGTGGCATAGCGGGTCTTGACGGGGGCGTCGGGAGTGACGGAGATGGTGCCGGCGGATTGATCGTAGCTGGTGTTCAGCTTGATGGTATACAGCAGGCCGTTCTCGCCGGGCCAGATCAGGGTGTCGGTCTCGGCGTCCACCAGGGGGGAGGAGTCGAAGGCGCTCCAGTTGCGCTGGGCGAAGGCGTCGTTGTTGCCGTACTCATAGAGGATGGAGCCGTCGATCAGGCTGACCACATACATCCGGGGAGCCTTGCCGCCGTTATACAGGCCCGCGCCCACATACAGCAGGGGATAGCCTCTGGGGTCCAGCGCGCCGGCGCCCTTGAAGTTCATGCCCATGAAGATGGGGTCCCGGGTCTGGCTGCCGTCCTCTAGATCGTAGAAGTGGATGTAGCCGTCCAGGGTGGCGTAGATGACCTCCACCAGACCGTCTTTGGTCTTTTTGCTCTCGTAGAGGTTCATGATGGACTTGGTGCCGTCGTCCCACTGGACCACCAGAGGCTGACCGGTCCAGGCGCAGCCGCCCCAGCCGTTGTAGACGCCGATGCCATGGGACCAGACCTTGGTCAGGGTCTTGCTGGAGACCTCGGCCGTGCCGTAGGTGGCGTTGTTGCGGTAATTGTTGCCCCGGAAGGTGGCGATGCCCGGCAGGGCGAAATAGTCGGAGCCCTCGCCGAAGGAGATGGGGTCCGCCCGGGTGTAGCTTTCCACGATCTCATCGTTTTCGATGATCTCCCACTGGACCTCCCAGTTGGCGGGATCGCTCAGGTCGGTCTTCCCGGGCTGGAAGGACAGCCGGGGGTCCTCGGTGGGAGCCACGGTCTCTTCCACTGTGGGCACTTCGGTGGCTTCCGTGCCGGGGGCAAAGGCCTGGACATCGGAAACGGGATCGGAAGCTGCCGGATCGGACAGGGAAGTCTGCCGGTCGGTCAGGGCGTCCCGGTAGATGTTGACGCACAGCAGGCACACCAGCAGCACCAGGACTGTGGATATATAGACGATGACGGCGGCACCGGGGCTGACGGGCCGCTTGCGGCGCTTCCCAGAGTTGGCCGCGGTGATGAAGCACAGTACCACCGCCACCGCCAGGATCCCGGCCAGCACCAGCAGCGCGGTCTTCATGCCGGCCAGGGCCTCCTCCGTGGAGCCGCCCACGGAAGCGGCGGAGACGGGCATGGACAGCGGGATTATGGTCAAAGCAGCCAGAAGAAGGGGGGAAACCTTTCTCATGGATATACCTCCAATACTTGTGATGCACAAAGTATATCATGTTCCCGCTTCGACTGCAAGGAACAAAATGGAACTTTATTCGTGCACAAACCACATCCCGTTGCAATTCCCGGCGGGCTGTGGTATAATGCGGAAAAATGTAACTGGAGGAAAGACAAATGTCCATCGAAAAAGTGAGGGCCTATTTCCGTGATTTTGGCATGGAGGACCGGATCCTGGAATTTCCCGTGTCCAGCGCCACGGTGGAGCTGGCGGCCCAGGCACTGAACTGCGCGCCGGAGCGGATCGCCAAGACCCTGTCCTTCCTGGTGGGAGAGCGGCCCATCCTGATCGTGGCCGCGGGGGATACCAAGATCGACAACCCCAGATATAAGGCCAGGTTCGGCACAAAGGCCAAAATGCTGACCATTGAGCAGGCATCGGAGCTGATCGGCCACGCCGTGGGCGGCGTGTGCCCCTTCGCGGTCAAGGATGGGGTGGCGGTGTATCTGGATGAATCCCTGAAGCGGTTCGACACGGTCTATCCCGCCTGCGGCAGCAGCAACAGCGCCATCGAGCTGACCATTCCGGAATTGGAGAAGTATTCCGGCTTTGAAGCCTGGGTGGATGTCTGCAAAGGCTGGCGGGAGGAAGGGTGAGGAAGTTCCAATTGCAGTTTAGCGCACACCCACTTGGCTCTCCCTCTGGGAGAGCTGGCACGCCGAAGGCGTGACTGAGAGGGCCCTCTCCGCCCTTTCGGGGCACCTCTCCCAAAGGGAGAGGCAAGTTAGGCGCTCCCGCGCCACTGCGCCCGCAGGCGCGTGCAGAGCGCAACCACCGTAGGCGGCTCTTAGCGCGGAGTAGTGCGACAAACTACGATTTGAAATCTTCCACAATATAATGTGGGGCGGGGTGATGACCCCGCCCCACTGGACGTTGATGCTGTATTACGGCCGGAAATTCTCGAAGATCGGCAGGCGGCCTTCCCGGAGGGCGGTGTCGAAATCCTCCTGGGTCCGCAGGGTCCAGCTGACGGCCTGGATGCCCCAGAGCTTTCGGACCAGCGTGTCGCTGATGGTCTTCCGGTCCTCGAATTTATAGGCCACGAAATCGGGCCGGGTCAGGAAATTGAATACCTGATGCTGCAGCGCCCACTTGAGCACCCCGGGGAGGGTGCTTTTTTCATCCGCGAAAAAGTTGGCGGTGAGCTGGCCCCGGATGACCTCCGGGCGGTGCTTCTTCAGCCACCAGACGCACCGGGGATCGAAGGACTCCATGCACCAGGGGCCCTCATAGTCCTCCATCATGGCGCAGGCGGCCTCGGTCAGGGCGGCGTGGTTGCCCCGCTCCGCCTTCAGCTCGATGATCAGCGGGGCTTTCCCGGTAAAGAGGTCCAGGACCTCCCGGAAGGTGGGGATGGTCTCCTCGGTGCCGCCCAGGCGGTAATCGCGCAGCTGCTCCGTGGTCAGGTCCTCGATGCGGCCCTCCCGGCCGGTGGTGCGCTTTAAGAGAGAATCGTGCATGACGGCCAGATTTCCGTCCTTCAGCAGGTGGATATCCAGCTCGATGCCGTAGCCCGCGTCCAAGGCGGCCCGGAAGGCGGCCATGGAATTCTCGGGCTTGACCTCATCGTGGAGGCCCCGGTGGGCATAGTACCAGCACTGCAGGCCCTTCAGGCCCCGGTGCCCTCTGCGGCCCATCAGGGAAAGAACAAAAAGGATGGCGAAAATTGTCAGAATGATGAGAATGACTTTCAAAGGTATCGCTTCTTTCAGGTGGAAATACGAAATGGTTGGCGGCGGATCAGTCGTCGATGTCCAGAGCTTCCAGGCCCTTCTTGGCGATGATCTTGGAATCGCCGTGGCGGACCAGGGACATGGTCACGAAGGCCAGCGCCACAAAAATAGCCGCGTAGGGGAACAGGACGGTCATGCCCAGGTTGTCCATCAGGAAGCCGGAGACCATGGGGGTGAAGATCTGGGCGGTCATGGAGGCGGTGTAGTAGAAGCCGGTGTACTTGCCGATGTCGGCGCCGGAGCACATTTCCACAACCATGGGGAAGGAGTTGACGTTGATGGTGGCCCATGCCACGCCGGCCAGGGCGAAGAAGATGTTCATCAGCCAGGTGGGGCTGGAGGCGCGCATGAAGGCGGCGGCGGTAAAGGCGGCGGCCAGCATCACGACGCCGCTCATGATGGTCTTCTTCCGGCCGATTTTGGAGGCAACCATACCGGCGGGCAGATAGGAGATGATGGCAGCGGCCTGGGCCAGGAGCATGGTGGTGTTGTAGTCCTTGTCCAGGATGTTGCCGGCGTAGACGGCGTACTTGGAGGTGACGGCGTTATAGCCGAAGTACCACAGGGCAATGGACAGCAGGATGCAGATCAGGGACTTCTTTTCGGCGGCGGTCAGGCTCCGCTTCTCGCCGCTCTCTTCCTCCGCTTCCTCGATGCCGTAGCGGACGCTGTCGGCGCGCATCTGGGCGGCCCATTTGTTTTCACGGACGGTCAGCAGGAAGATGGCCAGCGCGCCCAGCATGATGGCGGCGATGATGCCGTAGAAGACGTTATAGCGCATCAGGGCATTCCGAACGGCGGAGGTGGAGAATACCATGCCCAGCACCAGCACCAGAATGCCGCCGGCGGTGCCCATCAGGTTGATGACCGCGTTGGCCTTGCTGCGCAGGGGCTTGACGGTCACGTCGGGCATCAGAGCCACGGCGGGAGAGCGGAAGGTGGCCATGGCCACCAGAACAACGAGCAGCAGCGCGATGAACAGCACCAGCGGGACGATATTCTCCGCGGTCTTCTGGCTGGCGTAGGACTGCCGGGCGGGGGCCACATAGTTGGTGTAATCGGGGTTGGTGATCTCCTTGCCGGTCTCGGCGTCGGTGGTCTTCAGCCGGATGGCGGTGAATTCCTCTTTGGTGAAGGTGTCCGCCAGCACGAATTTCTCGCCCTCGGGGGTGATGAGATCTTCGTTCGCCTGGGTGTCATAGATGATCTCCAGGGCGGCGGGGTCGTCGATGACGGCCACCTCGGAGATGTTGTTCAACTGGGCGTTGTCCACAAAGGACAGGCCCACCAGGGCTACAGCGGCAATGATGGTGCCGATGGTGATGAAGGGGGTGCGCTTGCCGTACTTGTTTCCAAGGCACTTGTCAGACAGGGCGCCGAAGATGGGCAGCATGAACACCGCCAGGATATTGTCCAGGGCCATGATCACGCCGGACCAGGTCTGAGACATGCCGAATTTGTTGGTCAGGATCACGGGGATGGTGGCGTCGTATGCCTGCCAGAAGGCGCTGATCAGGAAAAACGCGAAGCCGACCAGGATCGTGCGTTTGTAGTTGAGCTTCATAGAGGAGCCTCCATTTTATGTTTTCGTTGCTAACATATCCATTATACCGAATATTGGAGAAAAGTCCAGTAAAGATCTGGTAAAATAGAGGCAAATATGAAGTCATCCCACTGCCGCCTAAAGAGCAGGCGGCGGTGGGATGGGAGTGAATTGTAGTTTAATGCTTTGTGGGTTAGATGCCTTGGCCCCCTCTCTGAGGGGGCTGTCACGCGAACAGCGTGACTGGGGGAGTGGCCTGACGTCTACACGACACTCTCTCAGTCAAAAATCAAAGATTTTTGCCAGCTCCCTCAGAGAGGGAGCCGAGGGCGGTTGCGCCGCCAGACGGAGCGCCAAACTCTGATTCAAAATCTCCATTCATCACTGCTTCCGCATCTGACGCAGGAACAGGGCGATGGCCGCGGCGATGGTCAGAAGACCATAACCCAGCACCCATGCCAGATGGGGACCGATGCCGCTCCAGCTGCCGCTGAGGACGGCCCGCTCCAGCTCCACGGCGTGGACAAAGGGCAGGGCGTAGGCGACGGCCTTGAAGGCGCCGCCCACCAGATCCAGGTCGAACCAGATGCCGGAGAGCCAGGCCGAGAGATTCGTCAGCAGCGCGCCGCAGATGCCGCCCACCTGCTTGTCCGTGAAGACACTGCCGCAGAGCAGGCCCAGACCGATATACAGCAGGGACACCGGGAGGATGAACAGAACGGCCCAAAGGATATTGACGGTGAATCCCAATCCCAGCGCCAGAGCCAGGGCATAGCAGATGAGGCATTGGGCCGCGGAAATGGGAAGCATGGGCAGGGTATAGCCCAGAATGAAGTCCGCGGCGGTCAGGGGCGTGGTGTACAGCCGCTGGAGCAGGGCGGAGCTCCGGTCCCGGGCGATGATGGTGGCGGAGAAGAGGGTCATGAAGGAAAGACCGAAGACGGTGATGCCGGGGGTCAGATGCCCGATCTCAAAGAGGGGAACTGGGATACTGGCCTGAATGGCGCTGAGCAGCAGGAGCAGCACCACGGGAAAGCCCAGGCCAAAGGCCAGATTCAGCGGGTCCCGGAGGATCTCTTTGGTATTCCGCCGGGCAAAGGTCAGCATTCTCATTTCGCCGCCCCCTTTACAATGCGCACAAAGGCGTCCTCGAATTTGTCGGCGCCGGCGGCTTCCATCAGCTCCGCTGCGGTGGCGCAGCGCAGGAGCCTGCCGCTGCCCATGATGCCGATGCGGTCCGACAGGGCTTCGGCCTCCTCCATATAATGGGTGGTCAGGATGATGGTGATTTTTCCCTTCAGGCTCCGGATGATGTCCCACAGGTCGCTGCGGGCCAGAACGTCCAGCCCCAGGGTGGGCTCATCCAGAAACAGGACCCGGGGCTCGCTGATCAGGGCCATGGCGATGCTGAGCCGCCGCTGCCAGCCGCCGGAGAGCTTGCCGGCCTTTTTGCCGGAGATGCGGCCCAGGTCCAGAAGCTCCGTCAATTCCCGGACCTTTTCCGCCTGCTTTACTTTGGAAAAGCCGTGAACGCCGCACATCAGCTCCAGATTTTCCCGGACCGTCAGATTCGGGGCCACGGCGGTCTCCTGGGGGGAGACGGCGATGAGGGCTTTTACCGCCGCCGTGTCGGTCAGGATGCTCCGGCCGCACAGCAGCGCGTCCCCGGCGGTGGGCTGGGTCAGGCAGGAGAGCATTTTGATGGTGGTGGTTTTTCCAGCGCCGTTGACGCCCAGCAGGGAGAACAGCTCCCCCTCCCGGATGGTCAGGTCCAGACTGTCCACGGCGGTGAGGTCCTTGTAGCGTTTGGTCAGTCCTTTGGTCACGATGGCGTCCATGTCGATCACTCCTTATTTAGAAAGCGGTGCTTCAGGCCTTCGTAGGCGTCGGTGAGGACCCGGCTGGTCATGTCCCGGTCCCAGTCCAGGTAGGCGGTGGCGGCCATGGTGGCGATGCCGTGGACGAAGATCCACATTTCCAGATGCAGGAGGAAG
This sequence comes from Oscillospiraceae bacterium, assembly GCA_017473225.1. Lineage (GTDB taxonomy): Bacteria > Bacillota > Clostridia > Oscillospirales > Oscillospiraceae > Faecousia. The sequence goes on along the minus strand of JAFUMG010000023.1, from coordinate 10,388 downwards.
GCCTCCTCCCGGGAAAGGCCGGTGCTGTTCTGGATGATGGGGAGCAGGTCGTCCAGCTTCCGCTCCTCGCCGCTGACATCCTCGGCGGAGCGGTCCCGCATGAACAGCAGCTTGAAAAGCTCCGGTTCCTCCCGGGCGAAGCGGATAGAGGCCATGCCGCTGGCTTTGTAGAGGGGGAATTCGCCGCTGGTCATGTCCTCCCGGAGATAACGCTGGTACAGGCGGTTGGCTTCAGCGATGACGTCGGAGCGCAGGGCCTCCATATTGGCATAGTTGGAGAAAATGGGCTGGGTGGAGCAGCCCAGTCTGGCAGCCAGCGCCCGGGCATTCAGAGCACCGGCGCCGGATTCCCGCACGATCGCCATTGCGGCGGCGATGATGGCAGGCTTGGTGATTTTGATTTTTGGCGGCATGGGGATCTCCTTTGATATAACATATGTAATATAACTATTGTTATTGTAACTGAAAAAAGCGGTCCTGTCAAGAGCGCGGGAGAGAAATTGTAGTTTAGCGAACTGGCGCGGGAGCACCTAACTTGCCTCTCCCTTTGGGAGAGGTGCCCCGAAGGGGCGGAGAGGGCCCTCTCAGTCACGCCTTCGGCGTGCCAGCTCTCCCAGAGGGAGAGCCAAGTGGGTTTGTGAACAGTATGCTAAACTACAATTTGAAACCACAATAAAATCACCCCGGGTCGTGGGTGGTCCGGGGTGGGGGGTTATCCGACTGTCAGCAGTTCCAGGTATTCCTCGAGACATACATCCAGCTCGTGGATCTCTTCGGCTACCTCCCGGCCCACATAGCGGTAATGCCAGGGCTCGTAGATGATGCCGGTGATGTCGCTCTTGCCGTCGGGGTAGCGCAGGATCCAGCCGTAGCGCCAGGAATTCTCCATCAGCCATTTCTGGGTGGCGGTTTTGGCCTGGCTTTCGTTCAGATTCCAGTTGCTGCTGTCGATGATGTCCAGGGCAAGGCCCAGCTGATGCTCGCTGGTGCCGGGATAGGCCACGGAATGGCCCGCCAGCTCCTGGGCTTCCTCCTGATCATGACCCTTGCCCAGATAGTAGCTTACCTTTCGGTTATAAAGGATCTCCTGATACTCCTGGGTCCGGTAGGAGGAGCAGACGGCGGGATCCAGGCCCGCGGCCCGGCAGTCGGCCATCATTTCCTCATAATCGGCGCAGGCGATGGAAGCGATCTTGTGGTTGGCGTCGATGCTTGTCAGCTCTACGGTATAGCCCTCGGGGATATCATGCCAGGGATTCACCAGCGGGATATACTGGCCCCGGGAGGAGAAGTAGCAGGTCTCGCCCTCCAGCTGGGTGATGCCGCAGGCGGGGGAGCCGTCGCTGTAGAAATAGTATTCAAAGGAGCCGATGGTCTGCCAGCCGGTGGCGGCGCGGCCATCCTCGTCAAAATAGCACCACATGGTGCCGTCCTGGGCCCAGCCGGACTGTGGGTGGCCGTTTTCATCCGCCAGATACCGGACGCCGTCCAGCTGGATCACGCCCGTGGCCAGCATACCGGTCTCGTCAAATAGATAGGTCTGGCCGCCGATCTCGCTGAGTCCGGTGGCGGCGGCGCCGTCAGCGCGCAGGTAGTAGCGCTGCCCCTCCAGGCTGAGCCAGCCGGTGACCATGCTGCCGCTGCCGCGGAAATAGTATTTTCCGCTGTCCAGTTCCAGCCAGCCGGTAGCCATGGTGCCGTCCTCGTGATAATAGTACCGCAGACCGTTGACGCTCTGCCAGCCGGCAGCAGAAGGGTTCTCCGTGGTGCGTTCCGGGGTTTCGGTCCCGGTCCCGGCGGCAAAGGCCAGGATGCAGAACAGGACCAGCAGGCCGGTGAATACCGGCAGATAGCGCTTCTTCACAAGATTCCCCCCAGTGCGGTTGTTTTTTCGACGAAATTCGTGCTTATTGTAGCACAGGCGGGATTTGATTGCAAGCAGGGAAGGGGAGGAAAGATTTTTTGGAAATTCATGGTACATTGGGGCGGAGGATGTGGTATACTATTGTAAATGACGGCAAAAGGAGAAGTGTGCCCATGAAAAATCCCGAGAAAAAGCCTTACCTCTGGGGCATGATCGCCGGCTTCGGCGCCATCAGCCTCAGCGTTGTGTTTTTCTTCCTGATCTACCGGCTCCAGGGCGTCGGCGCGGCGGTGGATACCCTGATCGACATTCTGATGCCCTTTATCTACGGCGGCGTGATCGCCTATCTGCTGCGGCCGGTGTGCAACTGGTATTCCGGGCTGCTGAGCAGGGCCTTCAAGGGCAGGCATCGGAAATGGTCGGAGGCCCTGGCGGTGACCCTCAGCATGATCACGGGTATGCTGGTGGTATACGCGCTGATCATCATGATCGCGCCCCAGCTGTACTACAGCATCGTGACCCTCTGGGAGACCATCCCCGCCAAGGTGGAGCAGCTGGTCAAATGGGCCACGGAGACCTTCGGCGAGAACGAGGTGCTGCTGCGGTACTTCAACACCGGCTACACCCAGATCTACACCACCCTGGAAAACTGGGCGGCGGAGACCCTGGCGCCCTATATCACCAACATCGTCAGCGGTGTCGGCATGAGCGTCTGGAAGGTGCTGCTGTTTGTCAAGGACCTGCTGATCGGCCTGATCGTGGCGGTTTATCTGCTGGGCAGCCGCAAGCGGTTCGGACGCCAGTGCGTCATCCTCATCCGCAGCATCTTCAAGCCCAAGTGGGCGGATATGGTGCTCAATGAAGTGTCCATCGTGGACCGGATGTTCGGCGGCTTCATCGAGGGCAAGCTGGTGGACTCCGCCATCATCGGTGTCCTGTGCTACATCGGCTGCTCCATCTTCAAGTTCCCCAACGCGCTGCTGGTCTCCGCCATTGTGGGTGTGACCAATGTGATCCCCTTCTTTGGCCCCTTCCTGGGCGCGATCCCCTCCATCCTGCTGATCCTTATTGAAAGCCCCATCAAGGCGCTGTGGTTCGCGCTGTTCGTTCTGGCGCTGCAGCAGCTGGACGGCAATGTGATCGGCCCCAAGATCCTGGGTCAGCACACTGGCGTTTCCAGCTTCTGGGTGCTTTTCTCCATCCTGCTCTTCGGCGGACTGTGGGGACTGGTGGGCATGATCATCGCGGTGCCGCTGTTCGCGGTGATCTACGACATCCTCAAAAAGCTGGTCCTCCGGGGCCTGCGACGCAACGGCTGCACGGAGCTCATGGACGAGTATAAGACAGAATACCCCGACAGCCAGACGGAAACGAAATAAAGCCAGGCCCCGCCATAAGGCGGGGCCTCTTGCGTGGTGTGGGGTGAAAATTGTAGTTTAACGCACTGGCGCGGGAGCGCCCAACTTGCCTCTCCCTATGGGAGAGGTGCCCCGAAGGGGCGGAGAGGGCCCTCTCAGTCACGCCTTCGGCGTGCCAGCTCTCCCAGAGAGAGAGCCAAGTGGGTTTGTGAACAGTGCGATAAACTACAATTTAAAATCACCACCTCTATTTTGCCGTTCCCGGCGGGGGGAATGGCGGCGGAAGGCCGGTTTATGCAAAGCCGGTGAATATCATACAGAAGGGCAAAAAGGGCGGGGACTGGGGGTAACTGGAACAGTTTACAATTCCTTTATAAAGCGTTTTCCTTGGAAGCACCAAAATCCGTGGCTGAAACACGAAATAGGGCCTGTACGCCCTGTGCGGACGAATATCTTCGTTAAAAAGTCACAAAACTGCGGCGAAACGGCGGCGGATATTCGGATGGTTATACAGTTGCAATTAATATTTCGTTAATATATAATTTATACTGAATATCAACATATTTCTGGGTTGAATATGTAAAAAAACTCCGTATTCCGGCGAATATGGAGAAAATCACAAGCGGGACGTCCCGCTTCACGCTTCTTGCTGGAAAAGAAGCGTGATAGGTCTTGTACGGAGCGAAGCTGGTCCGGGCAAGGGACGCAGCTTTATCGAAAGGACGGATCTGGATGAACACTAAGACTTTATGGTATATCCTCAAGCGGATCGCGCTGGCGCTGCTGACGATTTGGGTCGTCATTACCGTGACCTTCTTTGTCATGCGTGCGGTTCCTGGCGGCCCCTTCATGAGTGAGAAAGCCATCTCCGAGACGGCGCAGGCCGCTCTGGAGGCCAAGTACGGCCTGGACAAGCCGCTGCTGGAGCAGTACGTTACTTATTTAAAGGATATCGTCACTGCTTTTGACTTTGGTCCCTCCCTGAAGCTCCGGGGCCGGAATGTCATCGACATCATTATGGACGGCATGGCGGTTTCCGCCAAGCTGGGCCTGATCGCTGCCGGCATCGCGCTGGTTGTGGGCGTGGTCCTGGGCGCTGTGGCCGCCCTGCGCCGCAACAAGTTTATTGATAAGGTCATCATGGTCATCACCACGGCCTGTATCTCCATGCCCTCGTTTATTATGGGTACGCTGCTTTTGCTGGTCTTCGCCCTGCAGCTGGCCCTGTTCCCCGCTAACGGTGAGACCTCCAAGGGCCTGATCCTGCCGATCATCACCCTGTCCCTGTCTCCCATGGCCAACATCACCCGTCTGACCCGCTCCTCCATGCTGGATGTCCTGGGCCAGGACTACATCCGGACTGCCCGGGCCAAGGGCGTCTCCCAGTGGAAGATCATCTTCGGCCATGCCCTGAAGAACTCCCTGATCCCCGTGATCACCTACTTCGGACCCATGCTGGCCTACATCGTCACCGGTTCTCTGGTGGTCGAGCAGATCTTTGCCGTGCCCGGCATCGGCCGCTATTTCGTCAGCTCCATCACCGGCCGTGACTATCCCCTGATCATGGGTACCACCATCGTGCTGGCGGCGCTGATCGTCGTGATGAACCTGCTCAGCGATATCATGTACAAGATCGTCGATCCCAGAATCAACCTGGAGTAAGGAGGACGTCAAATGAAAAAGAATCCCTTCAGTCTCCATGTGAATCTGGATGACTTTATCCCCGCTACCGAGGAAGAAAAGGCCTATATGGTCCAGATGCGCCCCTCCACCACCTTCTTCAAGGATGGTATGAAGCGCCTGCTGAAGAACAAGATCGCCACCATCAGCATGGTCGTGATTATTCTGATCACCCTGGCGGCGATCCTCATCCCCGCCTTCTGGCCCTACAGCTACGATACCATGCTGGGCGTCAGCCCCGGCAAGCCCGTGGACGCGTCCTATAATAACCTGTCTCCTTTCCAGTACGGCACCACCGAACGGGTCGCCATGCTGGGCAGTGCCAACGCCCAGGAATATTCCATCCCCCTGGAAAAGAAGGCAGAAGCGGAGGAACTCCTGGCCGCTTATCAGGCTGGAACCAAGGGCGCCGATGCCTTTGCCGCGCTGCAGGAGGCCCTTCCCGAGGGGGCTGAATACACCCAGCGGGAAGCCATTACGGCCAAGACCTACAAGAACAATAACGACATCACCCAGTGGCTCTGGGAAACGGACTGGCAGGGCAAGGGTGTCCGGGTCTCCGGCGACGCCCAGCTGTTCGAAGATGAGGACAGCTGCTATGTGATCTGCTTCGATTCCTATGAGGGTGAGACCCAGAGCGTGTTCCCCCACCTGTTCGGCACCGATGCCGCCGGCCGTGACTATTTCATCCGTGTGGTCTACGGCACCCGCATTTCTCTGGCGGTCGGCTTCTTTGCCAGTATCATCGTGCTGATCATCGGCATGACCGTCGGTTCTGTCGCCGGCTACCTGGGCGGCAAGGTGGACCTGATCATCATGCGCATCGTCGATATCATTTACTCCCTGCCCGATATGCTGATGGTCATCCTGCTGGCCTCCGTTCTGAAGGAGAGCGGCCTGAATGAAGCCATCCAGGGCACCGTTTTGGAAAAGTTGGGCGGAAATATCATTTCGCTGTTCATTATCTTCGCCCTGCTGTACTGGGTCAGCATGTCCCGTCAGATCCGCGGCCAGATCCTGTCTCTGAAGGAGCAGGAGTATGTGCTGGCGGCCCGGGCCACCGGCGCCAAGGGCAGCTGGGTCATCCGCAAGCATCTGCTGCCCAACTGCATCAGCGTGGTCATCATCTCCACCTGCCTGCAGATCCCCAGCGCCATCTTCACCGAGAGCTACCTGTCCTTCCTGGGCCTGGGCGTCAACGCCCCCATGCCTTCCCTGGGCAGCCTGGCCTCCGACGCCCTGAACGGCATCACCTCTTACCCCTACCGTCTGGTGATCCCCGCTGTGGTCATCTCCCTGATCGTGCTGTCCCTGAACCTCTTCGGCGACGGCCTGCGGGACGCCTTCGACCCCAAGCTGAAAAACTGAGAAAGGAGTGTAGAACCAAATGGCACTGCTTGAAGTTAATGACCTGCATACCTCCTTCTACACCCCTGCAGGTGAAGTGAAGGCCGTCAACGGCGTGTCCTTCAATCTGGACCACGGCAAGGTCCTGGGCATCGTGGGTGAGTCCGGCTCCGGCAAGTCCGTCACCGCTTACTCCATCATGCAGATTCTGGAAAAGACCGGCAAGATCGTCTCCGGCTCCATCAAGTATGACGGCCAGGAGCTGGTGGGCGCCGGCGAGAAGGTCATGAAGACCGTCCGGGGCAACAAGATCTCCATCATCTTCCAGGACCCCATGACCTCCCTGAATCCCACCTATACCATCGGCCACCAGCTGATGGAGGCCATCGTCCTGCACACCAACCGCAATAAGAAGCAGGCCCGGGAGCGGGCGGTGGAAATGCTGCGGCTGGTCAACATCAACGAACCCGAGAAGCGGATGAACCAGTATCCCTTCGAGTTCTCCGGCGGTATGCGCCAGCGCATCATGATCGCCATGGCCCTGGCCTGCGAGCCTGATATCCTGATCGCCGACGAGCCCACCACCGCGCTGGACGTCACCATCCAGGCCCAGATCCTGGAGCTGATGCAGTCCCTCCAGAAGGAGCTGGGCATGGCCATCATTATGATCACCCACGACCTGGGCGTCGTCGCCCAGATGTGTGACGAGGTCATCGTCATGTATGCCGGCTCCATCTGCGAGCAGGGCACCGCGGACGAGATCTTCTACAACCCCAAGCACGAGTACACCAAGGGCCTGATGCGCTCCATCCCCACAGTGGACAGTGAGGGCAAGAAGCTCCAGCCCATTACCGGTACTCCCATTGACCTGCTGAACATGCCTGCCGGCTGTCCCTTCGCCCCCCGCTGTGACGCGGCCATGAAGATCTGCCTGCGGGAGCGCTGCCAGCGGATGCAGATCAATGATGACCACCAGGCTGCCTGCTGGATGAATGTAAAGGAAGCCATGGAAAATTCCCCGGAAGGCGGTGAGGAAGCATGAGTGACAATCAGTATCTGGTTGAAGTGAAGCACCTGAAGGAATACTTCAACATCAATACCGGCATCTTCTCCTCCAAGCCCCTGAAGGCTGTGGACGATGTTTCCTTCTCCATCCGCCGGGGCGAGACCCTGGGTCTGGTCGGCGAGTCCGGCTGCGGCAAGACCACCGTCGGCAGAACCCTGCTGCACCTGTACAAGCCCACCGACGGCGAGATCTGGTTCGACGGCAAGAAGATCGAGACCAAGAAGGATATTCTGGAGTATCGGAAAAAGTCCGCCATGGTCTTCCAGGACCCCTATTCCTCCCTGAACCCCCGTATGACCGTCTCCGACATCATCGCCGAGCCCCTGGATGTCCATAAGATGTACAAGGACAAGAAGGAGCGGCAGGAGCGGATCCTGGACCTGATGGCCAAGGTCGGCCTGAACTCCGAGCACGCCAACCGCTATGCCCATGAGTTTTCCGGCGGCCAGCGCCAGAGAATCGGCATTGCCCGTGCCCTGTCCATGAATCCCGAGTTCGTGGTCTGCGACGAGCCTGTCTCCGCCCTGGATGTTTCCATCCAGGCGCAGGTCATCAATATGTTCGACGAGCTGCAGGAGGAGATGGGCCTGACCTATCTGTTCATTGCCCATGATCTTCTGGTGGTCCGTCACATTTCCGACAGAATCGCCGTCATGTACCTTGGTAAAATGGTGGAGCTGGCTGACGCGGCCGAGATCTACGACCACCCCCTGCACCCCTATACCAAGAGCCTGATGTCCGCGGTGCCCCTGCCCGACCCCAAGAAGGCCAGGGAGAACAAGCGCATCGTCCTCTCCGGCGACATCCCCAGCCCCCTGAACGCGCCCAGCGGCTGCCCCTTCCGGACCCGCTGCCCCTACGCGACGGATGCCTGCGCGGAGTCCATGCCCGAATTCAAGGAGCTCTCCTCCGGCCATTTCGTGGCATGCCACAATGTGGATAAGATCAACTGATCCATTATTTACCGGCTTCACATCTGTGACCATTTGGTTTGCCGTACCAAAAAAGCAGATATGAAATAATATTTTCTCTGAGAAAGGAAAATGAAACATGAAGAAACTGATTGCAATGCTGCTGGCTGTTGTCATGGTTCTGGGCCTGGTCGCCTGCGGCAACGAGTCCACCACCGCGACCAATCCTCCCGCTGACGACGCTACCGTCGCAGCCACCGAAGCAGCGGAAATGACCGCTGAAGAGAAGGCTCTGGCTGAGGCTGAGATCCGCTACGCCATCTCCCTGCTGTTCGACCGCAACTACATCGTTGACGAGATCGGCCAGGCTGGCCAGGTCCCTGCTTCTTCCTTCGTCGCAATGGGCATGACCGATGCTGACGGCTCCGAGTTCTACAAGAACGCCGGCGACAGCACCGAGTACGACGGCTACTACGACGTCTCCGTGGAAGCCTACGAGGACAACTATGCCAAGGCTTACGAGATCCTGACCAAGTACTACGAGGTCGACGATCAGGGTATGCTGACCAACTTCCCCACTCTGACCTACCTGTACAACACCTCTGAGGGCAACAAGGCCATCGGTGAGTACCTGCAGAGCGCTCTGGCCGGTGTCGGCATCACCATGAACCTGGAGAACCAGGAGTGGAACACCTTCCTGAACACCCGTAAGAACGGCGACTACTCCGTCGCCCGTAACGGCTGGCTGGCTGACTACAACGACCCCATCTGCTTCCTGGATATGTGGGTCACCGCTTCCGGCAACAACGACGTCCAGTACGGCAAGGGCGAGAATGCTGACCTGGCTATCTACAGCCTGGACCTGACTGAGTACGGCTACGACGTCAAGGTCGAGAACGGCACCTGGTCCGAGACCTATGACGTTCTGATCAACACCATCAAGACCTGCACCGATTCCGACGCCCGCTACGCCATGATGCACATCGCTGAGGATATGCTGATGGCTACCGGCTGCATCGTCCCCCTGTACTTCTACACTGATATCTACATGGTCGACGATTCCGTCGAGGGCTTCTTCTCCAACCCCCTGGGCTACAAGTACTTCCAGAACACCACTGTCAACGGCTCCGGCGAGACCATCTCCGTCTGCCTGGCTTCCGAGCCCGACACCATCGACCCCGCTCTGAACTCCGCTGTTGACGGCGCTACCCTGGTCTCCCACCTGTTCGCCGGCCTGGCCAAGTGGGGCACCGACGAGAGCGGCAACCTGACCATCGTTGCTGACTGCGCTACCGAGCTGCCCGAGGGCGTCCAGAACGACGACGGCACCGTTACCTACACCTACACCCTGAAGGACGGCCTGAAGTGGTCCGACGGTCAGGACCTGACCGCCGCTGACTTCGCCTTCGCATGGAAGCGCGCTGCTTCCTCCGAGCTGGGCGCTGACTACGGCTACATGTTCGAGGTCGTCAAGGGCTATCCCGATGAGCTGGCTGTTGAGGCTGTTGACGAGAAGACTCTGACCGTCACCCTGAACAACGCTGTCGCTTACTGGAACGAGCTGCTGGCATTCCCCACCTACTTCCCCGTCCGTGAGGATGTGGTTGCCAACGAGGGCTGGGCTACCGACGCTTCCACCTATGTCTCCAACGGCGCTTACACCATGACCGGCTGGGACCACAACAGCGTCATCACCCTGACCAAGAACGAGAACTACTACGATGCTGCCAACGTCTCCATGAACGAGATCAAGTTCTACCTGTCCGACGATGCGAACAATATGCTGACCAACTTCAAGAACGGCACTTGGCTGTTGATCGACGATGTTCCCACCAACGAAATCGCTGCTCTGAAGACTGAGTATCCCGATGAGTTCGTGGTTGCCGGCCAGATCGGTACCTACTACGTCTGCTGGAACATCAACGAGGACCTGCTGCCCTGATTCCTGAGCGGCGTTCCGTTCCAAACATGAAAAGATGCCCCACCCGCCAGGGTGGGGCATTTTGCTGTATGGAGGTTTGAATTGTAGTTTGTCGTACTCTTAGCGGCGAAGCCGCATACCTTCCCCCGGGGGGAAGGTGGCCGAGCGAAGCGAGGTCGGATGAGGAATGGCGTGCACTTAAGCATAGAAAAAGCCTGATACAGATGCGAAAACGTAAGTT
>JAFUMG010000022.1 GCA_017473225.1 Oscillospiraceae bacterium | reverse complement strand
CAGCGAGCCGAGGGATCTTGGCACCGATTTTACTGCAAATCTCAACGAAATGCGTAGATCCCTCGACTCCATTTCATTCCGCTCGGGATGACAGCTGCGGTGCGTAAGGGAACGTTAAACTACAATTTAAACCTCCACATTTCCAATAAAAAAATCCGGCAGAGCGATCTGCCGGATTTTTTTATATCGCTTAAATTACAGCTTGGGGCCAGCCTCGACCAGAGCCTTGCCGGCGTCGTTGCCGGTGTACTTGACGAAGTTCTTGATGAAGCGGCCGGCCAGATCCTGGGCCTTGGTCTCCCATTCGGCGACGTCGGCGTAGGTGTCCCGGGGATCCAGGATGGCGGGGTTGACGCCGGGCAGATCGGTGGGGACCTCGAAGTCGAAGTAGGGGATCTTCTTGGTCTCAGCCTTCAGGATGGAGCCATCCAGGATGGCGTCGATGATGCCGCGGGTATCCTTGATGGTGATGCGCTTGCCGGTGCCGTTCCAGCCGGTGTTGACCAGGTAAGCCTTGGCGCCGTTGGCTTCCATCTTCTTGACCAGCTCCTCTGCATACTTGGTGGGATGCAGCTCCAGGAAGGCCTGGCCGAAGCAGGCGGAGAAGGTGGGAGTGGGCTCGGTGATGCCGCGCTCGGTGCCGGCCAGCTTTGCGGTGAAGCCGGACAGGAAGTAGTACTGGGCCTGCTCGGGGGTCAGGATGGACACGGGAGGCAGGACGCCGAAGGCGTCAGCGGACAGGAAGATGACGTTCTTCGCTGCGGGCGCCGCGGAAACGGGCTTGACGATGTTGTTGATGTGGTTGATGGGGTAGGAGACACGGGTGTTCTCGGTGACGGACTGATCCTTGAAGTCGATCTTGCCCTCGGCGTCAACGGTAACGTTCTCCAGCAGAGCGTTGCGCTTGATGGCGTTGTAGATGTCGGGCTCGGACTCCTTGTCCAGGCCGATGACCTTGGCGTAGCAGCCGCCCTCGAAGTTGAAGACGCCGTTGTCGTCCCAGCCGTGCTCATCATCGCCGATCAGCAGACGCTTGGGGTCGGTGGACAGGGTGGTCTTGCCGGTGCCGGACAGGCCGAAGAACAAGGCGGTGTTCTCGCCGTTCATGTCGGTGTTGGCGGAGCAGTGCATGGAAGCCATGCCGTTCAGGGGCAGGAAGTAGTTCATCATGGAGAACATGCCCTTCTTCATCTCGCCGCCGTACCAGGTGTTCAGGATGACCTGCTCACGGGAGGTGATGTTGAAGGCAGCGCAGGTAGCGGAGTTCAGACCCAGCTCAGCGTAGTTGTCGATCTTAGCCTTGGAGGCGTTGTAGATGACGAAGTTGGGCTCGAAGTTCTCCAGCTCCTCAGCGGAGGGAGCGATGAACATATTCTTGACGAAGTGAGCCTGCCATGCCACTTCCATGATGAAGCGGATAGCCATGCGGGAGTCGGGGTTGGCGCCGCAGAAGGCGTCGACCACGTACAGCTTCTTGCCGGACAGCTGCTTGACAGCCAGGTCCTTGCAGACAGCCCAGACTTCCTCGCTCATGGGGTGGTTGTCGTTCTTGAACTCATCGGAGGTCCACCAAACGGTGTTCTTGGAGTTTTCGTCCATGACGATGTACTTGTCCTTGGGGGAGCGGCCGGTGTAGATGCCGGTCATGACGTTGACAGCGCCCAGCTCAGTCAGCTGGCCCTTGTCGTAGCCCTCCAGGGTGGGATCCATTTCGGCCTCGAACAGCTCCTCGTAGGAGGGGTTGTGGACGATCTCGGTGGCGCCGGTGATGCCATACTTGCTCAGATCGATCTGTGCCATAATGCTTATAACCTCTTTCATTTTAAAAGTAATACCGCATTAAAACCCGCATTCTTTCCTGCAAATTCCAATTTTGGTATCCCATTATTTGCAATTCTATCATACACTATCGATATAAAAAAATCAATAAATAAAGTGCTACAAAATTTTGAACGCTTTCCCCCGCCGCTGGGGAATCATTCACAAAAGGCACCCGGATATCCGATTCGCCCAAAGACGGGCGATGGTGTATGGAAACCTGAATTTCAGGGCCTTCCCCTTGATTTTCAGCACTGTGCTGAAAGACGGCGGCCTTTCGGGAGCAAAACGATATAAAAATACCGAAAACCAAAAAATCCTATTTACATTTATATTTTAATATGTTAATATGTATTTGGTGAATATTGGGACTTTTCCGAAAATAGTTCAAAAAGTGCATAAATTTGGATGATTTTTTGAGAAGTTTTTATCATTTTTCACTATTTCCTGTTTTCCGCCGGCGGTCTGGTGTCCGCCAGTTCGCCGGTCCATAAAATCCATCTACGGAGGTTACACAAAATGGCACAAAAAGTTCAGTTTGTGGAGACTGTCCTGCGTGACGCGAACCAGTCTCTGATCGCCACCCGCCTGCCCTTCGACAAGTTTGAGCCCATGCTCTCTACCATCGACAAGGCCGGCTACTACGCAGCGGAATGCTGGGGCGGTGCCACCTTCGACGTCTGCCTGCGCTACCTGCACGAGGATCCCTGGGAGAGACTGCGCAAGATCCGCGCCGCCATGCCCAACACCAAGCTGCAGATGCTGCTGCGTGGCCAGAACGTCCTGGGCTATTCCCACTACCCCGATGATTTCGTGAAGCTGTTCGTCCAGAAGGCTGTCGAAAACGGCATCGACATCATCCGCATCTTTGACGCGCTGAACGACGTCAACAACCTGAAGGTCGCTATGGAGGCCACCGTCAAGGCCGGCGCCATCGCTTCCGGCGCTATCTCCTACACCACCTCTCCCGTCCACACCCACAAGAAGTATGTGGAGATCGTGAAGGAATTGAAGGAAATGGGCGCTTCCACCATCTGCATCAAGGACATGGCCGGCATCATGGGCCCCAAGGAAGCCTACGACCTGGTTTCCGCCATCAAGGACGCCGTCCCCGAGCTGCCCATCGACCTGCACACCCACTGCACCACTGGCCTGGCCTTCATGACCTACCTGAAGGCTGTGGAAGCCGGCTGTGACATCATCGACACCGCCATCTCCCCCTTCTCCGGCGGCACTTCCCAGCCCGCTACCGAGACTCTGGCTTACGCCCTGCGCCAGCTGGGCTACGAGGTCTCCCTGGACGACGCTGCCACCAAGAAGATGGCCGACTACTTCAAGGGCGTCCGTGATGAGTTCATCGCCGACGGCACCATGATGCCCAAGTCCATGGCTACCGATACCCAGTGCCTGACCTACCAGGTCCCCGGCGGTATGCTCTCTAACCTGCTGAGCCAGCTGAAGCAGATGAACGCTCTGGACCGCTTCGACGAGGCTCTGATCGAGACTCCCAAGGTCCGCAAGGACATGGGCTATCCTCCCCTGGTCACCCCCACTTCCCAGATGGTCGGCGTTCAGGCAGTCCGCAACGTGCTGGACGGCCAGCGCTACAAGACCGTCTCCAAGGAGATCAAGGCTTACTGCCGCGGCGAATACGGCAAGACTCCCGCCCCCATCAACGCTGACATCCAGAAGATGATCCTGGGCGACGAGCAGCCCCTGACCACCCGCTACGCTGACTCCCTGGCTCCCATCGTCGAGCCCACCCGTGAAAAGCTGAAGGGCATCGCCAAGTCCGACGAGGACGTTCTGTCCTACATCGCATTCCCCAATCTGGCTGAGAAGTACTTCGAGGAGCGCAAGGCCAAGGAAGAGAACGAAGTCACCTACACCATCACCGAGTGCTAAGGGAGGACGTTCGTTATGGATAGTTACATTGGTATCCTGGATGCCGGTATCGTGGCGCTGCTGGGCTACGGCGTGGTCTTCTTCGGCCTGATCCTGCTGATGATCGTTATTACCGTCATGGGCAAGATCTTCATGGCCAAGGACGCCAAGGCTGCCAAGGCCGCCGCTGCCGCTCCCGTTGCCGCCGCTCCCGCTGCCCCCGCGGCAGTGGAAGCTCCCACCGCTCCCGGCTCCGCCGGCCAGCTGAAGCTCCATGACGTGGAGCCCAAGACCGCAGCCATGGTCATGGCCATCGTGGCCGACAAGCTGGGCAAGCCCCTGAATGAGCTGCGCTTCATTTCCATCAAGGAGGTCAAGTAATCATGAAATATAAAGTGACCCTGAACGGCCGCACCTACGAGGTGGAGGTCGAAGCCGGCAAGGCGATGCTGCTGGATGAGTACGAAGCCATCGCTCCCGCTCCCGTTGCCGCGGCTCCTGCCGCCGCGCCTGTGGCTGCTGCTCCCGCCGCTGCCGCTCCCGCCGCTCCCGTCGTTACCGGCGCCGGCGAAGCTGTCAACGCCCCCATGCCCGGCAATATCCTGAAGGTCAACGTCACCGCCGGTCAGGCCATTAAGGCAGGTCAGGTGCTGGTGGTTCTGGAGGCCATGAAGATGGAGAACGAGATCATGGCTCCCAAGGACGGCACCGTGACTCAGGTCCTGGTTTCCAAGGGCTCCACCGTCGACACCGGCGCTCCTCTGGTCGTTATCGGCTAAGGAGGAACCCCTATGAGCATCAATATTGGTGAAATTCTTCTGACCCTGTGGAACGATTCCGGTTTCGCCGCCATTTCTTCCGGTTTCTTCAGCGCAAACGGCTGGCAGAACCTGGTGATGCTGATCATCGCCTGCGTGCTGCTGTACCTGGGTATCGTCAAGCAGTTCGAGCCCCTGCTGATGGTCGGTATCGCCTTCGGCTGTCTGCTGACCAACCTGCCCGGCGCCGGTCTGTACCACAAGGAACTGTGGGACGCTTTCATGGCCGGTGAGATCGGCTACGGCACCATCATGCACGATGGCGGCCTGCTGGATATCTTCTACATCGGCGTCAAGTCCTCTCTGTATCCCTGCCTGATCTTCATGGGCGTTGGCGCTATGACCGACTTCGGTCCTCTGCTGTCCAATCCCAAGTCCCTGCTGCTGGGCGCTGCTGCCCAGATGGGCGTCTTTGCTGCTTACTTCGGCGCAAGACTGCTGGGCTTCTCCGATCAGGAAGCCGCTTCCATCGGCATCATCGGCGGCGCCGACGGCCCCACCGCCATCTTCCTGACCACGCAGCTGGCACCCCACCTGCTGGGCGGTATCGCTGTCGCGGCATATTCCTACATGGCTCTGATCCCCATGATCCAGCCCCCTGTTATGAACCTGCTGTCCACCTCCGAACAGCGTAAGATCAAGATGGTCCAGACCCGCAGCGTGTCCAAGGCTGAGAAGATCATCTTCCCCATCCTGGTCACCATGTTCGTGGCACTGCTGCTGCCCGACACCGCTGCTCTGATCGGCTGCCTGATGCTGGGTAACCTGTTCAAGGAGACCGGCGTCACCGACCGCCTGAGCGACACTGTCCAGAACGCCATGATGAACATCGTCACCATCCTGCTGTCCACCGCTGTCGGCGCCACCATGGTCGGCACCAACTTCCTGACTGCCGAGACCCTGAAGATCGTTGTTCTGGGTGTCTGCGCCTTCCTGCTGTCCACTGCCGGCGGCATGGTGGGCGGTCAGGTCATGTGCTGGGCTACCAAGGGCAAGGTCAATCCTCTGATCGGCTCTGCCGGCGTCTCCGCCGTTCCCATGGCTGCCCGTGTTTCCAACATCGTGGGCCAGAAGAACAACCCCTCCAACTTCCTGCTGATGCACGCAATGGGCCCCAACGTGGCCGGCGTCATCGGCTCCGCCATCGCCGCAGGCTTCCTGCTGAGCGTCTTTGGCTAATTGTATGTAAAAAATCCGCTCCGAAAGGAGCGGATTTTTTCTGGACTTCAAATTGTAGTTTATCGTACAGCCTGCAAATTACCAACAACGCTGTCATCCCGAGCGAGCGTCAGCGAGTCGAGGGATCTTGGCACCGATTTTACTGCAAATCTCAACGAAATGCGTAGATCCCTCGACTCCATTTCATGTGGTCTATGGTATGATTGCCACCGGCAATCATGGATATTCAGGACCGCTGCGCTATGCTCGGGATGACAGCTGCGGTGCGTAAGGGAACGCTAAACTCCAATTTGAAAGGCCGCACCATTGGTGCGGCCTTCTTTTATCTGACGTAGGTAGTACTCAACGTGGTGGACCAGCTTTCGCCGGGGTTCAGAATGGCGGCGGCGGGCTTTTCGTTCCAGTCACGGCTGCCGTTTTCGGGGCTGGGCAGGCTCTGCCAGGGCTCGATGCAGATGAACTTCGGCATTCCCGGCTTGCTCCAGATCAGGGTGTAGGGGAATTCTCCGATGTCGCAGACCACGCCCCGGCCGGTGCCCTTCTCGTACAGGCCCAGAGTCCCGGACCGGAGGTTCACCATGCAGTGGCTGTCGTTTTCGAAGAGGTGCTCATCGATGGGGATGGACCTGATGTTGCTGCCCAGGTAGTAATTGTCGCCGTGGACCAGGCCCTTGGGCAGGCAGTTCACGCACAGGGGGGACTCCATTTCAGAGAACCGCAGCTCATAGTCGGTGGCCTCGTGCTTGTCGTCAAAGGGAACGGTGAAGGCGGGATGGTAGCCGATGCCGAAGGGCAGCTCCTCCTCGTCGTAGTTTTCCACCGTCAGGGTGTGGTGCAGGGTGTCTCCCTCCAGGGTGAAGGTGGACACCAGGGCGAATTCATAGGGGAATTTCGCAAGGGTCTCCTCGCAGGAGCGCAGCTCCATGACGATTGTATCCTCAGTCATGGCCGCCAGCTCATGCTCCATCAGCCGGGCGAAGCCATGCTGCGCGGACTCATAGACGCCGCCCTTGGCCTCGATGACGCCGTCCACCACCTTGCCGGTGTGGGGGAACAGGATGGGGGCGTGGTAGCCCCAGACGGACTTATCCGCCTGCCAGATGTGCTCCACGCCGTCGGACTTGCGGATGACGCTCTTCACCTGGGCGCCCCAGGTGGTGACGGTGACTTTCAAATATTCGTTTTCAATCGTGTATTCCATAATAAAAAACCTCCGGTTTTTTGAGTGTGGACTTTGGAGAGTTGAGAGTGAAGTTAAGGAAAAACTCCACTCTTCACTCTTCACACTTCACTCTTGTTTATCTGACGATGAGGAAATAGGCCAGCACCACAATGCCCAGCACGATGCGGTAGACGCCGAAGGCGGAGAAGGAATGCTTCCGGACGTACTCCATCAGGCCCTTGATCACCAGCAGGCTGACGATGAAGGACACGACCATGCCCACCGCCAGAATGCCGATCTCCAGCGTCGTGATGCCCACGCCGGACATCATGAATTTCAGCAGTTTAATGGCGGAAGCGCCCAGCATGGTGGGGATAGCCATAAAGAACGAGAATTCCGCGCCGGCGCTGCGGCCCACGCCCAGCAGAATCGCGCCCAGGATGGTGGAGCCGGACCGGGAGGTGCCGGGGATCAGGCTCAGGCACTGGAAAATGCCGATGCCGATGGCGGTCTTATAGGAAATGGCGTGGACGTCCTGGATCTGCTTCAGGTGCTTCCCCTGATTGCTCCGCTCCACCAGGATGAAGGCAACGCCGTAGACGATCAGGGCGATGGACACCACCAGCCCATTGTGCAGGTGGGTTTCCATCCAGTCGTCGAAGAGCACGCCCACCAGGCCCGAGGGGATGATGGCAGCCACGACCTTGAACCAGAGCTGCCAGGTCTGGTTTTTCTCGATTTTGGATTTGCTGGGGGCAAAGGGATTCAGCTTGTGGAAAAACAACACGATGACCGCCAGGATCGCGCCCAGCTGGATCACCACGTCGAACATGCTCTGGAATTCCTCGGAGACCTTCAGGTTGATGAACTCATTGAGCAGGATCAGATGGCCCGTGGAAGAAATGGGCAGCCATTCCGTAATGCCCTCCACAATGCCAAAGAGGATTGCTTTTAAAATTTCTCGCATATGTAACTCCTTTCAGGATCAAATTGTAGTTTGGCGCACCATAGCGCGAAATGCAGAATGCTGAATGCAAAATGCAAAATTGTGGTATTTCCTGCGGAAATGATTTAAATTGTGCGCTTTGCGCACACCATCATTTCGCATTTTGCATTTTGAATTTTGCATTGCGATGCCGTAGGCAAAGCGATAAACTACAATTTGCATTTCCGTTTCCCTTATCATACCCGCAATTGCTTCCATTTGCAAGCAGAACTTGTCCGTTCACAAATCACCTTGGAAGTCTTTACAATTTGTTCACCTTGCCGTCTCATTTTGCGGTATAATGATGGAAAAGGCAAACGAATCTCAAAATGGAGGTACTGTACTATGGCTGTCTCTGTTCTGATCGTGGAAGACGATCGCAATATCGCGGAACTGCTCCAGATGTATCTAGAAAAGGAAGGCTATGCCGTCACCGTCGCCGAGGACGGCGGCAAGGGCCTGGCCAAATACCGGGCCATCAAGCCCGATCTGGTGCTGCTGGATGTGATGATGCCCGTCATGGACGGCTGGTCCGTCTGCAAGGCCATCCGCGCCGAAGCCCAGACGCCCATCATCATGCTCACCGCCAAGGGCGAGACCGACGACAAGGTCACCGGCCTGAAGACCGGCGCCGACGACTATATCACCAAGCCCTTCGAAATGAAGGAGGTCCTGGCCCGGATCGAGGCGGTGCTCCGCCGCACCTCCGGCGTGGCCGCCGAGAAGAAGGCAAGAAGGCTGGTCTTTGACAAGCTGGTCATCGACATGGACGCCTTCGAGCTGACCGTGGACGGTAAAAAGGTCGATACGCCCCCCAAGGAGATGGAGCTGCTGTTCTATCTGGCCTCCTCCCCCAACCGGGTCTACACCCGCAATCAGCTGCTGGACGAGGTCTGGGGCTTTGACTACTTCGGCGATTCCCGGACCGTGGACGTCCACGTCAAGCGCCTGCGTGAGAAGCTGGAGGGCGTGTCCGAAAGCTGGAGCCTGAAGACCGTCTGGGGCGTTGGCTATAAATTCGAGGTGCTGTAAGTCATGAGATCCACCATCGGCCGTTCCTTTTCCACGGCTACCATCATCCTGATGCTGGCCCTGGTGCTGGTGGGTACCTCCTTCCAGGTGCTGGTGAAGGATTATCTGACGGATTATCTGACGGATACCGCTCTGGAGGATCTGCAGCAGAACGCCGACGCCATCGCGGACCTGGCCTCCGCCTACGGCTCCGACGGCTCCGTGCTGAACCGGGAGTTTCTGGTGAATCTGGACGTGATCTCCCAGGTCTCCGACGCCGACGCCGTCATCTGCAACGCGGCGGGCCGGATCATCATGTGCTCCGACGCCCTGTCCGGCTGCGACCACCAGGGCCTGAATTTCAACAAGGACTATATCGACAAGGTCATAAAAAACGGCGGCGATGTGGCCACCGGCATGATCAAGGACCTCTATGAGGAATCCCGCTATGTGGTGTCCACCCCCATTCTGGACGCTGCCACCGGCAGCGCCCTGGGCATCGTCATCGTGTCCCGGCCCGTGGAGGAGACCGCCGCGGTGCTCAGCAAGATCTCCAATCTTTTCTCCATCGTCTCCCTGCTCGTGATCCTGGTCTCCTTTGTGGTCATGACGATCTTCGCCCGCCGCCAGGGCGATCCCCTGAAGGCCATGGCCAACGCCGCCCGGTCCTTCGGCCACGGGGATCTGGACGCCCGGGTCAAGCTGGAGGGCGAATACCCCGAAGAGGTGGAGGACCTGGCCCTGGCCTTCAATAACATGGCCCAGGAGCTCCAGAAGAGCGAGTATCAGCGTCAGGAATTCGTGGCCAACGTTTCCCATGAGCTGAAGACCCCCATGACCACCATCTCCGGCTATATCGACGGCATTCTGGACGGCACCATCCCCGAGTCCAAGAGCCGCTATTACCTGCAGATCGTCTCCGACGAGACCAAGCGCCTGAGCCGTCTGGTCCGCAGTATGCTGGATATCTCCCGGCTCCAGGACCAGGGCGGCATCCCCGACGAGAAGAAGCACCAGTTCGATCTGGAGGAAGCGGCTGGCCAGGTGCTCATCACCTTTGAGCAGAAGATCAACGGCAAGAAGCTGAATGTGGACGTGGATATGCCGGAGCACCCGGTATATACCTTCGCCAACCAGGACTACATCACCCAGGTGATCTACAATCTGCTGGACAACGCGGTGAAATTCTGCCCCGAGGGCGGCACTCTGGGTCTGCGGATCAAGGAGGGCGGCTCCAAGGCCTATATCTCCATCTTCAACGACGGCGACACCATCCCCCCCGACGAGCTTCCGCTGGTTTTCGACCGGTTCCACAAACTGGATAAATCCCGCTCCATGAACCGCGACGGCTGGGGGTTGGGACTGTACATCGTGAAGACCATCGTCTGCTCCCACGGCGAGAATATCAGCGTCACCAGCCGCGACGGCAGAACAGAATTCACCTTCACCATGCCGCTGGTCAATTAAATTGTAGTTTAACGTTCCGTTGAATAGTGGTTGCGACGTCTAAAAAAACGCTGTCATTGCGAGCCAGTCAGCATTGAATTGTGGTATGGCTGCCACCGGCAGCCATAATCATACTGATTCGCTGCGCGGAGCACCACTAGCGTGGCAATCCCCTACGGCGACGCAATGCGGTTGGACATTGCAAATCTGGGCATTTCCAGGTGTATTCTACATTTTCCCTCTCCGTAAGTTCACGGAAAAACCGGGGGATTGCCACGCCAGTGTGAGCACTGGCTCGCAATGACGTACTTCTTTTTAACAGCGCGCTAAACTACAATTTGAATCATCCATTTTTTCTTAGAGGTCATTTTTATGGACGAACGCAGAAACAACCGATACGATCCCTGGGAGCATGGGGTCTACGAGACCGGCAGGACCCGGCCGCCGAAAAGTCACGGCGGTCTTGTGGCTGTGCTGCTGGTCATCGTGATCTTCCTGGGCGGTCTGGTCAGCGCCCTGGGTGTGCTGAATATCAGGCTCTTCGCCCAGCTGAATACGCAGCCCGAAGAGGACGATCCCGTTTCCTTCGTCAGCGAGACCGAGAACAACACGCAGCCCCCGGAGGAGACCCACACCGCTGCCATCGCGGCCACCGAGGGCCACAGCCTTCCCAGTACCGCCGCTTCCTTCGATCTGAAGCCCTCTCCCGATTCCGTGGAGAATATCCCCCAGGAGGGTGGCCTGTCCCTCCAGGAGATCTATGAAAAGAACATCGATTCCGTGGTCTCCATTTCCTGCGCCCTGTCCTCCGGCAGCTCCACCGGCACCGGCGTGATTTTGTCGGACCTGGGCTATATCGTCACCAACTGCCATGTGGTGGAGGGCGCCCAGTCCATCGCCGTCCAGCTCACCGACGAGCGGACCTTCCAGGCCTCCCTGGTGGGCGCCGACGCGGTGTCGGATCTGGCGGTGCTGTATATCGAAGCCCAGGACCTGACCCCCGCGGAATTCGGCGATTCCAGCGTCCTGCGGGTGGGTGACAGCGTCGCCGCCATCGGCGATCCTCTGGGCGTGGACTACCGGGGCACCTTTACCAACGGCATCGTCTCCGCTATCAACCGGGACGTAACCACCGGCGGCCGGACCCTGACCCTGATCCAGACCAACGCGGCGCTGAACTCCGGCAATTCCGGCGGCCCCCTGATCAACTGCTACGGCCAGGTCATCGGCATCAACACCCTGAAGATCGGCACCTTCACCGACGACGCCGGCGTGGAGGGCATCGGCTTTGCCATCCCCAGCACCACCGTCAAGGAGATCGTGGAGCAGCTGATCAGCCAGGGCTATGTCTCCGGCCGGCCCACCCTGGGCATCACCGGCGAGAGCGTCTCCACCTTCTATCAGCGCTACTACCGCCTGCCCGCGGGACTGTATATCACCGAGGTGGAGGAGGGCTCCTGCGCCGATCTGGTGGGCATCGAGCCCGGCGACATCCTGATCAGCGTCGGTGACACCCGGATCTCCTCCTCCGACGACATGAACACGGTCCTCTACGACCGCCAGGTGGGCGATACGGTCACCGCCATCATCTACCGCGGCTGCCGGCAGTATTCCGTGGATCTCACCCTCACTGAGTCGAAGGGATAAATTCAAATTGATAATTGAAAATTGAAAGTTGAAAATTACCGCGCTGAGAGCCGCCCTCAATTTTCAATTTTCCATTCGAATGTCAGCAACGTAATCCCCACAACATTCTTTCAAAAGAGGTCTTAACAATGGAACCCATTTATCAGCAGGATTTTTACATCAACGATTCCTGTGTGGATCGCTACGGGCGGCTGAAGCCCTCCATGATGCTGTTCTACGCCCAGGAGGTGGCCGGCCAGCATTGTCTGGAGCTGGCGGTGGACTATGAGACCCTGGCCGCCAAGCGGCTGTTCTGGGCCGTCACCCGGCACCGGGTCCAGATCACCCGCCTGCCCATGCGGGGCGAGACCATCCACGTGGAAACCTGGCCCATGCCCACCACCAAGGTGGCCTACCCCCGGAGCATCGTGGCCTACGATGAGGAGGGCCATGAGGTCTTCCGGGCCATCAGCATCTGGGTCCTGATGAATCTGGACACCCGTAATATGATCCTCCCCGGCAAGAGCGGCATCGTGGTCTCCGGCACCGTCCGGGGCACCGAGCTGTCCGTCCCCCGGTCGCTGCTGCCTGTGGTGATGAAGAACCATGACCGCCGCACCGTCCGCTACACCGATCTGGACCGCAACGGCCACATGAACAACACCCGCTATCTGGACTGGATCAGCGACCTGATCCCCAGCGAATACCACAGCGTCCACCCCCTCAAGGAGTTCACCATCTGCTACCACAGCGAAGCCCGGGAGGGCCAGACCCTGGACATGAACTGGGAGATCCTGGACGGACCCAGCGTTCAGGTGGACGCCACCCGCGTCAGCGGCGGCGAAAGTGAGAACCGGGTCTTCTCCGCCAAGGTTCTCTTTGGATAAGTGTTCTGTAAACCTGAAAAATCTCCACAGCCTTATGCATGGCTGTGGAGATTTTTTGTTATTCCTTGGGAAATCACGGTTTTTTCGACCTTTTTCCCCAGGAAGCCTGTGGACAAACCTGTGGACAATGTGGATAACTCCTGTGGAAAGAACTGTGGAAACTGTTATGAAATGAATTATGTAGACACGGAATAGCTTTATATAATGACAATCTACCACTGTCATTGCGAGCCAGTGCTCACACTACTCCGCGCTAAGAGCCGCCTTCGGCGGTTGCGCTCTGTACGCGCCTGCGGGCGCAGTGGCGTGGCAATCCCCTATGGCGTCGCAAAGCAGTCACTCACTGCACCCTTATATTTCCAGGTAAGTTCTACTGTATCTATCTCTGTAAGTTCCCAGAAGGACCTGGGGATTGCCACACCAGTGACATCGGTCACTGGTTCGCAATGACAGTTTTTTTGACACGCTCAGCCGCAATATTTCATTGCGGCTTTCCATTCAATACCGCAGGAATCTTCTCAGCTTCTGCTCGGCCCGGTGGAGGGTCCGGCAGACGGTGCTTTTATTCACGCCCCGCTCCGCGGCGATCTGGGACATGGTCTTTTCCTGGAAATAGTAGGCGATCAGCGCCTCCCGCTGCAGCGGCGTCAGCTCCTCCTGGATCACCCGCTGGACCCGCTTCAGCTGCACCTCCCGGGGCAGCCGGGGCCCCAGATAGCCCTCATAGAGTATATTTTTCACTGCGGTAGTACCCCCTGTCGTAGTAATGCGCCGTCAGCTCCGCCAGCTCGTTCATCTGGGTCAGCATGGGCGTCAGCTCGGCGATGCGCCGCTTGATGCCCCAGATCTCCTCCGGGTCCTCGGCTGCCGCCAGGGCGTAGCGCAGCTCCCGGAGTCGGGCCCGCAGGGGCACCGCCGCCGCTTCATAGCATCCGCTCAGCTCCGCCAGGGTCATGGCTTATCCCTCCCGCAGCGGACGCACCAGAGCCCGGGCCGGTACAGCGCGCCGCCGCAGACCGGGCAGAAGCCCCCCGGGATCTGGGCCTGGTGGTCGATGTACAGCGTCCCCTCAATGGCTTCGATCATAACGATCCCCTCCTTCGTAAAATTCGTCGAAATACCGCGTTTTCTTTCGTTTTCTCTGCCAGCTATTTCCATAATCCAGTATACTACACGGCCCGTGTAGAGTCCGTCGAATCGTGCGGGGGGCAGGATTCCCCCATTTTTTCAGGGGCGGCGTGGTATTCTGGTGGCAGCAAAGGAAGGACGAGGTGATTGCGGTGTTGGGGGCCAGGATCGCGGCATTGCGGAAGGAGAAGGGGCTGAGCCAGGCGGAGCTGGCTCAGCAGCTGAAGATCAGTCCCAGCGCCGTGGGGATGTACGAGCAGGGCCGGCGGGAGCCCGCGGCGCAGCTGCTGGTGGCCATGGCGGAGCTCTTCGGCGTCAGCACCGACTATCTGCTGACAGGACAGGCCCGGACCCCGGCGGAAATCGCGGCATTGACCCAGATGCTTTTAAACCGTGTGGCCGCGTCGGACCGCCGACTGGAAGACCGGACCGACCGCCCCTTCTCCCGCCAGGAGCTTGCCGTCCTCTTCGCGGCTATGCTGATGGAGTAGGGTTTGAATTGTAGTTTGACGCACTACTCCGCGCTAAGAGCCGCCTACGGCGGTTGCGCTCTGTAGCGAAAAGCGGGCGCAGTGGCGCGGGAGCGCCTAACTTGCCTCTCCCTTTGGGAGAGGTGCCCCGAAGGGGCGGAGAGGGCCCTCTCAGTCACGCCTTCGGCGTGCCAGCTCTCCCAGAGGGAGAGCCAAGTGGGTTTTTGAACGTTGTGATAAACTACAATTTGACCTTTCCCCCTGTTTCGTGTATGATATTCCCAAAAAGGAGGGTATTTCATGGACGATCTGCGATTTATGGACGAGGCGCTGGAGCTGGCGCGGGAGGCCGCGGCGGAGGGGGAGGTGCCCGTGGGCTGCGTCATCACCCGGGGAAATGAGATCGTGGGCCGGGGCCGCAACCGCCGGGAAACCGGCAAGACCGCCCTGGGCCACGCGGAAATCGAAGCCATTGCCGAAGCCTGCGAAAATTTAAAGGGCTGGCGGCTTTGGGAATGCACCCTGTATGTGACCCTGGAGCCCTGCCCCATGTGCGCCGGGGCCATCGTCAACGCCCGGATCCCCCGGGTGGTCTACGGCGCGTCGGACGCCAAGTGCGGCGCCTGCGGCTCCGTGTGCGACCTGTTCTCCATGGACTTCAATCATCACCCGGAGGTGACCAGTGGCGTCCGGGAGGAGGAAGCGGCCGCTCTGCTGAGCGAATTTTTCCGAAACCTCCGGGTCACCCTCCGTTCCCGCCCCAAGTGGAAACGCCCGGAGCGGTGAGCCCACGCCAATTTCCGATCTTTTCGATCTTTTTCGACCATCACCAAGGAGGCCTGCAATGGATCATCAACAACGGAGCCTCCGGGTGGGCTCGGCGGTCATTCTCTGCGCCCTGCTGCTGCGGCTGGGCGCCGCCGGGGCCTTCGAGCCGGTGGTCGGATTTCTGTCACAACCGAATATCGCCTCCTTCCTCATATACTTAGAAACCGGACGAATCGTCCGGTTTTCTGCGTCTGATGGGGATGTTTTCGCCGCCTTCGCCCCGGAATCGCCGGAACCCCTCTTCAAATCCGAAGAAGCCCCGGACCCCACGGAAGCTGATCCCCTGCCCACCTTCACCGCCGAAGACGCGGCGGATATTGAGATCCGCTACAACTGCTCCCTCCGGCCGGATCTGGGCGCGCTGATGACCCGGCCCCTGACCTGGGACCTGACCGGGTCGGAGCCCACGGTGCTGATCCTCCACACCCACGCCACGGAAAGCTACACCCGGTCCGCCGGGGAAAGCTACGAGGAGTCCGCCGCCTTCCGGACCCTGGACGAGGGCTACAACATGATCTCCGTGGGGGATCATCTGACGGCGCTTCTGGAAGCGGGGGGCATTACGGTGATCCACGACCGGACCCTCCACGACTACCCCTCCTACAGCGGCTCCTACAGCCACGCCCGGAAGGCCATCGCCTCCTGGCTGGAGCAGTACCCCTCCATCCGGCTGGTGCTGGACATCCACCGGGACGCCTCCGGGGACAACGACTCCCAGATGAGGACCCAGGCCACGGTGAACGGCGTCTCCTCCGCCCAGCTGATGCTGGTGGTGGGGACCAACGCCTCGGGGCTGGACCACCCCAACTGGGAGGAAAATCTGGCCCTGGCCCTGAAGCTGCAGGTCCAGCTGGAGCGCAACGCCCCGGGGATCTGCCGCTATATCAATCTCCGCTCCCAGCGGTTCAACCAGGACGAAAGCCCCGGAGCCCTGATCGTGGAGGTGGGCGCCGCCGGGAATACCCACGCCGAAGCCCTCACCGCCGTGGAAGTCCTGGCAAAGGGGATCCTGGACCTCAAATCCGGCGCGGGATAGGAGGATTGTAGTTTGGCGCGCCATAGCGCGAAATGCAGAATGTTGAATGCAAAATACAAAATTGTGGTATTTCCTGCGGAAATCATTTAAATTGTGCGCTTTGCGCACACCATCATTCTGCATTTTGCATTTTGAATTTTGCATTGCGATGCCGTAGGCAAAGCGATAAACTACAATTTGCTTCTCCCCCTGATTTATGCTATAATATGGCATCAGAAAGAGAGATGATGCTCGATATGAAAAAACAGCTGATCAAAACCGCCTTTGTGGCTTCCCTGCCGGTGATGGCGGGGTATCTGGTGCTGGGCACCGGCTTCGGCATTCTGCTGCAATCCAAGGGCTACGGGCTCCTCTGGGCCATGGCCATGAGCGTCTTCATCTACGCCGGGTCCATGCAGTATCTGGCGGTGGACCTGCTCTCCGGCGGCGCTTCCCTGATCACCGCCGCCCTGACCACCCTGATGGTCAACGCCCGGCACCTGTTCTACGGCGTTTCCATGATCGACAAGTACAAAAACACCGGCCGTCACAAGCCCTATCTGATCTTCGCCCTGACGGACGAGACCTATTCCCTCAACTGCGGCGGCGCCCCGGAGGGTGTGGAGGACCCGGGACGGTATTATTTCCTGGTGTCCCTGTTCAACCAGTGCTACTGGGTCATCGGCAGCGCCCTGGGCTCCCTTCTGGGCACCGTGCTGCCCTTCTCCACCGAGGGCATCGACTTTTCCCTGACGGCCCTGTTCGTGACGGTGTTCGTGGAGCAGTGGAAGTCGTCGAAGGACCATGTCCCCGCCCTCATCGGCGTGGCCAGCGCGGTGCTCTGCCTGCTGGTCTTCGGCATGGATAATTTCCTGATCCCCACCATGTTCCTCATCACCCTGGCCCTGACGGCCTACAAAAAGAAGGAGGGCTCCCGCCATGACTGATCTTCATTCCGCCGCCCTCATCGCCGTGATGGCCCTGGTGACCATGGCGCTGCGTTTTCTCCCCTTTCTGATCTTCCGCAACCGGGAGACGCCGAAATATATCGCCTATCTCGGCCGGGTGCTGCCCTATGCCATCATGGGTATGCTGGTTGTCTACTGCCTGCGGGGCGTTTCCTTCGCCGCCGTCGGCAGCTGGCTCCCGGCGCTGATCTCCTGCGCCCTGGTGGTGGCCCTCCACCTCTGGAAGCGAAACACGCTCATCAGCATCATCGGCGGCACCGTGTGCTATATGGTGCTGGTGCAGATGGTGTTTTGAAGGAAACAATACGCGCGTCCGATTACAGCTGCAGTACAAATTGTAGTTTATCGCTCCGTTGAATAGTGGTTGCGGCATCTAAAAATATGCTGTCATTGCGAGCCAGTCCGCAGACTGGCGTGGCAATCCCCTACGGCGGCGCAACACAGTCGGATGCTGAAAATCCTAGAATTTCCGGGCATAATTTATCGGTTCCATCTCTTTAAAGTCCCGGAAGGACCGGGAGATTGCCACGCCAGCGTGCGCGCTGGCTCGCAATGACGTGCTTCTTTTTAACTGCGCGCTAAACTACAATTTCACCCCCTTACACAAAAAACCGTCCCGATCTGTTTGATCGGGACGGTTTTCTTATTTCAGTCTTTTTTCCAGCGTCGCGGACATGAAGGGGGTCAGATACACCCGGTCCAGGCCGTATTCGGCGGTGAGGACGAAGCTCTTCGGCAGATCGTCGCAGGGGACCACCTGGCCCTCCTTTTCATTTTTCTCCAGAAATTCCCGGGTCCGCTTGGAGGTGGTGGTGTTGTCCAGGTCGAAGATCCCGATGATGGAGCTCTCCCGGACCGCCATGTCATTGCCGATGGATAGATACATAGACACACTCCTTCTTGCCCCCCGCGCTTGCGAGGGGGGTGCCCCGCAGGGGCGGGGGGAGTATACAGACTCCCCCTGACCTTCGCTTCGCTCGGCCATCCCCCTCATAAATGAGGGGGACAAGGCATTTTACTTCAGTTTCTTCCACTCGCTGACCGCCAGCTCGTCGCAGCGGTTGTTTTTGGGGTTCTCGGCGTGGCCCTTGACCCAGTGGTAGCGCAGCTCGTGCTTCTGGGTCAGGGCGAGAAGCACCTCCCAGAGGTCCGGGTTCAGGGCGGGCTTTTTGTCGGACTTCACCCAGTCCCTTTTTTTCCAGCCCCAGGCCCAGCCCTTTTCCAGGGCGTCGATGACGTACTTGGAGTCGGAATACAGCTCCACGACGCAGGGCTCCTTCAGGGCCTGGAGGCCCCGGATCACGGCGGTCAGCTCCATGCGGTTGTTGGTGGTGTTTGCTTCGCCGCCGGAGAGCTCCTTCTCAAAGCCGTTGTAGCTCAGGATGGCGCCCCAGCCGCCGGGGCCGGGGTTGCCGGAGCAGGCGCCGTCGGTATAGAGGGTCACGGTCTTCATTCGGCGGACTCCTCAGCTTCCTCGCCGGCCACGCACTGGATGGAGACCACCTGATTGCCCTCCTCGATGCGCATGACGATGACGCCCTGGACGTCCCGCTTGTAAATGTTGATGGTGTTCGCGGGGATGCGGATGATGACGCCGCCGTTTTCGATCAGCATCACGTCGTCATGCTCGCCCACCACGCAGCAGCCGGCCACAGAGCCGGTCTTGGGGGTGATGTTGTAGTTCTTCAGGCCCTTGCCGCCGCGGCCCTGGGGGATCTTGGCGCCGTCGGGGCCGGTACGCAGGTATTCGACGAGCTCGGTGCGCTTGCCGTAGCCGTTCTCGGTGACGGTCAGGAGCGTCTTGCCCTCCTGGGCCTTCTCCGCGCCCACCACATAGTCGCCGGGGGCCAGCAGGATGCCCCGGACGCCCGCGGCGTCACGGCCCATGGGACGGGCGTCGTTTTCGTTGAAGCAGATGGCCATGCCGTCCCGGCTGGCGATGATGATGTTGTCATTGCCGTTGGTCCGGATCACGTTGATCAGATGGTCGTTCTCGTCCAGCGTGATGGCCCGGATGCCGGTCTTGCGGTTGGTCTTCAGGGCGACGAAGGGCATCCGCTTGACGGTGCCGTTCTTGGTGACCATCACCAGGAATTCATTTTCGTCAAACTCCCGGGTGACCACCATGGCGGTCACATGCTCGCCGGGCTCCAGAGGCAGCACATTGACCAGCGCGGTGCCCCGGGCGGTCCGGCCTGCCTCGGGGATCTGGTAGCCCTTCCGGTGGTGGACCTTGCCGATGTTGGTGAAGAACAGGATGTGGTCATGGGTGGAGGCGATGTTCAGGCTCTTGACGTAGTCCTCCTCCTTCAGATTCTGGGCGCTGACGCCCCGGCCGCCCCGGCCCTGGGTCCGGTAGGTATCCACGGGCATCCGCTTGATGTAGCCCTCGTTGGACAGGGTAAAGGCGCAGGTCTCCTCCTCGATCAGGTCCTCGATGTCGATTTCATCCTCGATCTCCTGGATCTCGGTCTTGCGCTTGTCGCCGAACTTGTCCCGGATGGCGATGAGCTCCTCCCGCAGGACTGCCTTCAGCTTCTCAGGGTTCTCCAGCAGCTCCACGAAGTACTGGATGCGCTCCATGAGCTCGTTATACTCATTCTGCAGTTTCTCCCGGTCCAGGCCCTGCAGCGCCTTCAGGCGCATATCCAGAATAGCCTGGGCCTGGACATCATCCAGACCGAACCGCTCCATCAGAGCTTCCTTGGCGTCGTCGTAGCGGCTGCGGATGATGCGGATGACTTCATCGATATTGTCCTGGGCGATCAGCAGACCCTCCAACAGGTGTGCCCGCTCCCGGGCCTTGCGCAGGTCGTACTCAGTCCGGCGGCGCAGGATCTCCTGCTGATAGGCCAGGTACTCGTCCAGGATCTGCCGCAGGGACAGGATCTTCGGCTGCTTCTGGTCATCCACCAGCGCCAGCATGATGATGCCGAAGCTAGACTGCAGGGAGGTCTGCTTGAACAGGGTGTTCAGCACCACCTGGGGATTGGCGTCCTTCTTCAGCTCGATGACCACACGCATACCGTTGCGGTCCGTCTCGTCCCGGAGGTCGGAAATGCCCTCCAGACGCTTGTCCTTCACCTGCTCGGCGATATTCTTGATCATCTGGCGCTTGTTGACCTGGTAGGGAAGCTCGGTGACGATGATCCGGGTCCGCTCCTTGCCGAATTCCTCGAATTCGGTCCGGGCACGAACGACGACCTTGCCCCGGCCGGTGGCGTAGGCCGCCCGGATGCCGCTGCGGCCCATGATGATGCCGCCGGTGGGGAAATCGGGACCGGTGACATGCTCCATCAGGTCCGCCAGGGTGGCCTCGGGATCATCCAGCACCGTGACGCAGGCGTTGATGACCTCTGTCAGGTTGTGGGGCGGGATATTGGTGGCCATGCCCACGGCGATGCCGGAGGAGCCGTTGACCAGCAGATTGGGGAACCGGCTGGGCAGGACCCGGGGCTCTTTGCGGGATTCGTCAAAGTTGGGATCCCAGTCCACGGTCTCCTTGTCGATGTCCCGGAGCATCTCGTTGGAGATCTTGCTGAGCCGGGCTTCGGTATAACGGTAAGCCGCGGGGGGATCGCCGTCCACGGAACCGAAGTTGCCGTGGCCGTCCACCAGCATATAGCGCATGGAGAAATCCTGGGCCAGACGGACCATGGCATCGTAAACGGACGCGTCGCCATGGGGGTGGTACTTACCCAGCACATCGCCGACGCAGGTGGCCGACTTCTTGAAGGGCTTGTCGGAGGTCAGGCCGCTTTCGTACATGGTGTACAGGATCCGGCGGTGGACAGGCTTCAGACCGTCCCGCACGTCCGGCAGCGCCCGGCCCACGATGACCGACATGGCGTATTCGATATAGGACTTCTCCATTTCCTCCACCAGGGGCGATTCGCTGATCACCTGGTCGGGAAAGGCAATGTCCTCGGGTTTATAACTGCGATTGTGTGCCATGAATTATGACACCTCCAAAAACTTAGAATTCATAAAATGCTGAATGCAGAATGCAAAATGCAAAATTGTGGTATTGCTTCGCAATAATTTTAATTATGCCGAAGGCATACCTTAATTCTGCATTCTGCATTTCGCATTTTGCATTCATTTAGATATCAATATTGATCGCGTACTTGGCATTTCTTTCGATCCATTCTTTTCTCGGCTCCACCTGTTCGCCCATCAGGACCGTGAAGATCTCGTCGGCACGGCGGGCGTCGTCCAGGGTGATCCGGCGCAGGCTCCGCTTTTCGGGGTCCATGGTGGTGTCCCACAGCTCGTGGGGGTCCATCTCGCCCAGGCCCTTGAACCGGGAGATGTCCACCTTGGCATTGCTCTCTCCCCGCAGCTCGGCGGAGACGGCGTCCCGCTGCTCGTCGGAGTAGGCCACCCGCTCAGTCTTGCCCCGCTTCAGCTTGTACAGGGGCGGCACGGCGGAATAGACATGGCCATTCTCGATCAGGGGCCGCATATAGCGGAAGAAGAAGGTCAGCAAAAGGGTTCGGATATGGGCGCCGTCCACGTCCGCATCGGCCATGATGATGACCTTGTGGTAGCGCAGCTTGGCAAGGTCAAATTCCTCGCCGATGCCCGCGCCCAGGGCCACGATCAGGGGGTACAGCTTGTCGTTGCCGTAGATCTTGTCGGCCCGGGCCTTTTCCACGTTCAGCATCTTGCCCCACATGGCCAGGATCGCCTGGAACCGGGAGTCCCGGCCCTGGATGGCGGAGCCCGCGGCGGAGTCACCCTCGACGATGTAAATTTCGCAGAGGCTGGGGTCCCGCTCGTTGCAGTCCTGGAGCTTGTCGGGCATCTGGCCGGATTCCAGGCCGGTTTTCCGGCGGATGGAGTCCCGGGCCTTCCGGGCGGCTTCCCGGGCCCGGTTGGCCATCATAGCCTTTTCCAGGACGATCTTCGCCGTCTGGGGATGCTCCTCGAAGTAGGTGGCCAGCTGGTCGCTGACGATCTGGTCCACCAGGGTACGGATATAGGCGTTGCCCAGCTTGGCCTTGGTCTGGCCCTCGAACTGGGCGTCGGTGAGCTTCACGGAGATGATGGCGGTGATGCCCTCCCGGCAGTCCTCGCCACTGACCTTGTCGTCGCCCTTGATGATGCCGTTCTTGGTGCCGTAGGCGTTGAGGACACGGGTCAGGGCCGTCTTGAAGCCCGTCTCGTGCATACCGCCCTCGGGGGTGCGGACGTCGTTGGCAAAGCTCAGCATGAATTCCTGATAGCCGTCGTTATACTGGATAGCGATTTCGGCGGAGGCGTCGCCCTTGGTGCCGGACATGTAGATGACGTCCTCGTGGATAGGGGTCTTGTTCTTGTTGCACCAGACCGCGAATTCCCGGATGCCGCCCTCGTAGCACATGGTATCGGTCAGCTGTTCCTCGCCCCGGTCGTCGGTGATCTGGATGGAAAGGCCCGCGTTCAGGAAAGCCTCCTCCCGCATCCGCTCATGGAGCACCTCATAGTCATAGACCAGGGTGTCGAACATCTCGGGGTCGGGCTGGAAGGTGACCTCGGTGCCGGTCTTCTCGGTCTTGCCGACGATGGTCATCTCCTGGGTGATGGCGCCCCGGGCGAACTTCATCTCATAGATGTTGCCGTTCTTATGGACCCGGACCCGCAGCCACTGGGACAGGGCGTTGACGACGGAGGCGCCGACGCCGTGCAGGCCGCCGGAGACCTTGTAGCCGCCGCCGCCGAATTTGCCGCCGGCGTGGAGGACCGTATAAACGACCTCCAGCGCGGGCCGTCCTGTCTGGGGCTGGATGTCCACGGGGATGCCGCGGCCGTCGTCGGTGACGGTGATGGAGTCACCGGGGTTGATGGTGACGGTGATATGCTTACAGTAGCCGGCCAGAGCCTCGTCGATGGCATTATCCACGATCTCATAGACCAGATGATGCAGGCCGGAGGAGGAAGTGGAGCCGATATACATACCGGGCCGCTTCCGAACAGCCTCCAGGCCCTCCAGGACCTGGATCTGCTCCGCGCCGTATTCTTGTGTTACTTTCGTTTCGTCAGACATAAGTGTCCTCCTATGCTAATTAAGGTGCCTTGGCCCCCTCTTTGAGGGGGCTGTCACCGTCAGGTGACTGGGGGAGTGTCCTTTGTTTTACCTCCCTGTCTATAACAGTGCATACACCATAAAAATTCTTATCTATATCCCGATTACAAAAGCGAATAACCTTGTAACCGAAGGATTCCAATTTAATCGTTCGTTCAATATCTTTCTGCTGCGCTTCCGGGTAATAGTGTCCCCCACCGTCTAATTCTATGATCAGACCGGCTTTGGCACAGAAAAAATCCACAATAAACTTATCTATCGCTTTCTGACGCTGGAATCGAATCGGATATTTATTCAGATAGCAATACCATAATTTTTCTTTCCCAAGGGGTCATATCCCTGCGAAGCTTTTTGGCATACTTCGTGTTCTTATTATCATAATACATATTCGATACGACACTCCCCCAGTCAGCTTCGCTGACAGCCCCCTCAGAGAGGGGGCCAAGGCGCCTAAATAACCTTACCCTTGCTGATCTCAATCGTCTTCCCCAGCTTTGTAAACCTTCCCGGCTCGCAGCAGGTGATGAACACCTGGCCGCTTACGATCTGGTTTAAGACAAAATCCTGCCGTCCCTGGTCCAGCTCGGAAAGGACGTCATCAAGCAATAATACCGGCTCCTCGCCCCATTCCCTGCCCATCAGCTCCCTTTGCGCCAATTTCAGGGAAATGGCCGCGGTGCGGGTCTGGCCCTGGGAGCCGTAGGATTTCAGGTTGATCCCGGAGAGGGAAACGTCGAAATCATCCTTGTGGGGTCCCGTCAGGCACTGGCCGGATTCCAGCTCCGCCCGGTAGTGGGCGTCCAGATGCTCCAATAGATCCTGGGTCAGCTGGGCCACCGGGGCGAAGGGGTCCCTGACGGTGGAAACGGTCCTGTATTGGAGGATAAATTCCTCCGCGCCCCCGGAAAACTGGCCGTGGTACTTGGCCGCGGCCTTGCCCAGGCTGTCATAAAACCGCGCCCGGTAGGAGATCAGCAGGGCCCCCACCTGGCACAGCCGGGTATTGTACTCCGGCAGGACCTCCAGAACGCCGGGGTACTCGAAATGGTCCTTCAGAATGTGGCTTTTCTGGTCCAGGATCCGATTGTATTCCGTCAGGGCCGCGTCGTAATTGGGCCGCAGCTGACTCATGGCGGTGTCCCCCAGCCGGCGCCGGGCGGCGGCGCCGCTTTTCAGGACCATCAGGTCCTCCGGGCAGAACAGCACCGTGGGCAGCACCCCGGCGATCTCCCCGGCGGCTCTTTTCTTCGCGCCGTTTCTCCACAGCTGCCTGGGCCGGGAGCCGGAAAAGAGCACCCATCGGATATCCTGGTCCCGCTCCTGCGAGAAGACTTTTCCCTCGATATCGGCAAAATCCGAACCGAACCGAATCATTTCCGAGGTTTTCTGGGCCCGGAAGCTTTTCCCGGAGCCGAGATAGGAGATGGCCTCCAGCAGATTGGTCTTACCCTGGGCGTTGTTGCCCACGATCAGATTGACCCCCGGCTCGAAGGAAACCTCCAGCTCCTCATAATTACGGAAATCCCGCAATCGAAGCTCAGTCAGCTTCATGGATGCAAACCAGATAAACCTGGCCCATAAACTCAAATTTATCGCCGGGGTAGAGCTTCTTGCCCCGCATGGTGCACACTTCCCCGTTGACCTTCACCTGCTCATCCAGGATCAGCTGCTTGGCCTCGCCGCCGGAATAGACCACGTTGGCATACTTCAGCGCGTCCTGCAGCTTGATGAACTCGGTATGAATGACCAGATGCTGGGAATTATCCTTGATCTTCACTGTAACTTTCATATTCGATCTCCTTCTCGAAGTGTGGAGTGTGAAGAGTGGAGTGTGAAGTTTTCTTTTAACTCCACTCTTCACTCTCCAAACTCCACTCTCAAATCAACTGTTCTTAATTCTGACAGGCAGGATCATATAGGCGAAATCGGTCTTGTCATCCACGGGGGTCAGGACGATGGGGCTCAGGCCGTTGGTCAGCTCCATGGTCACTTCCTCGGAGGGGATCACCCGCAGGGCGTCGGCCAGATAACGGACATTGAAGCCGATCTCCAGATCCTTGCCGTTGCCCGCGATGGCGCAGCGGTCCTCGGCGGCGCCGATGGTGGTATTGGTCCGCATCAGCAGCACCTGGTCGGAGAAGACGCAGCGCACCGGGCTCTTGTATTTTTCGGAGACGATCAGGCCCACGCGCTCCACGCTGGATGCCAGATCGCCCACATGGGCCACCAGCTTCACAGGGCAGTTGACGGGCACCACCCGGCGCCAGTCCAGGAACTCGCCCTCCAGCAGCCGGCAGACCAGGGTGGCGTTGCCCACCTGGTAGAGAATGTGCTTGCTGCCCAGGGTGAAGGCCGCGGGCTCGTCGGTATCGGTGAGGATCTTCTCCACTTCCTTCAGTCCCGCGGCGGGGACCACGAAGCTCAGCGTTCGCTCTGTGGAATTTTCCGGGTGGTAAGTCCGCCGGGCCAGCCGGAAGCCGTCCACCGCGATGGCGGAAATGGAGTCGGGCTCCACCTCGAATTTGACGCCGGTGTGGATGGGCCGGCCCTGATTTTCAGAGACGGCGAAAATGGTACCGGAGATCAGTTCCTTCAGAGCGTTCTGGGGGATACGGATGGCCTTGCCCTCGTTGACGTCGGGCAGGTCGGGGTAATCGTCGGCGGATTCGGCGGAAATGGTGAAGGAAGCGAAGCCCGCCCGGATGGAGACCTTGAAATTGTCATCCACCACCACGGTCACGGGGCCTTCAGGCAGTCTTCTGACGATATCGCCGAAGAGCTTGGCGGGCAGGATGCATTCGCCGGGGTCGGCCACATCCGCGTCGATGAGATAGGTGATGGCAGTCTCCATGTTATAGCCCGTCAGGGCAAGGCCCTGTCCGGCCTTGCAGAGGATGCCTTCGATGACGGAAAGGCTGCTCTTCTGGGCGACGGTACGGCCCGCGATATTCAGGCCCTGTACCAGCATACTTTTTTCACAGGTAAAGCGCATATCCATACTCCTTTTGTTCAAAGATAAGAGAATTTATATATCCAGATATAAGATTAGGTAGTAATAACAGTATTAGGAGAAATTTATGTGGAAAACCCGGTTTTGATTTAGAGCCGCAACGGAAATTTATCCACAGCCGGGTGTTGAAGGTTTAATACTTTTCAACAGGCTTTGTGGAGGGAAATTTCCGGGGGAAAATTCCACAGGTTATTTTTCCACATTCCACAGAGGCTGTGGATAGAAATTTAAGTGTGAAGAGTGGAGAGTGGAGCGTGAAGTTCATTAAAAACTCCACTCTTCACTCTTCACACTCCACTCTTAAAGACAAGAGTTGATATTCGCCGTAATATCCCTCACATTATTCTGCATATTGGTGTCCCCTGCCTTCAGGGACGCTTCCACCTTGCGGATGGCGTAGAGCACCGTGGAGTGGTCCCGGTTGAATTCCTTGCCGATGTCGGGGAGGCTCAGATTGGTCAGCTTCCGGATCAGATAGATGGCCATCTGCCGGGCTTCGGTGGTGCCCTTGTTCTTGAGGGTGCCCCGGAGGACCGTTTCGTCCACGCTGTAGAACTTGCAGACCTGGCTGATGATCAGGCTGGGGGTGGGAACGGCGGAGCCTTCCTTCTTGAACATGTCGTCAATGGCCCGGGAGATGTTGGGCAGGTCCAGGGGCATATTGTTCAGGTCCCGGTAGGCCAGGATCTTCTTGACGGTGCCTTCGATCTGCCGGACGTTGTTGGTGACGTTGATGGCGATGTAGTTGCACACGTCGTCGTCCAGCTGCAAGCCCAGCTGCTTGGCCTTGTTTTTCAGAATGGCCATACGGGTCTCGTAGTCCGGCGGGTTGATGTCGGCGGTGAGGCCCCATTCGAAACGGGACTTCAGCCGGTCCTCCAGTGTCAGCATATCGCTGGGCTTCCGGTCGGAGGTCAGGACGATCTGCTTGTGCTCCTCGTAGAGCTTATTGAAGGTATGGAAGAATTCCTCCTGGGTGGATTCCTTGCCGGCGATGAACTGGATATCATCGACGAGGAACAGGTCCGCTTCCCGGTACTTGTTGCGGAATTCGATGTTTTTGCCGTTTTTGATGGCGTCGATCAGCTCGTTGGTGAACTGGTCGCCCTTGATATAGACGATGTTGGCGTCGGGGTTCTGCTTGCGGATGCCGTTGGCGATGGCGTAGAGCAGATGGGTCTTGCCCACGCCGGGAGGGCCGTAGAGGAACAGGGGATTGTATACCTGCCCCGGCACATTGGTGACGGCGATACAGGCGGAGTGGGCGAAGCGGTTGGAGGGGCCCACCACGAAATTATCGAAGGTGAACTGGGGGTTGAAGTCCATGGAGGTGGTGGATTTGCCCTTGGACTTGAAGGCGGCAAGCTCCTCGTCGCCGAAGACGATCAGCTTGGCGTCGGAATTGAAGATCTCCTTCAGCGCGTCCTCGATGATGCTGGCATAGCGGCGGCTGATGACCTCCCGGCGGAAATCGGAGGAGGAGTAGAGGATCAGGTGTTCTTCGTTCAGTTCGATGACCTCGGCGTCGTCAAAGGAAGCGGAGACCATGGTGCTGGTCAGCCGTTCCTCCAGATAGATGAGGATCTTTGCCCAGACATAGGCAGAAGAATACATAAGCGCGGCTCCTTTCTAGCGTCTCTTTATGGCACCCCGAAAGCGACAAAACCCGCTTTTCAGGCGATAATATCTCAACCTAAATTTTATCATAACTGCCTGTAAAAAACAAGGCTTTTTTGCGGTGATACAATAAAATAAAGGAAATGGCAAAAATGCCCCAAAGCCCCGCCATAAAATCGGCATCTTTTCACCTTGACCGAAATGGCAACCTATGGTAATATACAGAATTAAAGAAGAGAATGTAAAATTGTGGTTTATCGTTCCGTTACGCAACACACCGTAGGGACCGGCCTCCTGGACGGTCCGCAACGTGCAGACTACGAATTTGCCGAAAATGATGTGAAAACGTGGCGTATTGCTGCTGGACCGTCGAGGACGCCGGTCCCTACGATGGCGTGTAAACAGATTGAACAACAAAAAAGAGGTAGAAAAAGAATATGCTGAAAAAGGTATGGACCTATCTTGTGATCGCGGCGCTGGCGGTGGTCTGCGCCTTGAACTATGAGCTGTTCGTTTTCCCGAACCGCTTCGCTCCGGCGGGACTGAACGGCATCTGCACCATGATCCAGTACATCAGCGGCATCAGCGTGGGCTACCTGAGCCTGATCATCAATATCCCCCTGGCGGTCTGGGTATACTTCCGGGTGAACAGGCCCCTGGCCCTGCGCAGCATGGTCTATGTGGTGGTCAATTCCCTGGCCCTGGTGCTGCTGGACAACTGGGATATTTCCCAGTTCGCCTACTATACCGAGAGCGGCACCAGCACCATCCTGGGCCCCCTGGTGGCCGGTATCATCTTCGGCGGCTGCTACAGCCTGCTGGTCCAGTGCCGGGCAAATTCCGGCGGCACCGATTTCATCGCCGCCATTATCCATAAGGCCCGGCCGGAGAAGAACATCTTCTGGATGATCTTCGCCCTGAATGTGGTGGTGGCCTTCATCTCCTATTTCGTCTACGACTATCAGATCGAGCCCGTCATCCTCTGCATCCTCTACTGCTTCATGTCCTCCACGGTGACGGACAAGATGGCCAAGTCCATCCGCAGCGCGGTGCGCTTTGAGATCATCACGGAAAATCCCCAGCAGATCTCCGACGCCATCATCCGCCGGCTCCATCACAGCGCCACCCTGATCCCCGGCACGGGCATGTACCTGGGCAAGGAGGTCAGTGTTCTGATCTGCGTGGTGAACCGGACCCAGGCGGCCGCCCTGTCTTCCATCATCCGGGACTGCCCCCATACCTTCGCCGTCATGAGCCAGGTCAACGAGGTCATGGGCAATTTCAAGAAGATCGACAACAAGGGCCACCTGGAAAAGCAGCTGCTGGACCAGGGCTGAGAAAGTCAGTTAAAAATGAATGATGAATAATTAATAATTAAT
Source organism: Oscillospiraceae bacterium (assembly GCA_017473225.1). GTDB lineage: Bacteria > Bacillota > Clostridia > Oscillospirales > Oscillospiraceae > Faecousia. Next base: position 1,772 of record JAFUMG010000022.1, on the reverse strand, counting down.
AATTTTGGTATCCCCTGCGGGGATGATAAAATAAGTCCGCGGAGCGGACACATCCATTATTCATCATTCATTTTTCATGATTCACTATTCATTACTATCAGGAGGAATTAACATGGCGTACTACTACCCGGAGCCCAGCCACACCTTCAGCGAGTATCTGCTCATTCCCGGCTATACTTCTGAGGACTGTATTCCCGACCGCGTCTCCCTGCGGACCCCTCTTACGAAATACCGTAAGGGCGTGGAAGAACCCGCCATCAGCCTGAATGTCCCCCTGACCTCTGCTGTCATGCAGTCCGTCTCCAATGACACCCTGGCCATCGCCCTGGCCAAGGAGGGCGGCATCAGCTTCATCTTCGGCTCCCAGACCATCGAAAATCAGGCGGAGATGGTCCGCAAGGTCAAGAATTACAAGGCCGGCTTCGTGGTCTCCGCCTCCAATCTGACCCCGGAGAATACCCTCGCCGACGTTCTGGCCCTGAAGGCGAAGAACGGCTTCTCCACCATGGCCGTCACCGACGACGGCACCGCTACCGGCAAGCTGCTGGGCATCGTCACCAGCCGTGATTACCGGGTCTCCAGAATGTCCACCGATGTCAAGGTGAAGGAGTTCATGACCCCCCGGGAAAAGCTGGTCACCGGCGGCAAGGATACCACCCTGAAATCCGCCAACGATATCATCTGGGATCATAAGCTCAACAGCCTGCCCATCGTGGATGACGACGATCATCTGATGTACTTCGCCTTCCGCAAGGACTACGACTCCCACAAGGAAAATCCCCTGGAGCTGCTGGACAGCGAGAAGCGGTTCCTGGTGGGCGCCGGCATCAACACCCGGGACTACGCCCAGCGGATCCCCGCCCTGCTGGAGGCCGGCGTGGACGTGCTGGTTATCGACTCCTCCGAGGGCTACACCTGCTGGCAGGAAAAGACCATCAAGTGGGTACGTGAGCATTACGGCGACACCGTGAAGATCGGCGCGGGCAACGTGGTGGATAAGGATGGCTTCCGGTTCCTGGCAGACGCCGGCGCGGACTTCGTGAAGGTCGGCATCGGTGGCGGCTCCATCTGCATTACCCGGGAAACCAAGGGCATCGGCCGCGGCCAGGCCACGGCGCTGATCGAGGTGGCCGCGGAGCGGGACAAGTACTTCCAGGAGACCGGCATCTATGTGCCCATCTGCTCCGACGGCGGTATCGTCCACGACTATCACATGACCCTGGCCCTGGCCATGGGCGCGGACTTCCTGATGCTGGGCCGTTACTTCGCCCGGTTCGACGAGTCCCCCACCAACAAGGTCCTGGTCAATGGCTCCTACATGAAGGAATACTGGGGCGAGGGCTCCAACCGTGCCCGGAACTGGCAGCGCTACGACCTGGGCGGCTCCACGAAGCTGAGCTTCGAGGAGGGCGTGGATTCCTACGTCACCTACGCCGGCCCCCTCCACGACAACGTGGAGGCCTCCCTGTACAAGGTCAAGTCCACCATGTGCAACGTGGGCGTCACCAACATCCCCGACCTCCAGCGGGACGCCAAGCTGACCCTGGTCAGCTCCACCTCCATCGTCGAGGGCGGCTACCATGACGTCACCCTGAGAAGCACCTCCAGCTCCAAGTAAAAAAATCAGCCCGTGTTTTTGGGAAATCTCGGCATCCTGTAAACCCACCAAAAGGGCAAACTTAGGCATCGTCTGAGAACCCAAGAAAAAATAAGAATTTAAGACCTTGTGTAGCACACATTTTCCGTGCTACATAAGGTCTTTTTTTATTCTT
>JAFUMG010000073.1 GCA_017473225.1 Oscillospiraceae bacterium | reverse complement strand
GGGGGATTGTGCAGCAGAAGGCTGGAATAACCACCAACATTTCGGCGAATTCGTACTGCAGTGCAGCAATCCCTCAGTCAAAAATCGGAGATTTTTGACAGCTCCCTTTACACAAGGGAGCCTTGGGGCGCTCCCGCGCCACTGCGCCCGCAGGCGCGTACAGAGCGCAACCGCCATAGGCGGCTCTTAGCGCGGAGTAGTGCGATAAACTACAATTTACGCCCCTTTCCCCAAACGAAAACAGCGGACACCTCCGGTGTCCGCTGTTTGCTTATCCATTCTCTCAGCCGAAGGCGTCCAGCGCCAGCTTGAAGGCGCCGTAGGCGCCGGCGTCGTTGCCCAGGGATGCCAGGGCGAACCGGGCGCCGGAAGCGGCGTGGAAAACATACTTGTCGAAATAGGGACGGATGCCGTCCAGCAGCATCTGACCGGCCTTGCTGACGCCGCCGCCCAGAACCACCGCCTCGGGGTCCACCACATTGCAGATGTCACCCAGGAATTCGCCCATGTAGGCATAGTACTGGTCCAGGATCTGCACGGCCAAAGGATCGCCTGCCTTGCCCCAGTCGAAGATATCCTTGCAGGTCAGGGGGCTGCAGCGGCGGAGCTTGGAATCCATCTCGGTGGCCGCCAAAGCCCGGTTGGCCAGGCGGACGATGCCGGTGGCGGAGCAGAACTGCTCCACGCAGCCATGCTTGCCGCAGCCGCAGACTTCCTCTTCCTCACGGCTGATGACCATGTGACCGATCTCCGCGGCGGAGCCATGGGTGCCATGGAGGAGCTTGCCCTCGATGACGATGCCGCCGCCCACGCCGGTGCCCAGGGTGACGAAGACCATATTGTCGCAGCCCTTGCCGCCGCCCTTCCAGTATTCGCCCAGCGCGGCCACGTTGGCGTCGTTGCCGGCCTTCACGGGGAAGCCAACCAGCTTGGACAGCTCTTCCGCGATGTTGAAGACGCCCCAGCCCAGGTTGACGCACTTGTTGACGACGCCCTTGCTGTTGACAGGGCCGGGAACACCGATGCCCACGCCGACGATGTCCGCGGGATCGATGGATTTCTGCGCGATGTACTGCTGGATGGAAGCGGCGATGTCGGGCAGGATCTGCTTGCCGCCATCCGCGGTGACGGTGAGGATCTCCCACTTGGCGATCATGGTGCCGTTTTCATCGAAATAAGCGATCTTGACGGTGGTACCGCCCAGATCGACGCCGAAGCCGTATTTCATACCTGTTCCTCCTGAGAGTGGTCATTATGTTAGGCTTTTATTATACAGGAATCCTGTCAAAAATGCCAGAGGGTCCGCGAGATTTTTTGAATACTTCGGAAACTTTTACAAGGGCCCCTTGCGTTTGAGGGGGAATTACTGTAATATATGAATAATCGTAACCAAAGAAACGAAAGGACGTGTTCTTTTTTCATGATACAGGTTGATCTTTCCAATGTCTGGGGACCGATTTCCCTGCCCCAACTGCTGACGATGGAGAAGGAAGTTTTCGATGCCCACATGACCCTGTCCGAGGGTACCGGCGCCGGCAACGACTTTCTGGGCTGGCTGAAGCTGCCCGTTCGGGAGCCCACCGAGGAGATCAAACGCATCCAGGCTGCCGCCGCCAAGATCCGCTCCGATTCCGAGGTCTGCGTGGTCGTGGGCATCGGCGGCTCCTATCTGGGCCCCCGGGCGGCCATCGAGCTGCTCCAGGGCCCCAACCATAACATCGGCAAGGGCAAGGGCGATCCTCAGATCTATTTCGCCGGCAACGGCCTGAGCACCCGCCACTGGAACGAGCTGATGCGCCTGCTGGAGGGCAAGGACTTCTCCATCATCGTCATCTCCAAGTCCGGCACCACCACGGAGCCCGCCATCGCCTTCCGGGGCCTGCGCTGGATGCTGGAGCGCCGCTACGGCACCGACGGCGCCAACAGCCGCATCTATGCCGTCACCGACCCCTGCAAGGGCGCCCTGCGCCAGATGGCCGGCGAGCAGGGCTGGGAGACCTTCGTCATCCCCCCCGCGGCCGGCGGCCGCTTCTCCGTGCTGACCCCCGTGGGCCTGCTGCCCATGGCCGTGGCCGGCATCGATATCATGGAGCTGATGAACGGCGCCATGGACGCCAAGGAAGCCTATGACATCCGCTCCTTTGAAAACCCCGTCTGGCAGTATGCCGCCGTCCGGAACCTGCTGTACCGCAGCGGCAAGAAGACGGAGATCTTCGAGTCCTTCGAGCCCGGCTTCCGGATGTTCGGCGGCTGGTGGCAGCAGCTCTTCGGCGAGTCCGAGGGCAAGGACGGCAAGGGCATCTTCCCCGCCACCGCGGAGCTGACCGCCGACCTCCATTCCCTGGGCCAGATGATCCAGCAGGGCGAGCGGAACATCTTCGAGACCATGGTCCGCTTCGACGCCCCCGAGAACAAAATGACCATCATGGGCGACGTGAAGAACCTGGACGGCCTGAACTACCTGGCCGACAGGACCCTGGACTTTGTGGACGAGAAGGCCTACCTGGGCACCCTGGCCGCCCATGTGGACGGCGGCGTCCCGGTCATCACCATAGACTGCGGCGAACTCAGCGCCCGCAAGGTGGGCGAGCTGTTCTACTTCCTGGAGCTGTGCTGCGGCGTCTCCGCCTATATCCTGGGGGTCAACCCCTTCAACCAGCCCGGCGTGGAGCTGTACAAGCGCAATATGTTC
>JAFUMG010000072.1 GCA_017473225.1 Oscillospiraceae bacterium | reverse complement strand
TCTGGAATAACCACCAACATTTCGGCGAATTCGTACTGCAGTGCAACAATCCCTCAGTCAAAAATCGGAGATTTTTGACAGCTCCCTTTACACAAGGGAGCCTTGGGGCGCTCCCGCGCCAGTGCGATAAACTACAATTTGAAATCAACACCGCTTCAAACAATCTAACCGGGCCAGCCGCGTAAGCGGCTGGCCCGGTCCTGATATTGTACCCGAAAAAATCACTTGATCACCCGCACCCGGAGGACGCCGTTGACCTTCTTCAGGTCCTCCACCACCTCTTCCGAGGTGGGCTGGTCAATATCCAGCATGGTGTAGGCGAATTCGCCCTTGGACGCGTTCTGCAGGCCCGCGATGTTGATGTTGTCCGCGGCAATGGTGGAGGTGAACTGGCCCAGGGAATTGGGGATATTCCGATGCAGGATGGCGATCCGTCCAGCGGCGGCGCAGACGCCCATATCGCAGTTGGGGAAATTCACGGAATTGACGATATTACCGTTTTCCAGATAGTTCATCACCTGCTTGACGGCCATTCTGGCGCAGTTATCCTCGGACTCCTCCGTGGAGGCGCCCAGGTGGGGGATGGCGATGCAGCCGGGCATATTGGCGGTGCGGTCATTGGGGAAATCGGTGATATAGCGGTGGACCTTGCCGGAAGCCAGGGCAGCCTCCATGGCGTCGTCATCCACCAGAGCGTCCCGGGCCATATTCAGGACGATGACGCCGTCCTTCATCTTGGAAATGGCCTCCTGGCCGATCATGCCCCGGGTGGAATCCATCAGCGGCACATGGACAGAGATGATGTCGCACTTTTCGTAGATCTCCTCCCGGGTCTTGACCCTGATGATGTGCCGGTCCAGATGCCAGGCCGCGTCGATGGAGATATAGGGGTCGCAGCCGTAGACCTCCATGCCCAGCCGCCGGGCGGCGTTGGCCAAGGGGCCGCCGATGGCGCCCAGACCGATGATGCCCAGACTCTTGTGGGCGATCTCGAAGCCCGCGAATTTCCCCTTGCCCTTCTCCACCTTCTTGGCCACGTCGCCCTCATTTCTGATGGACTTGACCCATTCGATGCCGCCGACGATATCCCGGCAGCCCAGCAGCATACCGCACAGGGCCAGCTCCATGACGCCGTTGGCGTTGGCGCCGGGAGTATTGAAGACCACGATACCCGCTTCCGCGCACTTGTTCAGGGGGATATTATTGACGCCGGCGCCGGCCCGGGCTACCGCCAGCAGCTTCTCCGGCAGGTCCAGGTCGTGCATCGCCGCGCTGCGGACCAGCACGGCCTCCGCATTTTCGAGCTTTTCCGTTTCCTGATACTCCTCCGTCCACAGGGCCGTGCCCTTGGGGGAGATGGGGTTCAAATATTTCACACGATACATGGCGTATCCCTTCTTTCTGATCGATTCAAATTGTAGTTTGGCGCACTGGCGCGGGAGCGCCCAAGGCTCCCTTGTGTAAAGGGAGCTGTCAAAAATCTCCGATTTTTGACTGAGGGATTGTTGCACTGCAGTACGAATTCGCCGAAATGTTGGTGGTTATTCCAGACTTCTGCTGCACAATCCCCCAGTCTCGGCTATCG
>JAFUMG010000021.1 GCA_017473225.1 Oscillospiraceae bacterium | reverse complement strand
CGATGCCAGCATCTCGTTGATCTGTTTCAACAGGTGTTGTTTCCTCTGATATTGTCTTGCCATACAATTACCCCCTAGTGTGGTTATTATCCTACACTAGGGGGTGTTTTGTCTATTGTCCGTTTTTACTGGTTCCGTTCAAAATCGCCGGGGGCCTTTTATGCAGGTCACGAAGGTTTGAGCCGCAGTTTCGCACCCATTCCAAAGAAAACGTATGTCATTGCGAGCCAGTCCGCAGACTGGCGTGGCAATCCCCCGGTTTTTCCGGGAGCTTGCAGAGAAGGGATCGTTCAAATTTTCCCTGAAATACCAAGGTTTTCAACATTCAACCGCATTGCGCAGCCGTAGGGGATTGCCACGCCAGCGTGCGCGCTGGCTCGCAATGACAGTGGTCGTCAGTACCAGGAGCCCTCGCCCCTTTACAGATCCGGGCTTTCGCCGGCTTTGATGATGCCGTAGATCAGGCGGGCTACCTCCTGCGGGGTCTTGCCGATATCCTCCGTCAGCCACTGGCGGATCAGATAATAGGCGCCGCTGTACAGGAAGGTGGATACCAGCCGCAAGCTGTCCTGATCCAGATTCTCGATGCCTTTGACCTCTCTCCGGAGGTCCCAGATCTTCTGATTGACCTCCCGGAGGACGCCGACCAGGTCTTCATCCGTATTGCAGCGGATCAGGATCCGAAGCAGCTCCTTGTGATCGTAGAGATACGTACAGACATTCTCCAGATACCGAATGACCTCTTCCGGGTTGGTCGGAACCTTTTGGCCCCTTTCCAGTTCCCGGACAATATCCATCTCCAGATCCACCAGTACATCCCGGGGGCAGGTATAATGCCTGTAAAAGGTTGCCCGGTTGATGCCGGACTCCCGGCAGAGGACACTGACATTCACCGTCTCCAGGTCACCGACCCGCAAAAGCCGCAGAAGTCCCTCCTTCAGCAGTCTCTTGGACACCAGTACCCGCTGGTTTTCCCGCTGTTCCATTTTCTCAACGCCCACCTTCCGACGAAATGCGACAGTTTTCATAAAACTGACTGTTGTAAATGCGACATCTGTATATTAAAATAGCATCATTACCCGCAAAAGTCAAGAAAGAAAGGTGAGCTCTATGTCCAACGGAATCAAGGAAACCATGGAACAGAACAAGCTGATGCAGCGGGGCCGGCGGGGCATCCTGCGCGTCGTCTTCGGCCGCACCATGGTGATCCTACTGCTGCTGGCGCTGCAGTTTTTCCTGATCTTCGCCCGGCTGTATGATATTTTCAGAGATGTGCCGCTGCTTTTCGGCAGCATGGAGGTATTCACGGCCATCATGCTGCTGCATGTGCTGAATACCCGGGAAAATCCCTCCATCAGGCTCTCCTGGTGCATCGTCATCGCGGTGCTGCCGGTATTCGGCGCGCTGCTGTACTTCTTCGTGCAGTTCGACGTAGGCCACCGGGTCGCCCAAAAAGCGGTCGAATCCAGCATCGCGGACTGCGCCCCCTTCGTCCCCGCCCAGACGGAGCTGAAGGAACAGCTGAAGCGGGAGGACCGGGACCTGTACAATCTGGTCCATTACATGGAGGGCCACGGCAATTTCCCCATCTACGGAAATACCGAGGTGAAATACTTCCCCCTGGGCGAGGACAAATTCCGTGAAATGCTGGCGCAGCTGGAAAAGGCCGAAAAATTCATTTTCACGGAGTATTTCAGCGTAGCCGACGGCTATATGTGGCACAAGATCCTGGATGTGCTCTGCCGGAAGGTCCGCCAGGGTGTTGAGGTCCGGTTCATGTACGACGGCATGGTGGCCGTGGCGAATATGCCCTACGGCTACCCCAAGCAGCTGCGGAAGCTGGGCATCCAGTGCAAGATGTTCTCCCCCGTCCGTCCCCTGGTATCCACCCACTATAACAACCGGGACCACCGGAAGATCCTGGTCATCGACGGCAAGGTGGCCTTCACCGGCGGCGTCAATCTGGAGGATCGGTACATCAACAAAGAGGAGGTCTACGGCCACTGGAAGGACACCGCTGTCATGGTCCGGGGCGAAGCGGCCCAGGGCTTCACGCTGATGTTCCTGCAGATGTGGAATTACGACGAAAAGGTCCGCCTTTACGAGCCCTATCTGGAGCTTCCCCAGGAGCGCGTTCCCGCAGAGGGCTTCGTCATGCCCTACGGCGACAGCCCCATGGACACCGAAAACGTGGGCGAAATGGTATACCTGAACATTCTCAATCAGGCCAAGGAATATGTGTACATCATGACCCCCTATCTGATCCTGGACAACGAAATGGTCACCGCTCTGCAGTTCGCCGCCAAGCGGGGGGTGGATGTGCGGCTGATCCTGCCCCATATCCCGGACAAGAAGTATGCCTTCACCCTGGCCAGGAGCCACTATCGGGAGCTTTTCGACGCCGGCGTGAAGATCTACGAGTACACCCCCGGCTTCGTCCACGCCAAGGTCTTCCTCAGCGATGACCGCCAGGCCGTGGTGGGCACCATCAATCTGGATTACCGAAGCCTGTACCTCCATTTCGAGTGCGCCGCCTACCTGTACAAAGTCCCGGCCCTGGCGGATATCATGACGGACTTTCAAGACACCATGGCAAAATGCCATAAGATCACCGATCAGGATATCAGAAAGCAGTCCTTCCTGAGCCGCCTCTGGGGCAAGCTCCTGAAAGTAGCCGCCCCGCTGATGTAAGGGGGATTGTAGTTTACCGTTCTCTTAGCGGCGCAGCCGCCATGCCTTCCCCCGGGGGGAGGTGGGCCGCCGAATGGCGGCTCGGATGAGGAATGCGTGAGATTACGTTATGGTTTCGGACAGAGCGAAGGCCTATTCCGTATTTAAAGTTCGGAATAAGCCTGATGCAGGTGCGAAAACGCAAAATATCTGCCCGCATTCCTCATCAGTCAAAAATCAGAGATTTTTGACAGCTTCCCCCCGGGGGAAGCCTTGGGCGCTCCCGCGCCAGTGCATGAAAGTATAATTTGAATTCTCCCCATTCCTGTGATATGATGAACAAAACACCGGAGGGACTGACCATGCGCTTCAACAAGATCTATCTGGAAATCTCCAACCTATGCAACCTGAACTGCGCCTTCTGCCCGGGTACGAAACGGCCGCCGAGGGCGCTGAATGAGGGGGAATTTACCGCCCTGATCCGCAAGCTCCGGCCCTGGACGGATTTTCTCTACTTCCACCTCATGGGCGAGCCCCTGTGCCACCCGAAGCTGGAAACCTTCCTGGATCTGGCCGGGGCGGAGGGCTTCCGGGTCATCCTGACCACCAACGGCACATTGCTTGCAAAGCAGCAGGAAATGCTCCTGGCCGCCCTCGCGCTGCACAAGGTCAATGTCTCCCTCCACGCCTTCGAAGCCAACGACCTGGCCATGCCCTTCGGGGATTATCTCAGGGGCTGCTTCGCCTTCGGACAGGCCGCGGAGGGAAAGAAGCTGGTGGCCTACCGGCTCTGGAATCAGGGCGGCGCCGACGAAATGAACGGTCAGATCCTGGATGCCATGAAGCACTTTTTCCCCGGAGAATGGGTCCTGGAGCGCCGGGGTACCCGGATCGGCCAGCGGGTCTATCTGGAATACGGCGACAAATTCGACTGGCCCGACCTCTCCGCCCCGGACGGCGGCGGGAAGGTCTTCTGCTACGGCCTGCGGGACCAGCTGGGCGTCCTCTGTGACGGCACCGTAGTCCCCTGCTGCCTGGATCACGAGGGGGACATTGCCCTGGGCAATCTCTTCGAACAGGACCTGGGGGACATTCTGGAGACCCCCAGAGCCAAGGCGATCTTCCAGGGCTTCTCCGACGGCAAAGCCGCAGAGGAGCTGTGCCGAAAATGCGGCTACGCCCGGCGGTTCGGATAAAAACGCCGCCCATTTTTTCTAATGCCATGATGTTGAATAACTTCATGGCATTATCTTTTTTACAGAGCCGCCCATATTCTACTACGCATGTGTAGAATAATATTGACATTTCTACATCACTGTAGTAATATAATATCATCCTCAGTAGACGTACTGGGTGCAGGAGGTTATCATCATGGATCGATCCAATAAAATGTCCGAAACCGAATCCGAGATCATGGAGGTGCTTTGGAATTCCGAAGAGCCCATGTCCGCTGCCCAACTGTTGGCCCATTTTGCCGAGCATCACGGAAAATCATGGAAAGCCCAAACCCTGTCCACTTTCCTGGCGCGGCTGACCCAGAAGGAGCTGGTCACCTCCTTCCGCAGGGGTCGGGTCATCTATTACCAGCCCATCCAGACCCGGGCGGAATACCGGCAAAGCATCGCCCGGGGTATCCTGGACACCATGTACCAGGGTTCTGTCAAAACCTTCTTCGCCGCCCTCTACGGAGATGAACCGCTCTCCGCGCGGGACCGCGAGGAGCTGCGGCAGTGGCTGGACCAGGAAGCGTCAAAATGATCACACAGCTTTTTTCCATGGTTCTGGCCCTCAGTCTCACCGGCAGCGCGATTTATCTGCTGGCAAAACCGGTACTCCTGATCTGCGGGAAGCATCTCAGCCAGGGCTGGCGCTATCGCTGCGCCTTTGCCCAGATGCTGTTGTTTGCCCTGCCGCTGCACAGACTGTGGTGGTCTTTGCCGCAGCTCCCCAGTTCCGTCCCCACGGTCACTGCTGTCAGCACAGCGCCCGTTCCCGCCGCGGTGCACGTCGATGTGCCCCTGACGCCTCAAATGCCCACAGCACTGTCCTTTCCATGGGAAGCTGTGCTGAAAGGAGCCGGGATCCTCTGGTCAGCGATTGTCTGCGGGCTTTTTATGTGGGAGCTGTTCTGTTTTCTGCGGTTCCGCCGTCAATGCGCGCAGGCTGTTCCTGTGGTGGACCACCACCTGGCAGCGATGGCGCAGGCACTGGCCGCCCGGTTGGGCATCCGCGGAAAGGTTCGCCTGATGGTGGCCCCATGGAGCCGGAGCCCAATGCTCATTGGCTTTTTCCAGCCGCTGATCCTTCTTCCCAACACCGCGCTGTCCAGCCAGGAGATGGAATTCATCCTGTCCCACGAGCTCACCCATTACCTCCGGGGCGACCTGTGGAAAAAACTGGTGCTGGAAGCCGTCCGCGGGATTCACTGGTTCAATCCCTTTGTCCATTTGCTGGCACGTGATCTGAACCGCTGGATCGAAACTTCCTGCGACGAAGCTGTCGTCAGCAGTCTGGACATGGCCGGACGGAAGGAATACGGCCGCCTTCTGATCAATCTTTCCCAACCGTCCCGTTCCGGCGTGTCCGGGGTATTCACTCCCTTCGCGTCTCCGCGTGAATCTCTTGAAAGGAGAATTATAACCATGCTAAAGTCCAGCAACAAGTCCAATAAAGTCATCAGCACCCTTCTGGTATTCGTTCTGATCTGCGCCTGCGTCTCCATGTCCGCCTTCGCGGCAGAAGTAGATGGCAGTATCGATGCCAATATCGCCGACTATGGGGAACCCATGGCCGCGGTTGCCAATGATGGAGATATTGTGACTGCTGGTGATGCCAATCCTCTTTACGAGGATGTCGTTATCAGCGGTGAAATCGGAGATGTCTACGTTGTGGGGGACCTGGTTTTCGAAATCATCTCCCAGGATGAAGTACAGGCCGCATCCGCCGAATCCAAAGCCAGCGCCAGCAGCAAGCTCTGGAGCATCGACCTGAGCAGTGATGCCATGAGCAAAGGCTTCAAAGTAACTTCTTCCTATCCGTACGCCAAGGTCTGGGTCAGCAACACAGGAACTGGTGACATCAAATTCACCATCACCCAATCTTCTCCCACAGGTTCCGTGGTAAGTGGCAGCAACATCACCATCAAAGCTGGCACTTCTACCAGTGTATACAGCACCAATAAATGGCCCGCTGTTACATATTATGCCAACTTCACCTGCGGCAAAGCCGATTTGGCCGGTGTCGCAGCCTGTCGTGTAGCATCTGCAATCGAAGAACTCGACGTATAAGCCTCCTCTAACGCAAACCGTCCCGGATCATGGATCCGGGACGGTTTTGTATTATACCTTGGCTTCCGCCTTTTCCGCCTCGCGGTTCTTTCTGGCGGTGGACAGCATCAGCTTGATGCGGTTCAGCTGGTTGACCTCGCTGGCGCCGGGATCATAGTCCACAGCGGCGATGTTGGCCTGGGGATAGGCCTTCTTCAGGGCCTTGATGACGCCCTTGCCCACCACATGGTTGGGCAGGCACGCGAAGGGCTGGATGCACACGATATTGGGCACGCCGGTCATCAGCAGCTCCGCCATCTCGCCGGTGAGGAACCAGCCCTCGCCGTACTGGTTGCCCAGGGACAGGAAGGGCTTCGCCAGCTCGGCGATCTCCTCGATGGGCATGGGGGCTTCAAAACGCTTGCTGGCCTTCAGAGCATCAATGGCGGGCCTGCGCAGGGCCCGGATGGCGTCCACGCCGATGCGGGCGGAGGCCGCCGTGGTCCATTTGGTGCCCAGGTACTTATGCTTATAGTCGCCGTTGTAGACACTGTAGTTCATGAAGTCCATCAGGTCGGGCACCACCGCTTCGGCGCCCTCCCGCTCCAGCAGCTCCACCAGATGGTTGTTGGCCAGGGGCATGTACTTGACCAGGATCTCGCCCACGATGCCCACTCTGGGCTTCACCAGGTTCTCGTCGATGGGGAAATTGTCGAAATCCTCCACCAGCGCCTTGCAGATCTTCTTATAGGTCCAGGGGGACTTCTCATTGACCAGCTGGTCGATGCAGATCTCCCGCCACTTGGCGTGGAGCTGATTGGCGGAGCCGGGCACCAGCTCGTAGGGCCGCACCCGGTACAGGCAGCGCATCAGCAGATCGCCGTAGACAACGCCATAGACCACCTTCAGCAGCATGGGCATGGGGATCTGGAAGCCCTCGTTGGTTTCCATGCCGTTGGCGTTCAGGGAGATGACCGGGATGTGGGGCAGGCCCGCCTTGGCCAGGGCCTTGCGGATGAAGCCCACATAATTACTGGCCCGGCAGCAGCCGCCGGTCTGGCTCATGATCACGGCCAGCTTGTCGGTATCGTACTTGCCGGAGAGCACCGCGTCCATGATCTGGCCCACCACGGTGATGGAGGGGAAGCAGGCATCGTTGTTGACGTATTTCAGGCCCACGTCGATGGCTTCCCGGTTGTCATTGTCCAGGACCACCATGTTGAAGCCGAATTTGTGGAACACCGGCTCCAGAATGTCGAAATGGATGGGGCTCATCTGGGGCGCCAGGATGGTATAGCCCTCCTGGAACATCTGCCTGGTGAATTCCTTCCGCTGATAGCGGGCGCTCTGGGGCTTGGCCACGATATTCTGCTCGGCGCGCATATCCATGGCGGCCAGCAGGCTGCGGATCCGGATCCGCGCCGCGCCCAGATTGTTGACCTCGTCGATCTTCAGCACCGTGTAGAGCTTGTTGCTGCCCTCCAGAATCTCGCAGACCTGGTCGGTGGTCACCGCGTCCAGGCCGCAGCCGAAGGAATTCAGCTGGATCAGCTCCAAATCGTCCCGTCTGCGGATAAACTCCGCGGCGGAATACAGCCGGGAATGGTACACCCACTGGTCCACCACCCGCAGGGGCCGCTCAGGGTTGAAGTCGATGGGCAGCGCGTCCTCCGGCAGCACCGTCAGGCCGTAGGAAGCGATCATCTCGGGGATGCCGTGGTTGATCTCCGGGTCGATGTGGTAGGGCCGGCCCGCCAGGACGATGCCCCGGCCGCCCTTGGCTTCCATCTCCGCCAGAGCCTTGCTGCCCTCGGCACGGATGTCCGCTTTGGCCTTCAGCTGTTCCAGCCAGGCCGCGGAGACCGCTCTGCGGACCTCTTTCTCGGAGATGGTCCATTCCTCTTTGCAGACCTTCACCAGCCGGTCCGCGGCGGTCTTTTCGCTGGTCAGGGCCAGGAAGGGACGGATGTAGCGGACGTCGCCGTCGGCCACCGCCTCCACGTTGTTTTTCAGGTTCTCCGCGTAAGAGATGACCATGGGGCAGTTGAAGTGGTTCTGGGCGTCCTTCGTCTCCTGGTGCTCATAGAACACACAGGGGTGGAAAATAGACTTGATCCCCTTGTCCACCAGCCACTGGACATGGCCGTGGGCCAGCTTGGCGGGATAGCATTCCGATTCGGAGGGGATGGACTCCATGCCCAGCTCGTAGATCTTCCGGCTGGACCAGGGGGAAAGCTCCACCCGGAAGCCCAGCTCCTTGAAGAAGGTGGCCCAGAAGGGATAATTCTCATACATATTCAGCACTCTGGGAATGCCGATGACGCCCCGGGGCGCTTTTTCCACCGCCAGGGGCTCGTAGCCAAAGATCCGCTGGCGCTTGTACTCCACCAGGTTGGTCCCCTTCAGGCCGGTCTTGCCGCCGCCCATGCCCCGCTCGCAGCGGTTGCCGGTGATATGGCGGCGGCCGCCGGGGAAGGTATTGATGGTCAGCATACAGTTGTTGGAGCAGCCGCCGCAGTGGGTGGTGGCGGTCTTATAGGTCATGTTCAGGATCTCGTCCAGGTCCAGCATGGTGGTGGCCTGGCCGTGGTAGCGCTTCCGGGCGATCAGGGCCGCGCCGAAGGCGCCCATGATGCCGGAGATATCGGGACAGGTGGCTTCCACACCGGCGATCCGCTCGAAAGCCCGGAGGACTGCCTTGTTATAGAAGGTGCCGCCCTGGACCACGATATGCTCGCCCAGGTCGCTGGCATCCGCCAGTTTGATGACCTTGAACAGGGCGTTCTTGATGACGGAGTAGGCAAGGCCGGCGGAGATATCGGAAACATCCGCGCCCTCCTTCTGGGCCTGCTTGACGTTTGAGTTCATGAACACGGTGCAGCGGGTGCCCAGATCCACGGGATTTTCCGCGAACAGGGCCTTTTCCGCGAATTCCTGGGCGGTGAAGCCCATGGAGTTGGCGAAGTTCTCGATAAAGGAGCCGCAGCCGGAGGAGCAGGCCTCGTTCAGCAGCACATTGTCCACGGAGCCGTCCTTCAGGCGGATGTATTTCATATCCTGACCGCCGATGTCCAGCACGCAGTCCACCTTCGGGTCAAAGAAGGCCGCGGCGGTGCAGTGGGCGATGGTCTCCACCTCGCCCTCATCCAGGCAGAAGGCGGATTTCAGCAGGGCTTCACCGTAGCCGGTGGAGCAGCTGCGGGCGATCCGGACGCCCTCCGGCAGCCGCCAGCGCAGCACCCGCAGAGCTTCCGTGGCAGTCTTGATGGGATTGCCCTGGTTGGCGGCGTAGAAGGAGTGGAGCAGCTGGCCGTCCTCGCCGATCAGGGCCAGCTTGGTGGTGGTGGAGCCGGCATCGATGCCCAGGAAGCAGTCGCCCCGGTAATCCGTCAGCTCAGCGGTATGGACCACCGCCTTGGCATGGCGGCGGCAGAAGTTTACATAATCCTCCTGAGACTCAAAGAGCTTCGGCAGGCGCTTCAGCTCGAAGTCCATGGCGATGCCGCCTTCCAGCTTCTTCTGCAGCACGGACAGCGCCACCTCCGGCTCCTCGCCGGCAGTCAGCGCGGCGCCCATGGCCGCGAAGAGGTGGGAGTTCTCGGGATCCACGGTGGTCTCGGGGGTCAGCTTCAGGGTGCGGATGAAGGACTTCTTCAGCTCCGGCAGGAAGTGGAGCGGTCCGCCCAGGAAGGCCACGCAGCCCCGGATGGGCTTGCCGCAGGCCAGGCCGGAAATGGTCTGATTGACCACCGCCTGAAAAATGGACGCCGCCAGATCCGCCCGGGTGGCGCCCTCGTTGATCAGGGGCTGGATGTCGGACTTGGCAAACACGCCGCAGCGGGCGGCAATGGGATAGATCATCTGATAGTCCGCCGCCGCGTCATTCAGGCCCTTGGCGTCGGTCTGGAGCAGGGATGCCATCTGGTCGATGAAGGAGCCGGTGCCGCCGGCGCAGACGCCGTTCATCCGCTCCTCCAGGCCGCCCTTGAAATAAATGATCTTGGCGTCCTCGCCGCCCAGCTCGATGGCCACATCGGTCTGGGGGGCAACGTGCTGCAGAGCCGTCGCCACCGCCACGACCTCCTGCTCAAAGCCAATGCCCAGGGCCTTGCCCAGATTGATGGAGCCGGAGCCGGTGATCTTCACCTGAAGGCGGCAGTCGCCCACCTGCTCCCCCGCTTCCTTCAGAAGCTCCGCCAGGGTCTCCTGGGTGTGGGCGCAGTGGCGGCGGTATTCGCCGTAGAGAATGCGGTCATCCTGATCCAGCAGCACCAGCTTGACGGTGGTGGAGCCGATGTCGATACCGGCACGATAGGTTTTCATATGCTTTTCCTCCTGATCTCAGTTGGAATTTAATAGTAAAGATTTCCGCAGATGGTGCAGAACAGATAAGTAAAGGGAAGGGCGAAGAGCTGGCTGTCGAACCGGTCCAGGATGCCGCCGTGGCCCGGCAGCAGATGGCCGTAGTCCTTGACCCCCGCGATCCGCTTCACCGCGGACAGGCACAGGTCGCCGTACTGCCCCACCAGAGAGACTATGAAGAGATACACCGTCATTTTCCCGTAATGGACCCCGGGACCTCCAGCCTTCCGGATGATCAGATTCAGCAGAAGCATGACGATCACGGCAGCGGCCGTGCCGCCGATGCTGCCCTCGATGCTCTTGGCAGGGCTCACCTTCGGGGCCAGCTTGTGTCTGCCGAACCGGCAGCCCACCAGATAGGCGAAGCTGTCGGTGACCATGCACACGATGATGCCCATGGTCAGTTCCCACAGGCCGAACTCCCGGGCCCGAATGTGGACCATGGAGCCGAAGAACACCGACAATACCGCCGCGGCAAACATGACCTGCCAGGCCTTCAGGGCCCTGACCTTTCCGATCTGCCCCATCAGCACGCCGAACAGCACCATGGCCGCGATCAGCAGCACCGTCAGCAGCAGGTCATACCCGGGCCAAGGGATCAGCGCCAGAGCCACAGCGGCAACGGTGCTGACCAGAAACAGCGAGCCGTTGCGGTGCAGGCCCACCGCGCCGTACAGCTCGTACACAGCCGCGGCGCTCAGCAGGGCGACGGCAATGCCCAGCACCCAGGGAAGATGGGAAAAATACAGCACCAGCACTGCCGCGGCCACCAATACCGCGCCGGTTTTCACTCTTGTTTTCAAATCGATTCCTCCATTCAGGCAGCTCACTTTCTCTTTCTGCGGCGCTTTTCCAGGGACAGATACATCTCCTTCAGATGCTCATTCAGGCCCCGGTCCGTGCGGAAGGGGCGGAAGAAGCTGTATTTCTTCTGGGAAGCGCGGATATGGGCCTTGATGCTCTCGTACTTCACGACCACATCGTTCTCCGCCGCAAACCTGCGCAGCTTCGCCACCAGCTGGGCCGAGTGGGCCACATCGATGGAAAACACGCCGAAGAACAATCCGATGACGAAGGAAAATGCCAGATTATTGGAAAGCCACTCCAGGGCCTCCAGGATATGGGGGTGGATCAGGAAATAGTACACCGCCCCCAGGACCGCCCAGAAGAAGGAGAACAGCGGGCAGATGATGCCCTGCAGGTTTCCCCACTGATCGGAGTAGTCCCACAGCCGGACCTTCAGCACCTTCAGGCAGAAGATACCGGCGATATACTCGATGACCGTCATGGCCACCGCCATCATCGTGAAGAGCCCCACCTGATTCCAGAAGGGGTCCGCGATGAGATTATGATCCTCCAGCATGGCAAGCAGAAACAGCGTGCACAGGCCGAAGCCGTAGAGGGGTACATAGGGGCCGGTGCAGAAGCCGGGATTGATCCATTTCCCGCCGGGATGCGCCAGATTCCGGTAAACCAGCTCCAGGACCCATCCCGCCATGGACCCCACAAAGAACAAAAACGCAAGGGTCAAAAATAAATTCATGCCAGATTTCTCCAAAATGCTATAATATCCAGTTTACATTGACAACATATCCCTTTTTTCTAAACTGAAACGAAACTGAGTTTGGAGAATTTGTAAATTCAGGGAAGGGTACTTTCACAAATCGGAATTTTGTGTACAGTCAAAGCCTTCCCTTTCATGTAAATCAAGAGTTTAAATCAGAAAAACTGTATTATCGACTTGCAATGTAGCAAGTCCGCCTCGCCTCCCTCTTTGAGGGAGGTGGCACGCCGCAAGGCGTGTCGGAGGGAGTGTCGTTCGTACGATGGGACACTCCCCCAGTCACGGCTGACGCCGTGCCAGCCCCCTCATAGAGGGGGCCAAGGCTTCTTTCTGCAGCTTTTCCGAACTTTTTAACTATTGATTCGCGTCCTTCTGGCCCCTCCCTAAAGGGAGGGCAAGGCGCTAAGATTCACAGATCTCGCGGCAGCTCTACGGTGAATTCCGTCCTTCCCTGCCCGCTTTGGACGGACACCGTGCCATTATGGAGCCGGACCACCTGCCGGACAATGGCAAGGCCCACACCGTTGCCTTCGGTGGCGTGGGATTCATCCGCCTGATAAAATTTGTTGAAGATCTTCTTCTGATTCTCCGGGGAGATATCCGGACCGGAATTGGCCACCGCCACCCGAAGGCGCCGGGCTTCCTCCTGGATCCGCACCTCGATGACACCGCCCTTCGGAGAGAATTTGATGGCGTTTTCGATCAGGTTGATCCAGACCTGCTTCAAAAGCTCCTCATTGGCCCGGATCTCATGCTCGCCGAAATCCAGCATGAAATCCTGCTCCTTGGGCTCCCACTTGTTTTCCAGCAGCAATATGCAGGACCGCAGCTGCTCCGACAGATTGAATTCGGTGACATCCGTCAGGATCGTCTGGTTTTCCACCTTGGTCAGATTCAGCACATTGGTGGCCATGTAAGAAAGGCGCATGGATTCCGCCTCGATGACATCCAGGTACTCCCGCTGCTGCTCCGGCGTCAGGCTGCCCCGCTTCAGCACCTTGGCAAAGCCCGCGATGGAGACGATGGGAGTCTTGAACTCGTGGGAAAAATTGTTGATAAAATCCGACCGGAGCATCTCCGTATTCTCCAGCTCCTGGGCCAGGGTATTGAAGCTGTCCGCCATTTTCACCATGGTGGCGTGATTGCGCAGGATGGGGCCGAATTTCAGCCGGGCGGAATAGTCGCCGGAGGCCAGCCGGTTCATCTGATCGATCAGCATTTTCACCGGCTTCATAGGGAACCGGATCAGGATAAAGGTCACCAGCGAGCCCACCAGGATATTGGCCACCACCAGCAGCAGGATCAGCATGGGCGCCGTCTGGTTCTGCCATTTCAGGACCTCCACCCGCACCAGAACCAGCAGCGCCAAGCCCACCAGCACCGTCGTGATCAGCAGGTGGGAGATCACCACAATGGACAGCAGCAGCGACAGGGAGAACCGTTCCTTCTTCTCCTTTTTCATCATTCCTTCTTCACCGCCCTGTAGCCCAGTCCCCGGACGGACTGGATCTCAAATTCATCCCACCGCTCAAAGCGCTTGCGCAGCCGGCCGATGTGGACCGTGACGGTCTCCCAGCCGGTCTCGCTGTCGCTGCCCCAGACCTCATCCATCAGCTGGATCCGGGTGAAGATCTTGCCGGGGTAGGACAGCAGCTTGTAGAGCAGCATGAATTCCTTCTGGGGCAGGGTCTGGACCTCGCCGCCCCGGCTGACGGTGAGAGAATCATAGTCCAGCACCACGTCGCCGACGACGATCCTCCGCTCGCTGACGATCTTGGCCCGGCGCAGGAGGGCCTTGATCCGCAGCAGCATCTCTTCCTCGTCGATGGGCTTGGTCATATAGTCGTCAGTGCCCACCAGGAAGCCCTTTTTCTTGTCCGCCGGCAGCTGCTTGGCCGAGATCATCAGGATGGGCAGGCTGTTGTCCACCTCCCGCAGGAGCCTGGTGAACTCATAGCCGTCCATTTTGGGCATCATCACATCCAGCACCACCAGATCGACGTGCTGGCTGTCCATCAGGTTCAGCGCGTCCACGCCGTTTTCCGCCGTCAGGACCGTGTAATTCTCTGCCTCCAACACCGCCTTCAGCAGAAGTCTTGTATTCTTGTCGTCATCCACGACCAAAATTCGAAACATCAATACCACCTCGGTGCCCAGAATAACCGATTTCCATAAACTGTGACGAAACAAGCCTAAAAATTGGAAAAATCGATCCGCTTTATCCTTTATCATACTCCCGGACACAAAAAGCGTCAAGTGTCAACCTGCCGAATCACCAAAAACCCGCCCGATTCTCTGTGAATCCTGCCGCTTGACTTATTTTGAAAATATGGTACTCTAGTCTTAACAGACCGGAAGGCATCGGTCTTCCCGGGCCGGTTAATTTTGAAGTTTGAATTGGAGGAACAACCATATGGAAAAATGGAAATGCAGTGTCTGCGGTTATGTGCATGAGGGCCCCCTGCCTGAAGGCTTTGTCTGCCCCATCTGCAAGAAGCCCGCAAGCGTGTTCGTAAAGGAAGCTGCCCCCAAGAGCAAGTACGCCGGTACCAAGACCGAGCAGAATCTGTGGGAAGCCTTCGCCGGTGAGTCCCAGGCCCGCAACAAGTATACTTACTTCGCCTCCGTCGCCAAGAAGGCCGGCTACGAGCAGATCGCCGCCCTGTTCCTGCAGACCGCGGAGAACGAGAAGGAGCACGCCAAGCTGTGGTTCAAGGCACTGGGCGAGCTGGGCAACACCGCCGAGAACCTGCTCCACGCCGCCGAGGGCGAGAACTACGAGTGGACCGACATGTACGACCGCATGGCCAAGGACGCCGACGAGGAAGGCTTCCACGAGCTGGCCGAGCAGTTCCGCGGCGTTGCCGCCATCGAGAAGTCCCACGAGGAGCGCTATCGCGCCCTGCTGCACAATGTGGAGACCAAGGCCGTCTTCGAGAAGGCCGGCGTCACCCTGTGGGAGTGCCGCAACTGCGGCCATCTGGTGATGGGCACCAAGGCCCCCGAGGTCTGCCCCGTCTGCAACCACGCCCAGGCTTACTTTGAAGTCCGCAAGGAAAATTACTAAGCTTCGTTCCCCATCAAAGGCTCCCTCCCCCGAGGCAATGTCACTAAGTTAAGAAAGGCTGGGTCTCGCAGAAATGCGGGGCCCAGTTTTTTGTAACTATTTTCAAAATATCACTTGACAAACGAGGTAAAATATGCGGCCTTTTTGCTAACTGCGGTTAGCAAAAAGGCCTT
>JAFUMG010000071.1 GCA_017473225.1 Oscillospiraceae bacterium | reverse complement strand
TGCACATCCTGGACCTGATCCAGGAGGGCAACACCGGCCTGATCCGCGCGGTCGACAAGTTCGACTGGACAAAGGGAAACAAATTCTCTACATATGCCACCTGGTGGATCCGGCAGGCCATCACCCGCGCCATCGCCGACCAGGCCCGGACCATCCGCGTGCCGGTGCATATGGTAGAGGTCATCAACAAGGCCACCCGCTGCAACCGGAAGCTGGTCCAGGAGCTGGGCCGTGAGCCCACCGTGGAGGAGATCGCCAAGGAGCTGAACCTGCCCGTTGAGAAGATCATCGAGGCTAACCGCACCGCCGCCGATACCCTCTCTCTGGACACCCCCGTGGGCGACGAAGAGGACACCTCCATCGGCTCCTTCGTGGAGGACGAGCGCACCCCCGGCCCCGCCGACGCCACCTCCAACGCCCTGCTTGCCGAAGCTCTGAAGGAGATCCTGGACACCCTGACCGAGCGTGAGGCCGATGTGCTGCGTATGCGCTTCGGCATGTACGACGGCCGGACCCACACCCTGGAAGAGGTGGGCCAGATCTTCGGCGTTACCCGCGAGCGTATCCGCCAGATCGAGAACAAGGCCATCCGCAAGCTGCGCCACCCCAGCCGCGCCAAGAAGATCCGCGATTTCTACTGCTGACCCATAATTCCCCCGCAGCAATGGCTGCGGGGGATTTTTTGTGGTGTTTTAATTGTAGTTTGGCGCTCCGATGGTTGCTGTAGTGCGGGAGCGACCCAAGTCTCCCTTGTGTAAAGGGAGCTGTCAAAAATCTTCGATTTTTGACTGAGGGGTTGCTGCGCTGCAGTACGAATTCGCCGAAATGTTGGTGGTTGTTCCAGCCTTCTGCTGCACAATCCCCCAGTCTCGGCTATCGCCGAGCCAGCCCCCTTTACACAAGGGAGCCTTTGGGTGCGGCAGACAACTGACAGATAGATTACAATTCAACCACCACCTCTGAACTTTACAAAAAATACCCGTGGCCGAGGCCACGGGTATTTTGATCAGTTGTAAATGCCTTCAGCGCACCACGGCAGTAACGAATCGAGCGGTACCCAATGGTGTAAAGACTTCACACCAGGTACGTCACGAATCGCCGCCGGGCGCTGCCCGGTTACATGTCGAAGGGCTCCATGCTCAGGACGGGATGGCCGGCGTTGCCCAGGTACTCCAGCAGCTGCTCGGGGTCCTCGGTGCAGATGGTCTCGTCGGCGATCATGTCGGTGAAGTTCTCAACACCGTACATCTCCAGAGCGGTGGCGTCCAGACGCTCGCGCATCTGATCCTTCAGCATCTTGGGCATCCAGACGATACGGCCGGGGCCGCCTTCGGCTGCGATGAACTTCTTGGAGGAGATGAAGTGCTTGCCATGGCCCATGAAGCCGGGGGTCTGAACACCGCCGCCGGTCATGGAGGCCATCTCGGAGAAGGTCATGCCCAGAGGAGTCATGCCGGCATGCTCACGGCAGGTGATGACAACACCCATGGAGCAGGGCTCGACGCCGCAGATGCACTCGAAGCAGCCGCAGGAGGTCATGGGATCCTGGAACAGGGAGTACAGGGTGACGTGCTCCAGAGCGCCCTGAGAATACTTGTTGACGGCGGCATCCATGGACTCGTAACGGCCCAGATGCTCGTCCAGGCAGCCCTCCTTGACGATGGGCTGGCAGGGACCGTTGGGGTCCAGCTCCTTGGTGGCCTTGGCATCCAGCCAGGACACGGCGCCGCACAGGCCCAGACGCTCGGGGGTGACGATGCAGACATGGCTGGGGGAGAAGGCCTGGCACATGATGCAGGTGTAGAACTCGTTGACGGATTCGTCGGTCATGGAAGCCAGTCTTGCGTCACGGGCATTGAAGACCTCGTTGGCATGGGCGCGAAGTTCCTTGTTCTGCTCGGCGTCCACCACGATCTTGACCTGGCACTTGTCCACGACGGCGTCGAACTCGCTCTTGACCTTGGCGTACAGGACCTCGCCGATGTGGGCGAACTTGAAGCCGGCCTCGAAGTCAGCCTTGCTGATACGGACGCGGATCATGTCACGCTGGCCGGTGTGCATAACGCCCTCGATGCAGTTGATCCAGGAATGGAACTTACGCTCCATAACGGACTCGAAGTCGGGCTGCATGGCCTTGCCGGCCACGTCGACGGTGTAGGAGAGGGAAATCTTGGAGCCCACGGGGATCTCGTCGATCTCGGGTCCGATGACCTCGATCTTGTGATCCTCGACCTCGGAGGCTTCCTTGGTCTGGACCAGCTCGAAGCAGTCGACACGGGAGCCGTCCACTTCCACCTGCATGTCGCCGCGGCGGATGATCTCGCCTTCGAAGGCGGTGGCGAAAGCAACGGGGATATCGATGTTGGTGATCTTCAGCTTGATCTGGCGGGCCTCCAGAGAGGTGGCGTTCCACTTGGAGGTATCCAGCTGCTGGATCAGGGACATGGGAACACGGAACATGTTCTCAGTCTCGTTGGAGACAACGGGGAAGCCCAGGCAGATGGCGCCGGCGCCGTAGGAGACGATCTCGTCGGACAGGGGCTTGTAAGCGTTGACGAAGGCCTTGACGCGGTCCATGGTGTACTTGGCCAGAGCCTTGAAGTCGCCGGGGGTGATGTTGCCGAAGATCAGAGCGGCACGGACGGCGACGGAGACGACATGGATGACGGACTGCATCTCGTAGCCCAGGGGCACCACGCGGACGTTCTCGCCCAGCTTCATGCCTGCTTCATGGCAATGCTTGATGGAATCGCCGGTCAGGGTGACCAGGATACCCTGAGCCTGGTAGCTCTTGGCCAGAGCCACGGTCTCAGCGGGGTCCTCAGCGCCGCCGATGATAACGGCAACACCGGGGATATCGCCGGTGACCAGGGGCACGCCCAGGTTACGGACGAAGGCGTCGGTCAGGTGGCCCATCTCGGGCTCAGCATAGGGCTCGGCGCCGTGCAGGTACTTCAGAGCCTCCAGGAACTCCGCGCACAGGGCGGAAGCGATGCCGCTGTCGAAGGCATCCTGCAGGCGGGGAGAACGGGTCATGTTGGCCTTGATGGTGGCCATGGCGGCCTTCATCTCACCCAGGTTGGTGATCTTCACGCCGGTCACGCCGTAGTAGCAGGGCAGGGAATACGCCGTGCCGGGGAAGGACACAGGCTCGCTCTCGCCGTACTGGGCGATCGCTGCATCAATGGCGGCTACGGTACGCTCGTAGTTGTAGTCGTTACCGCCAAAAACTCTATCAAAAAGTGTCACGGTATTTCCTCCTATAAATATTGGTATATTTAATAAGGTTTACTGTCATTGGGGACCAGGGCGCTGCGGCGCAGCGGCCCGGAATGACACGAATCTGTGATGTTATTCATCACGATCCAGGATATCTTTGATCTTCCGGATCTCTTCGATCGCCGTGGGGCTGAAATCGTAGGGAGATTTTCCCTGACGGTCCGCGTCCATGATCTCCAGGTTGTAGTGGATCATGCCGAGCAGGTCCTCAGCGGGGATGGAATTTCGGATAAACTCCTCATCCTTCTCATCCCGGACCTTGTTGGCCACCACCCGCACCCGCTTGACGCCCAGGTCCTTGGCCAGGCGCTTAACGTTGCGGTAGGTCTGCACGCTCCGGGCGCCGGGCTCGATGACCACGATAAACTGGTCCATATTCGCCGCGGTGCCCCGGCCCAGGTGCTCCAGTCCCGCCTCCATGTCCATGATGACCACATCGTTTTTCCGATAGGTCAGGGCGGACAGGATGGATTTGAGCATCACATGCTCGGGACAGACACAGCCGGTGCCGCCCACGTCCACCGTGCCCATGACCAGCAGCTTGACGCCGTTAATGTCCTTGGAGAAGGTGTCGGGGATATCGGCAACATAGGGATTCAGCTTGAAGAACTTGTTCGCGGCGGAGGCGCCGGTCCGTTCTTCCACCAGGGTGCGCATTTTGGAGATGGGGACGATCTCGTCCACTTCCTCCTGGGTCAGGCCCAGAGCCAGGCCCAGGTTGGCGTCGGGGTCCACGTCGGCGGCCAGGACGGTGCGTCCTTCGTCGGCGTAGAGCCGGGCCAGGGTGGAGGACAGGGTAGTCTTGCCCACGCCGCCCTTACCGGTAATCGCTAGTTTCATTGGAAAAAGACCTCGTTTGTTCTGTCATTGCCTGAACTCTCTTCTTGCCTCCCCCTCTGGGGGAGGTGCCCAGTGCGCACACTGGGCGGAGAGGGCGATCATATGTACCCTCTCAGTCACGCCTTTCGGCATGCCAGCTCTTCCAGAGGGAGAGCCAAGAGCCTTCGCAATGCTGTAAATTTCAATTAGATGCCCAGGGCAGCGCGCTTGGCCTCGATGCAGGCGATCATCTTGTCGCCCAGGGAGTCGATGTCGGTATCGACCACGAACTTGGCCTCGACCCACTCCTTGATGCCGTCCTCGCCCTGCAGCAGGCGGGTGACTTCCTCGGAGCCCTTGGAGTAGGGATCAACGCCCAGGAAGGTCTCGATACCGGTGGCAACGACGTAGTTACCGATGGAGACGGCCTTCTCGGACATCCATTCGGGAGCGCAGCCGACGACGGGGACCTGGGAGATGTTGATGCCCCAGTCCTTGGCGATGTCGGCAGCCAGGATCATCATACGGGAGATATCGACGCAGGAGCCCATGTGCAGCACGGGAGGAATGCCCGCCAGCTCGCAGACTCTCTTCAGACCGGCGCCGCAGTATTCCTTGGCCTGGACGGGATCCATCAGGCCGGCCTTGGCGGCAGCCTGAGCGGAGCAGCCGGTGGTGATGACGATGATGTCGTTCTCCAGCATCTTCTTCATCAGGCCGATGTGGGCGGTGTCGGGACGGACCTTGGGGTTGTTGCAGCCGACCATAGCCACAGCGCCGCGCAGAACGCCGGAGTGGACGCACTCGATCAGGGGCTTGGTGGTGCCGAACTCGTCGACCTGGGAGTTGGCGACGCCATCCAGAACCTTCTTGATGGCCTCGACGGAGTAACCGACGCGGGCATTCTGCTTCTGGTTGGGGATGTTGACCAGCTCGTTGTTACGGTTGGGGAAGTTCTCGATGGCCATCTTCACGATCGCCTTGGCGCTCTCACCGGCAGTCTCGGCGGAGAACTGGATGAACTCGGAATCGGGGATCCGGGCGATGGGGGAGGTGGTGATGAACTTGGTATGGAAGCACTTGGACAGGGGGCCCAGAGCGGGGAAGATGCACTGCACGTCCACGACGATGGCTTCGCAGGCGCCGGTCAGGACCACGTTCTCCTGGTTCAGGTAGTTACCTGCCATGGGGATACCGTGACGCATGGTGACCTCGTTGGAGGTGCAGCAGACACCGGAAATGGTGATGCCCTTGGCGCCGACGGACTTGGCCAGAGCGATCATCTCGGGATCGTTGGCGTAGTAGACGATCATCTCGGACAGGGAGGGGTCATGGCCGTGGACGACGATGTTGACGTTGTCCTTTTCCATAACGCCGATGTTGGCGGTGGTGTCGATGGGACGGGGAGTGCCGAACATGACGTCGGAGAACTCGGTGCCCATCATGGAGCCGCCCCAGCCGTCAGACAGGCCGGCACGCAGCGCCTGGCGGATCAGAGCCTCAGCCAGGGAGGAGCAGCCCATATGGGTCATATGCATGGCGGTGGAGACTTCGCGGTCGATGGCGCGGGGCTCGATCTCAGCCTTTGCCCACAGCTCCTGGGTGTGCTCGGGAGCGCGCTTCAGGAAACGCTGGGTGCCGAAGGGCTTGCCGTACTCCAGCAGGCCGATCTCAGCCATCTCGTGAGCCAGAGCGTAGATGTCCTTGCCCTCGGTCTCGACGCCCCACTCCTTGGCGATGCGGATCAGCTTCTCAGGGTCCTTGACCTGATAGTTGCCGCCCTCGCGGGTCTGGTGCAGGGTGTGCATGATCTCACGGCCGTGGTCGGAGTGCGTTGCGGCGCCGCCGGCGGTGAACATCAGGTAGTTACGGGCGACGATACCGTGAACGTCGCAGCCGCAGATGCCCCGGGGAGCCTTCTTGGTGATGCGGCAGGGGCCCATGGAGCAGATCCGGCAGCAGGTACCCGCTTCGCCGAAGCCGCAGTGAGGAGTCTGGTTCTTGACACGCTGCTGCCAGGTGTCAGCGCCGACCTTCTGTGCTGTTTCCAGCAGGGAATTGGTGGCAGCTTCCATCTCCTCGATGGTAGTTGTAAATGCCCAATCCTTCAAAGTGATTTCCTCCTATAAAACATGATTTCTGAATAAACACGTCCTGATACACATAGTAACCGAACGTATAGTGTATCGATAATATTCTACCAATTCAGCATACAATTGTCAATTGTGGAATTGACCGATAAACGGGCAAATTTTTGTATCCCCTGCCGGGGGATACGGGTCCGGCGGGGTTTTTGGGCCCGTAGCCGGGGCGGGCGGCAGGATTATTTCAAAATTGTGAATATTTTTCTTGCAAAGACAGATGTTTGCGTATATAATACAGAAGACTTTCGGTCAAAAGAAATCCTTATTGGAGGAAAGAGAGTATGAAAAAAGTTTTGAAAAACTATGGCTCCATCATCGCCATGCTGGTCGGCATCGTCGGCGGCTGCATCCTGGGCGCCATCTTCCCCAAGACCGACGCTTCCGCCGGCGCTACCGTGCTGAAGCCCCTGGGCACCGTGTTCATCAACATGATGTTCTGCATCGTGGTCCCCATGGTCTTCGCGTCCATCGCCGGCGCCGTGGCCAACATGGGCAACCGCAAGCGCGCGGGCAAGATTATGGGCGTCACCATCGGCACCTTCGTGATCACCGGCGCCATCGCCGCGGTCATCATGTTCGTCATCATGAAGGTATTCCCCCCTGTCCTGGAGCCCTGGACCAACATCCCCTCTGAGGAGATGGGCGAGTACGCTTCCCTGTCCACTCTGATCGTCAACTTCTTCACCGCCGAGGACTTCGTGGGCCTGCTGAGCCGCCGCGCCATGCTGCCCCTGATCGTCTTCTCCATCCTGTTCGGCTTCGCCGTCAACCTGAACGGCGGCAAGGACTCCATCATCGGCAAGTGGCTGGAGGACCTGTCCGCCGTCATGCTGAAGTTCGTCAAGATCGTCAGCTACTATGCCCCCATCGCCTTCTTCGGCTTCTTCGCTGACCTGGTGGCCACCTACGGTCCCCAGATCACCACCGACTATGCCCGGGGCCTGCTGGCATATTATCCCCTGTGCTTCATCTATGTCTTCACCGCCTTCCCCCTGTTTGCCTTCATCGGCGGCGGCAAGCATGGCCCCAAGGAGATGTTCCGCCACATCCTGAAGCCCGCCATGGTGTCTCTGGGCACCTGCTCCTCCGTCGCCACCATCCCCACCAACATGGAGGTCGCTGAGGATACCGGCATTTCCAAGGACGTTTCCGACATGGTCCTGCCCCTGGGCGCCACCATGCACATGGACGGCTCCTGCTCCTCCTGTGTCCTGAAGATCGCCTTCGTCTTCGGCGTCTTCGGCAAGGACTTCGGCTTTGACATGATGATCCCCGTGATCCTGGTGGCCGTTCTGTCCAGCGTCGGCATGTCCGGCGTCCCCGGCGGCGGCTACATCGGCGAGTACATCATCTGCTCCATCTTCTTTGCCGATCAGATGGACCTGGCCTTCCCGATCCTGGTCACCATCGGCAACCTGGTGGATCCCCCCGCCACCATGATCAACTCCGCCGGCGACTATGTTGTCTCCTACATCGTGGAGCGTTTCGTTACCGGCAAGGACTGGCTGGAAAAGAAGCTGGCCGCCAAGAGCGTCAAGAAGTAATATTCCAAAAACGAATCCCGGCAGTCGCCAAGACTGCCGGGATATTTTTTGTGGGAGTTCAAATTGCAGTTTTGCGAGCAGTTAAAAAGAAGCACGTCATTGCGAGCCAGTCCGCAGACTGGCTCGCAATGACAGTGTATTTTTTAGATGCCGCAACCACTATTCAACGGAACGCCAAACTACAATTTCCCAATAAACTCCTCCAGCCGGTCCATGCCTTTTTCCAGCTCCTGATCGCCGGTGCAGTAGGAGATACGGATGTACCCCTCCGCGCCGAAGCAGGCGCCGGGGACGCAGGCGACCTTCGCTTCCCGGATCAGCCGGGTGCAGAATTCCCCGGAGGGGATGCCGAACCGGGAGATATCCACGAATACATAGAAGGCCCCCTCCGGCTCCGGGAAGGTCAGGCCCATGGCCCGCAGCCGGGCGCAGACATAGTCCCGGCGCTTTCGGTAGGCCTCCCGCATGGGGGCGGGGTCCGTTCGCAGAGCCGTGATGGCCGCTTCCTGCAAAAAGGTGGGCACCGCCGTGATCTCCGCCGCGCTGAGGAGCAGCAGCCGGTCCATGACGTAGTCCGGGCAGGTCAGATATCCCACCCGCCAGCCGGTCATGGCGTAGGGCTTGGAGAAGCTCTGGCAGAGGATCAGCTGGTCGGCCAGCTCCGCGTCCAGGCTCAGGTCCGGGCAGTCGGCATAGCTCAGCTGGTTGTACACATTGTCGCAGATGACAAAGATGGGCCGGCCCAGCACCGCCTCCTTGATGTTTTTCAGGCTTTCGGCGCTGAACACCGCGCCGGTGGGGTTGCAGGGGGAGTTGACGATGATGGCCTTGGTTTTGTCCGTGATGGCGGCCTTCAGCGCCCCGGCGTCGATCTGGAAGCCGGTTTTGGAGATGTCCAGCGGGACGGTCCTGGCCCCGGCGATGGTGGCGATGGTCTCATACAGGCCGAAGCCGGGGGTGGGGACGATGATCTCCTCCCCGGGATTCAGGATGCCCAGGAGGGCGGTGAACAGAGCGTGGCAGGCGCCGATGGTGATGAGCACCTGCTCCGCACCCACGGCATGGCCCCGCCCCGTCTCGAATTCCGCCACCGCCCGGCGCAGGGCGAGGGTGCCCTGATTGGGGGCGTAGTGGGTCTGGTTGGCGGTCAGGGCGGCCATGGCGGCGGCCTTGATGGCCTCCGGGGTATCGAAATCCGGCTCGCCGATGGTCAGCATCACGCAGTCGTCCACCTCCCGGGCGAGATTGGTGTACACCCGGATCTGGCTGCGCTTCAGGGTGGATAAATTGGAATTTAAAGGGATCATTGGAATTTTTCCGCCAATTCCTCGAAGAAATCGGCGCCTTTCACAAGAATCGTTTCGTCAAAGTCGAAATTGTCCGCATGGAGTGCGGGGGTGTCCCCCAGCCCCAGGAAGAAGAACATGCCGGGCAGGTACCGCTGATACCAGGAGAAGTCCTCCGCCGTCATGCTGGGCTCCGCCAGCGTTTCAAAGGCCACGGTCTCCCGGACCTTCCGGTACAGGTCCCCGGGATTCATGACGGCGGGGTAGCCGTCGTTCATGTGGACCTGAACACGGCAGCCGGTGGCCTTTTCGATCTCCCCGGCGATGGACAGCAGACTGTCCCGCATCCCGAAGAAGACCTCATCCTGAAAGGCCCGGAGGGAGCCCTCCATGTGGGTATGGTCCGACAGGGCGTTCCGGGCGGTGCCGGAGTGGAGCTTTCCGAATTTCAGCAGCCGGAAAATATGCGCCGGCAGGGCCTTTTCCATGGCCGCGGCCCGGGTGTAGAATTCCACCGCCGCCGCCAGGGCGTCGATGCCCTGGTCCGCCTTGGCGATGTGGGCAGACTTTCCGTAAAAGTCCACATTCACCTCGCAGGAGCGGCTCATCAGCTCCTGCTCCCGGCTGCAGACCGCCCCCGCGGGCAGCCCCGGCCACAGGTGCAGGCCGAAGATGGCCTTGACCCGGTATTCGGTGAACAGGCCCGTTTCGCAGAGCTCCTTCGCGCCGCCGGTAGTCTCCTCCGCAGGCTGGAAGACCAGCAGGACATTGTGGGGAAGGTCCGCCTTGTCCGACAGCCGCCGGGCAAGCTCCAGAAGGATGGCCATATGGCCGTCGTGGCCGCAGGCGTGCATCTTCCCCGGATGGGCGGAGGCGTAGGGGACGCCGCTTTTTTCGGTGATAGGAAGCGCGTCGGCGTCGGCCCGGAAGGCGATGGCCTCGTCCCGGCCGAAGTCAAAAAAGGCGCAAAGGCTCCCCTCCGTCGGGGAAAACACCGCGCATTTCAGCCCCTTCAGGCTGTTTTCCAGATAATTCATAGTCTCCGGCAGGTCCCGGTCCAGCTCCGGGATCCGGTGCAATGCCCGCCGGTCTTCGATGATTTTCATATCCATCGCCTCCATGATTTGGGGGGTAAATTGTAGTTTAACGTTCCCTTACGCACCGCAGCTGTCATCCCGAGCATAGCGCAGCGGTTCTGAATATCCATGATTGCCGGTGGCAATCATACCATAGACTACATGAAATGGAGTCGAGGGATCTACGCATTTCGTTGAGATTTGCAGAAAAATCGGTGCCAGGATCCCTCGACTCGCTGACGCTCGCTCGGGATGACAGCGTTGTTGGTAATTTGCAGACTGTACGATAAACTACAATTTGAATGATTATACGTCATTTTCAAAACGCTGTCAATTTCCGGCTTGTGTTTTGGCGGGATTGGTGGTAGGATGTGTATGAGAAAGAACTGAGGAGGAAACCCCATGAATGCCCAGGAAATCATTGAATATATCCGTACGTCCGAAAAGAAGACCCCTGTGAAGGTCTATGTCTGGGAGAAGGAAAGCGTGGACTTCCCCGGCTGCCAGGTATTCCAGGCCGCCCCGGGCCAGAAGATCGTCTTCGGCGACTGGAAGGACGTGGCGCCCGTGCTGGAAGCCAATGAATTCCAGCACATCGAGATCGAGAACAACTGCCGCAATTCCGCCATCCCCATGCTGGATATGAAGAACGTCCCCGCCCGCATCGAGCCCGGCGCCATCATCCGGGAGCAGGTGGAGATCGGCGCCAACGCCGTCATCATGATGGGCGCCATCCTGAATATCGGCGCCGTGGTGGGCGAGGGCTCCATGATCGACATGGGCGCCGTCCTGGGCGGCCGCGCCACCGTGGGAAAGAACTGCCATGTGGGCGCCGGCGCGGTGCTGGCTGGCGTCATCGAGCCCGCCTCCGCCACCCCCGTCATCATTGAGGACAACGTGCTCATCGGCGCCAACGCCGTGGTCATCGAGGGCTGCCGGGTGGGCCAGAACTCCGTGGTGGCCGCGGGCGCCGTGGTTGTGGGCGATGTGCCCGCCAATGCCGTGGTGGCCGGCTGCCCCGCCAAGGTCATCAAGATGAAGGACGAAAAGACCGCCGGCAAGACCGCCCTGGTGGACGCCCTGAGAGCCCTGTAAAGGCCGCACATTTTTTGCCTGTCGGAATACCATGGAATGTGAGCAGCGATGCTCAACAAAAAATTTCGGAGGTATTTCTTATGTGCAACAACAATGGTATGTGCGGGTGCTTCGGTGGCAACAACTGGTGGTGGATCATCATCCTGCTGCTGATCTTCTGCAACTGCGGCTGCAATAACAACAGTTGGAACAACGACCGCTGCGACAACAACTGCGGCTGCTGCTAAGCGGGAAATCCACAAAAGATCGGAGGGCGCCCCAACCGGGGCAATGTCACTAAGTTAAGAAAGGCTGGGTCTCGCAGAAATGCGGGGCCCAGTTTTTTGTAACTATTTTCAAAATATCACTTGACAAACGAGGTAAAATATGCGGCCTTTTTGCTAACTGCGGTTAGCAAAAAGGCCTT
>JAFUMG010000070.1 GCA_017473225.1 Oscillospiraceae bacterium | reverse complement strand
GGATTGTGCAGCAGAAGTCTGGAATAACCACCAACATTTCGGCGAATTCGTACTGCAGTGCAACAATCCCTCAGTCAAAAATCGGAGATTTTTGACAGCTCCCTTTACACAAGGGAGCCTTGGGGCGCTCCCGCGCCAGTGCGATAAACTACAATTTAAACATCCTCGCCTCCCTTTTACTTCCTTCTGATCACCCCGCAGGCGATTTTTGCTCCCGGGTTGCCCGCGGGCTGGGTGTGAAAATCATCCGGCCCGCTGTGGATGATGACCGTTCTGCCGATGATATCGCATACCCGGAACCGGCCGGTCAGCACCTGGGCAAAGGCCCTTCCCCCACAGGCCAGCAGCGGCGGAAGATCCCCCGCGTGCATGGGATGGGCCGTCTTTCCGGGATCATAGTGTCCCCCGGACTGGGAAAAGCCCTCCCCGCCGCAGCCGTCCCCCTCGTGGATATGAAAGGCAAAGAACCCGGTCTCCGATTCCGGCAGGCCGGAAACTTCCGCTTCCACCAGAGTCCCCTCCCGCAGCTGGAAAAATCGGACTGTCCCCCGCAGGCAGGGATTCTCCGCCCCGCCCCTGACACAGGCCACAGCGTCGGGCCCGCAGATCTGATTTCGCATTTCAAACACCCCCGGTCATCCTATGCGCCTCCCCCTTCCCCGGTTCCGGCAAAAAACGGCAGCACCGTCAAAACGGTGCTGCCGTCCTATATTCGGGAATTACTTTTTCAGCATTGCCGCTGCGACGCACAGGGACAGGTAAACACGCTCCACGGAGCTTGCTCTGGAAGTCATCGCGACGGGCACTCTGGTACCGGCCAGGACACCGCAGGTGTTGCAGTTGGCGGACATACCCAGAACCTTCATGGTGGTGTTGCCGGCCATAACGTTGGGCATCACGACCGCGTCGAACTCGCCGCACAGATCGCAGTCGAAGGCCTTTGCCTTGGCAGCTTCCTTGCTGACGATCAGATCCCAGGTAATGGGGCCAACCAGGTTGCACTTGGCAATGGGCTCGATCTCATGCTCGCGAACGATGTTCTGAGCCTCGACGGTGTCGCGCATATGGAAGCTGGGCTTCTCAGCCAGGGCCAGCAGAGCCACATTGGGATGCTCCTTGCCCAGAGCGTTCAGGACCTCGACAGTGTTCTTGACGATCTCCATGCGCTGCTCCACGCTGGGATTGACGGACACGGAAACATCGGACAGAGCCAGGATGCGGTCATAGTAGGGAACCTTGACCAGCGCGACCTCGCTGACGAAGCCATTGACCAGGTTGTTCTGCTTGTTCAGGATGGGCATCAGGAAGCTGCGGGTGGAGGTATTGCCGCGCATCAGGATGTCGCCCATGCCGGCGTTGACGATGTCAATGGCGTGCTGGACCAGGTCGTCGCCCTCGGCGACATCGCAGATGTCGTAAGCACGGTCCTTCAGGCCCATGCGCTCCAGGATAGCCAGGATGCGGTTCTCAGAGCCGACCAGAACGGGACGGCAGAAGCCTTCGGCCTCAGCCTGGAAAACAGCGCTGAGAATGTTCTCCACATAAGCGCCGGTGACGACCACGCGGGCGGGCTTCTTGAGAGCCTTGGCGCGGTTGATTACGAAATCAAAATCTTTAACAAAGCCTTGCATGTTAATTTTTCTCCTTTCGGACGATTAGAACAGGCCCATGCCGCCATTGATCGCGGTGAACAGAGGCGCGAAGACCAGAGCCACAACGGTCATCAGCTTGATGAGGATGTTGATGGAGGGGCCGGAGGTATCCTTGAAGGGGTCGCCGACGGTATCGCCGACAACAGCAGCGCGGTGAGCTTCGCTGCCCTTGCCGCCGTGGTAGCCGTCTTCAATGTACTTCTTGGCGTTGTCCCAAGCGCCGCCGGCGTTGGACATGAACAGAGCCATCAGAACGCCGGTGACCAGAGCGCCTGCCAGCAGGCCGCCCAGAGCGGCGGTGCCCAGCACGCAGCCGACGACCAGAGGAGCGATGACGGACATAATGCCGGGAACCAGCATTTCCTTCAGAGCAGCCTGGGTGGAGATGGCGACGCAGGAGGTGTAGTCGGGCTTGCCGGTGCCTTCCAGGATGCCGGGGATGGTACGGAACTGACGGCGGACTTCCTCGATCATCTTGTAAGCGGCCTTGGAGACGGAGTCCATGGTCAGAGCGGAGAAGAAGAAGGGCAGCATACCGCCGATGAACAGGCCGACGATGACCTTATAGTTCAGCAGGTCAATGCCGGCATCGAACAGCTGAACAGCTTCCGCGTAGGAGACGAACAGAGCCAGGGCGGTCAGAGCGGCGGAGCCGATGGCGAAGCCCTTACCCATAGCAGCGGTGGTGTTGCCGACAGCGTCCAGCTTGTCAGTGATCTGACGGACGCCGCGGGGCAGGCCGGACATTTCGGCGATACCGCCGGCGTTGTCGGCGATGGGGCCGTAAGCGTCAACGGCAACGGTGATGCCGGTGGTGGACAGCATACCGACGGCAGCCAGAGCGATGCCGTACAGGCCGTCAGCCAGGTAAGCGCCGATGATGCCGACGGAGATCAGCAGGATGGGAATAGCGGTGGACTGCATACCGACGGCCAGGCCGCTGATCACGGTGGTAGCGGGGCCGGTCTCGGACTGCTGGGCGATCTTCTTGACGAAGCGGTAGTCGCCGGAGGTGTAGATCTCGGTGATGATACCGATCAGAATGCCCACGACCAGGCCGCAGGTGATGGCGATGGCGGAGTTGAAGTTCTGGAAGAGGACCTTGCTCAGCACCAAGGATGCGATCACAACGACGGCGCTGGACACATAAGTACCGATCTTCAGAGCCTTGTGGGGGCTGGACTTCTCATCGCCCTTGACAAAGAAGGTGCCGATGATGGAGGACGCGATACCAACAGCTGCCAGCAGCAGGGGCATCACAGCGCCGGTGATGGAGTAGGTCACAGCGCCCAGGGTGATGGCGGAGACGATGGAGCCGACATAGCTCTCAAACAGGTCAGCGCCCATGCCGGCGACGTCGCCGACGTTATCACCGACGTTATCGGCGATGGTAGCGGGGTTACGGGGGTCATCCTCGGGGATACCGGCCTCGACCTTACCGACCAGGTCAGCGCCGACGTCGGCAGCCTTGGTGTAGATGCCGCCGCCCACACGGGCGAACAGCGCGATGGAGGAGGCGCCCAGAGAGAAGCCGGACAGCGCGTTGGGGTCACCGGTCACCAGGTAGACGAGACCAGCGCCCAGCAGGCCCAGGCCAACGACGCACATGCCCATGACGGCGCCGCCGGAGAAGGCGATGGACAGAGCCTTGTTCATGCCGGAGTCCTTGGCGGCAGCGGCGGTTCTGACATTAGCCTTGGTCGCCACGTTCATGCCGCAGTAGCCGGCGATGGTGGAGAACAGGGCGCCGATCAGGAAGGAGACAGCAGTCATCCAGCTGATGCCAAAACCGATGGCGATGAAGAGCACGATCACGAAGAACACGAGGATCTTGTACTCAGCCATCAGGAATGCCTGGGCACCCTCATGGATGAATGCCGCGATCTCCTTCATCCGGTCAGTGCCTGCGTCCTGCTTCGACACTTTGCGGGAGAGCATCGCCGCAAAAATCAAAGCTACCACGCCCAGAACAGGTGCAAGTATAGCGAGATTGTTCATAATTTTTCTTCCTTTCCGTTTCAATCCCATGCTGCATATATCACAACAGGTGCTTTTATTATAGTACACGAAGTGAAAGATATCAAGATTATTGTGAATAAAATACAAGGATTCGTGAAAATGGTACAAAAACGTTGTTTCATATTGTGGAAAAAGCTGAAAGATTTTTTGCTTATCTTACTTTTTGTTAGGTCTCAACCGCTCACATCTCCCCATATGGCAAAGGATCCCGAAACGGGCCTGGTGTGGCTCGCTTCGGGATCCCGCGGTCAAGCGTAAAAATACTTGTAAAAGGTCGGATATTCGTTCAGAAACAGCTGCAAATTGGTTCTGGAGCTGGAGCCGGGGTCATGGACCGTAAAGCCCGACGCCGTCAGTGTAGCGCCGCCGGTATAGCCGGTGATCACCACCCAATGCTGCTTACCATAGACATTCCGTGCCCCGAAGAGAACAGGCTTCCCCGCCTTGAGAAGGCTGTATACCCGGCTTAAGTATCCGCTGCCCTCCGTCACCGCCGTGTAATGGGCCGGCCAGTAGACGCTCCCGTCAGGGGTATAGTGCAGCTGCGCGGCCATGGCGTCGGGATAGACAGTGCTGCCGGTCCGGGCGGATTCCATCATGGCAATAGCCGTGGTGGCGCAGCCGATCTGGGCCATGGTTTTCCCGGACTGTCCGATCTGAACCTCCGCCCAGCGGCTGTCCGTCTGCTTGAAGCTGGGGACGCTGAGGGCTACGGCATCATAAGCGGAACCCGATAGATACTGGGCGCTGACATAGCCGGTCTTGGTGCCCTGGTACAAGATCCGGCTCCAGCCGGAGGCTGTGGACAGCACGATCACCGTCTCCCCCTTCGCCGCGCTGCCGGTCCGGGCATAATTGGTCCCCGGGCCGCCGCGGACATTCAGGCTGGTGGAGCGGGTGGCCACCGTCATGGGGGTGCCCGCCGTCTGGGTAATGTAATCGCTGTGGCAATATCCGAATTTCCCTTTGGCATATTCCACCTGCCACCAGGAGCCGGACTTCGAGATCAGTGTCACATAGCTGCCCTTATTCAGGGCAGTCACCGCCGCCGCGCCCGTAGATGGGCCGCTGCGGACATTCAGCCGCCCGTTAGCCGTCGCCACAATGCCCGCCTTGGAGTCCATCGTGGCCGCCCTGGCCGGAAGATGCAGCAATCCCAGCGCAAGCAACGCGCAAATGATCATGGATATGGTTCTTTTCAGTATAAATCACCTCTTGAGTCAAATTGCATATGCCAGATGATTATACCACATCCGCCCTTTTCTGAGAATAGTCCAAATTATGTAAACTGCGCAGGGATTCAAATTGTAGTTTAGCGTACAGTTAAAAAGAAGCATGTCATTGCGAGCCAGTGCTCACACTGGCGTGGCAATCCCCCCGTTCTTCCGGGAACTTACATAGAAGGAAACGGCAGACTATGCCTGGAAACACCCAGGTTTTCGATGTCCGACCGCATCGCGCCGCCATAGGGGATTGCCACACCAGTCTGCGGACTGGTTCGCAATGACAGCGTATTTTTTAGATGCCGCAACCACTATTCAACGGAGCGCTAAACTACAATTTGAATAACACACTCCAAACCAGAAAAAGCCCGCAGATGGTTTTCACCATCTGCGGGCTTTTCATAAATCATACCATAGACTTGACGACTTCCACGATGTGCTCCGCGGACAGGCCGAACTGCTTCAGCAGCGCGGCGGCGGGGCCGGAGTGGCCGAATTCGTCGTTGACGCCGATGCGCTTGACCAGCGTGGGCTGCTTCTCAGCCAGCACGGAGCAGACAGCCTCGCCCAGACCGCCGATGACGGAATGCTCCTCGCAGGTGACGATCTTGCCGCACTTCTTCGCGGCCGCCAGCACCAGCTCCTCGTCCAGGGGCTTGATGGTGGCCATGTTGATGACCATGGCGTTGATGCCGTCCTTGGCCAGCTCTTCCGCGGCCACCAGGGCTTCATAGACCATCAGACCGTTGGCAATGATGGCGATGTCGGAGCCGTCGCGCAGGATCTCACCCTTGCCGATCTGGAAGGGCGCGCCCTCCTCGTGGACCACGGGCACCGCGGCCCGGCCGAAGCGCATATAAACGGGACCCTCATACTCGTAAGCGGCCTTGACCATAGCCCGGGCCTCCACATCGTCGGCGGGGCTCATGACCACCATGCCGGGGATGGAACGCATCAGGGCGAAGTCCTCGCAGCACTGATGGCTCGCGCCGTCCTCACCGACGGAGATGCCGCCGTGGGTGGCGCCGATCTTGACATTCAGATGGGGATAGCCGATGGAATTGCGGACCTGCTCGAAGGCACGGCCGGCAGCGAACATGGCGAAGGAGGAAGCGAAGGGCACCAGGCCAGTGGTGGACAGGCCGGCGGCCACACATACCATGTTGGCCTCGGCAATGCCGCAGTCGAAATGGCGGTCAGGGAATGCCTTCTTGAAGACGGCGGTCTTGGTGGCGCCTGCCAGGTCGGCATCCAGAACCACCAGATTGTCATGCTCGGCGCCCAGCTCCGTCAGAGCCTTGCCGTAGCTGTCGCGGGTAGCGATCTTCTTTACGTCTGCCATATCACTTGCCCTCCAGTTCTGCCAAAATGGCCTTCAGTTCGTTCATTGCCTGCTCATACTCGGCATCGTTGGGAGCCTTGCCGTGCCAGCCGGCGTTATTTTCCATGAAGGAAACGTCCTTGCCCTTAACAGTCTTCATAATGATGGCCGTGGGCTGACCCTTGACGGTCTTGGCCTCGTTCAGCGCGGACTCGATCTGGTCGAAGTTGTGACCGTCGATGTGCAGGACATAGAAGCCAAAGGCCGCCAGCTTGTCCCCGATGGGATAGGGGCTCATGACATCGGCAACATTGCCATCGATCTGCAGGCCGTTGTTATCGATGATGACGCAGAAGTTGTCCAGCTTGTAGTGGGATGCGAGCATCATGGCCTCCCAGACCTGGCCTTCCTGGATCTCGCCGTCGCCCAGCAGGGTGTAGACCCGGGCAGACTTGCCCTGGTGCTTCAGGCCCAGCGCCATGCCCGCGGCGCAGGAGATGCCCTGGCCCAGGGAGCCGGTGGACATGTCGACGCCGGGAACGGTATTCATATTGGGATGGCCCTGCAGATAGGAATCGATGTGGCGCAGTTTGGGCAGATCTTCCACAGGGAAGAAACCGCGGTTTGCCAGGGCGGCATACAGGCCGGGGGCGGTGTGGCCCTTGCTCAGCACGAAGCGGTCCCGGTCCTCCCACTTGGGATTCTGAGGATCCACATTCATCTCCTTGAAGTACAGGTAGGTAAACAGATCCGCGGCGGACAGGCTGCCGCCGGGATGACCTGCCTTCGCGCCATGAGTGGACTCAATGACGCCCATACGGACCTTGCAGGCAGTGATCTGCAGCTGCTTCTTCTCGTTATTTGTCATTTTTTACCTCCAGAGAAATATGATTTCCATATTAATTGTCAGTTTCTATGAAACACACACCGCTAAAGCGGATGTGAAATTTCCTACATATTCTGAATCACCCGGGTGACCAGCTCCCGGAACTGGGCGCTCACCCGGTCCGCGGTCTCCTGGACCTCCTTATGGTCCAGCGCCGTCTTCGAAAGGCCCGCGGCCATGTTGGTGATGCAGGAAATGCCCGCGACCTCCATGCCCATGTGCCGGGCCGCCATGGCCTCGCAGGCAGTACTCATGCCCACGGCATCGCCGCCCCAGCTCCGGTACAGCCGGACCTCCGACGGCGTCTCATAATTGGGACCTGTCAGCTGGACATAGATGCCCTCCCGCAGGTCGATGCCGCATTCCGCCGCGCTCCGGCGGATCACCTGCTGAAGTCTCCCGCTGTAGACCTCGCTCATATCCGGGAACCGGGGTCCCAGCCGGTCCAGATTGGGACCGATCAGCGGACTTGGCACAGCCGTGGAAATGTGATCCGTGATCATCATAAAATCACCGGGCCGAAAATCGGGATTCGCGCCGCCGGCGGCATTGGTCAGCAGGAGCGTCCTGGCGCCGAGGAGGCCCATCAGCCGGGTGGGCAGCACCACATCGGACATGGGATAGCCCTCATAATAATGGACACGTCCCTGCATGATCACCACGGGCTTCCCGCCCACATAGCCGAAGACAAAGCGGCCCTTGTGGCCGGATACCGTGGAAACAGGGAAACCGTCGATCTCGCTGTAGGAGACAGACTGCTCCACCTGGATCCCGTCAGCGTAATCACCCAGGCCGGAACCCAGGATCAGCGCCACTTCAGGCTGAAAATCGGTCTTTGACCGAACGCTATCGAAACAGGACATCAGCTTCTCATACATTTCCACCGGGACCTCCTAATCCATTCTCTATCAAAAGGACCATTTCTATCCGTAAAACCTGCCGTCAATTTCCTCAAGGAGCCATGCCTTCGTCTCCGGGTCCGCGAAGGACGCTTCCGCGGCATTCCGGGCCAACTGCCAAGCCTGCCAGGCGGACAGGGAAAAGGTCCGGCAAATCAGCTCCAACTCAGAGCGCAGGCTGACGTTGGATACCGTCAAATTATCGGAATTGATGGTTACCCGCACCCCGGAATCCAACAGCCGGGGCAGCGGATAATCCTGAATGCGCTCAAAAATATTCGTGTTCAGATTGCTGGTGGGGCACAGCTCCAGGGTGATCCCCTCATCGGCCAGCCGCCGCAGCAGCGTCTCATCCTCCACAGACCGCACACCATGTCCGATCCGCCGGGCGCCAAATCCAAGAGCGGTGCGGACGCTTTCAGGCCCATCGGCCTCACCGGCGTGAATGGTAAAGGGGACGCACCGCTCTGCCGCGAAGCTGAAAAGCTCACCAAAATCCTCCGTCGGGAACAGGGCTTCCGCACCGGCAAGGTCCACAGCGCAAACACCCCTACCCAGGTATTCCGCGGCAACGGAAACAGTCTCCAAATTTTCCGCGTGATTTTGCTTCCCCCGCATACAACAAAGGATCAAATTTGCCCGCAAACCGCACTGGCGTAAACCTGCAACAGCGGCTCTGACGACCTCAGCCTGGGTAAGCCCCTGCATGGTATGAAGCTGCGGCGCGAAGCGGATCTCCGCGTACAGCAGCCCCTGATCCTCCAACTCCCTGCAAAGATTCCGCACAGCCACGGTAATAGCCGCTTCGGTCTGAAGCAGCGCACAGGGAAAATCGAACTTTTCCAGATATTCATTCAAATCCCGGCAGTCCGGGCCTACCTGGAGCATTCCCAGGAGCTCGTGATCGCTTTCCGGAACAGAGATACACTGCATGGACGCAAGCTCCCGGACGGTCCTAAGAGACAGTGACCCATCCAGATGCAGATGCAGGTCGATCAGCGCAAAGCGCCCGGCCAATTCTCTATCCGATACAGCACGCTCATTCATAACATCACCCGTCCCTGCAGAACAGCCGCACTTTGCAGTATGCAACCTTACAGTTGAAAGATACCATACTTTTACAAGAATTGCAAGTAACAAACGGAAAATAGGCGCAATCGGGCAAAAATGAAATCGGCAACCTTCTTGCGAAGATTGCCGTCTTTTGTGCTCGGGTAACACTGTAGATGCAATGTGGATTTACTTTCAAACCTTTTACTTTAAAAATCGGCTTTTCATTATTAGTGAAGCGTGAATAGTTAATAGTGAAAAAATAAAATCGGCAACCTTCTTACGAAGATTGCCGATTTTTGGCGCCCCCTGTTGGACTCGAACCAACGACCTGCGGATTAACAGTCCGTCGCTCTACCGACTGAGCTAAGGGGGCATAATGTTGGCGTTACCTATCTTCCCGGGCAGTCACCCGCCAAGTATTGTCGGCGCGAACGAGCTTAACTTCTGTGTTCGGGATGGGAACAGGTGGACCCTCGCCGCAATCAACACCAACTTTATGGATGGCCATTAACCATCTTTTTCGTATCATTACCAATTGAAAGCCCAGCGCAGCGGGTTTCAATTGGAAGTGACGAACCATGATACAGGTGAGAAAACAAGCTCGCTTGTTTTCGAACATTGTATCATGAGTGAGGAACTGGTGACCCGTACCGGATTCGAACCGATGTTAAAGGCGTGAGAGGCCTCTGTCTTAACCACTTGACCAACGGGCCATTGGTGCACCTTCAGGGACTCGAACCCGGGACCCACTGATTAAGAGTCAGTTGCTCTACCAACTGAGCT
>JAFUMG010000069.1 GCA_017473225.1 Oscillospiraceae bacterium | reverse complement strand
TGGTTAGATGCCTTGGCCCCCTCCATGAGGGGGCTGTCACGCGAACAGCGTGACTGGGGGAGTGCCCTGACGTCCACACGACACTCCCTCAGTCAAAAATCAAAGATTTTTGCCAGCTCCCTCAGAGAGGGAGCCGAGGGCGGCTGCGCCGCCGAACGGAACGATAAACTCCAATTCACACATCCCCCGCGTCGATGACTTCATACCCGGCGTCCATCAGAGCCTTAGCGAAAACGCCCTGCCCGTCGATCAGCTTCCCGGAAAAGGTCCCGTCGTAGACCTGCCTGACCCCGCAGGTGGGGCTTCTGGACTGCAATACCGCGCAGTCAATACCCAGGCCGCGGATCTCCTCCATGGCCCGGTCCACGGTCCGGCGCAGAGCTTCGTCCACATTGTTCCCCTCCCGGTCCATCAGCACGCCGTCCACGATCTCAATGGGCGTCCTGGGGATGCCCATTCCTGCCATGACCTCGGGGCAGTATTCCACGATTTCCTTACCCCGGAGGAACTCCGCGACCTTCTCGCTGTAATTATTTCCACCGTTGTACTTGCAGTTCCTGCCCAGCAGGCAGGCGCTTACCAAAACTTTCATTTCTTTTCCCCTTTTCCATTGCGCGATGGCGCCCTTCGCTGTATAATGGAGAAAACCCTTCCCGGAGGTGTCACTATGGGTCTTGTCCTGCTCACTGCCCTGGGCGTCGGCGGCGCTACCGTCATCGGTGCCGTACTGGGCGTCGTTTTCAAAAAGATCTCCCACAAATTCAGCGATATCGTCCTGTCCTTCGCCGCGGGCGTCATGCTGGCCGCGGCAGTGCTGGGCCTGATCCTGCCGTCGCTGGAATACGGCGGCAGATTCGGCATTCTCATCACCATCGCGGGCATCTTCGCCGGTGCTTTTGCCCTGAACCTGATCGACAAGGTGGTCCCCCACCTGCACCGGCTCATGGGCTCGGACATTGAAGATCATGCCCACAACGCCCATCTGAGTAAAGTGCTGCTGTTCGTCACCGCCATCGCCATCCACAATCTGCCGGAGGGCATCGCCGCCGGCGTGGGCTTCGGCTCCGGCAACGCTTCCGAAGCGCTGCTGATCGCGGGCGGCATCGCCCTGCAGAACATCCCCGAAGGCATGGTCATCATCGGCCCCATGCTCTCCGCCGGCGTCAGCCTGAAGAAGACCTTCCTGTGCGCCATGGCCACGGGACTGGTGGAGGTGCTGGGCACGCTGCTGGGCTATTTCGCCGTCAGCGTCTCCGCG
Source organism: Oscillospiraceae bacterium (assembly GCA_017473225.1). Taxonomy (GTDB): domain Bacteria; phylum Bacillota; class Clostridia; order Oscillospirales; family Oscillospiraceae; genus Faecousia. The sequence continues at coordinate 1,426 of JAFUMG010000069.1, read as the reverse complement.
GCCATTCTGCCCTTCGCCCTGGCCTTCGCCGGGGGCACCATGCTCTATGTCATCAGCGACGAGATGATCCCCGAGACCCACCACGGCGAGACCCCCGGCGTGACCTATTCCCTGCTGGTGGGCTTCTGCCTGATGCTGATTTCCGACGTGCTGCTGGGATAAGCATCTATAAATTGATAATTGAAAATTGAAAATTATGGCAGCAGTTTTCCGTCTGATTCCAATTTCCAATTTAAATCTTCAATCATACCAACGGCATCTCCACAGGGGATGCCGTTTTACTTTCCCACCGGGAAGGTCTCGTCGTCATAGGACGTGAAGGGCACATGGCGGAAGCCGAAGAGGTGGATCTCCCGGTCCGCCGCCAGCATATTGGCAAGGCGCTTTTTCGTCAGGGGAAGGGTGATCTTCTCCATGGCCTCCTCCGGGGCGAACCAGCCCACCTCGGTACTCTCCTCGCTGGTCCGGAGCTCACCGCCCACATACCGGGCGGTAAAATCGATGTTGACGATGTCCTTTTCCACGTTTTTGCAGATCCCCACAAAGCCGGTGATCTCCACTTCCGCGCCGGATTCCTCCCGGATCTCCCGGCGGAGGGCCTGCTGGAAGGTCTCTCCCGGCTCGATCAGGCCACCGGGGTATTCCCAGCCCCGCCAGGGACTGTTCACCAGCAGCACCTGCCCGGCGTCATTGGTCACCAGCGCGGCAACGGACACAAAATGCGTATATTCCATGGTCATTTCTCCATGACAAAATTGGTCAGCGCCACGCCGCCCCGGGTCACCTGCTGCTTTTTCACCACGGTGTAGCCCTGGGCTTCAAAGAAGGGCCTGGCGGTGATGGAGGCATGGACCCGAAAGGCAGGCGCGCCGCAGCCCCGTTCCAGGAAATCGCAGAGCACCGTGCCGATGCCCCGCCGCTGGAAATCCTTGTGGACATAGAGCCGGTCCAGATAGCCGTCCTCCGTCATATCCCCGAAGCCCACGATCTCCCCGTCACATTCGGCGATCATGGTATCGTGTTCCCGGAAGGCAGCGTCCCAGGCCTTTTCGTCCACGGTGCCGGTGGCCCAGGCGTCCAGCTGCTGTTTTGTGTAGTCCTTCGCGTTGACGCTATGGACCGTGTCGTAAAACAGCTTCGCCATGGCACCGCAGTCCCCGCTTTTGTACTTTCTGATTTTGATGTCCATTTTCAAAATCCCTCCCCGTTTTTTCTTATCATAGCAAAGTTTTGCCGGTTTTACAACAACGTACATTTTCCGCGTCCCGTCAAGCTGTATGTGCGGTTCAAATTGTAGTTTATCTGTCAGTTGTCTGCCGCACCCAAAGGCCCCCTTGTGTAAAGGGGGCTGGCTCGGCGATAGCCGAGACTGGGGGATTGTGCAGCAGAAGTCTGGAATAACCACCAACATTTCGGCGAATTCGTA